>JAKOQC010000182.1 GCA_029778565.1 bacterium
AAATTTTGGTATTCTTTATCATGGTAGTGGCTGCTGCAGAAGTTGCAGTAGGTCTAGCGATTATCACTATGATGTATAGAAATACCAGAAATGTAGATGTAAGTATTTTTAACAAATTAAAAGGATAATGCAGATGGAAAATTTAGTATACGCAATCGTTTTACTTCCTTTGATTGGATTTGTAATCAACGGATTATTTGGAAAGCGCTTACCAAAAGCTTTGGTTGGCGGATTAGCTACCTTAGTAGTATTCGCGGCTTTTCTAATTTCTGTAAGTATTTTTATAGGTTTTCCTGCAAACGGAACACCAGTTATTGTAAAAGCATTTGAATGGTTCACCATTGGTGGAATTCAGGTGAATTTCGGGTTCCAAATAGACCAATTATCATTAATGATGATGATGATTGTTACAGGAATTGGTTCTTTAATTCACTTGTACTCTATTGGTTACATGAGCCATGACAAAGGTTTCTACAAGTTTTTCACCTATTTGAATTTATTTATTTTCTCCATGCTTCTTTTGGTAATGGGAAGCAATTACCTTATTCTTTTCATCGGTTGGGAAGGTGTAGGTCTTTGTTCTTACTTACTGATTGGTTTCTGGTACGAAAATACAGAATATGGGAAAGCTGCTAGAAAAGCTTTCATAATGAACAGAATTGGTGACCTTGGTTTATTGATTGGTATTTTCCTAATCGCTTCACAAACCAATGCACTAGATTATCTTTCTGTAGCACAAAACGCTTCAAAATTTGAATTTGACGGAGTGGTGATTATGTTTATCACGCTTAGTTTATTCATTGGAGCTATGGGTAAATCTGCACAGATTCCTTTATTTACATGGTTACCAGATGCGATGGCTGGTCCTACTCCGGTTTCAGCGTTAATTCACGCGGCAACCATGGTTACAGCTGGTATTTATTTAGTAGTACGTTCTAATTTCTTATATCATCTTTCACCGAGTACTTTAGACTTTATTCTTGTAATTGGTCTTGCTACTTCATTAATTGCAGCATTCATCGGTTTAAGACAAAATGATATCAAAAAAGTGTTAGCATATTCTACTGTTTCTCAGTTAGGACTTATGTTTATAGCACTAGGTGTAGAAGCTTATACTTCTGCTATGTTCCACTTAATGACGCACGCTTTTTTCAAAGCATTGTTATTCTTAGGAGCTGGTTCGGTAATTCACGCCATGAGTGGAGAACAAGATATGAGATTTATGGGAGGCTTAAAATCTAAAATTCCTGTAACCTATTGGACTTTCTTAATCGGAACATTAGCAATTGCTGGAATTCCGCCATTGTCTGGTATGATTTCTAAGGACGAAATTTTAGTGGCACTTTGGGCAAAATCTCCAGTAATTTGGGGCTTAACATTGTTCAGTGCTGCATTAACTGGAATTTAT
>JAKOQC010000183.1 GCA_029778565.1 bacterium
ATTACATCGGACGCCACCAGCCAAGTGCTTTTATCTGGCCACAATGCCGAAGGAACAGTATGTCAGCAGGATGTAGGGGATACCGACATGGGGGAACCCATTGTGGCCGTATGGGAGCCTAGGGCAATCGACCTAGGGACTCCAGAGCGAATAAAGAAAATCAAACGATGCTTTTTAGAAGAGGCTCCGGACATGGAAACCCATGCTACATTCTGCCTATCTCCGGACTACGAGGACTTTACAGAACTTACATTTTATGGTTCGGACGGCGGGGTGCGGATGTACAGAATACCAAGAGAACTAAGAAGATTTCGGTATATTGTTCCGCAGATAACGCACTCTGGGGCGGGGGAATATGAGGTCAGAAGTATCATGTTCCCATATAAGCTGAAGCGCAAGCCTAAGGTACAAAGGAGTGAGGCTTAATGGCTTATATATTTGCAAATGGAACCGGTACAGCAGAAGACCCCTATCTGGTAGAGACAGCTGACGATTTAAACGGGGTGCGGGATTATTTAGATGCGCACTTTAAGCAGGTAGCTGATATTGATTTATCGGGATATGCGAATTGGGAGCCGATAAATGCTTTTGCTGGTACTTATGATGGTGGCGGCAAAAAGATAGAAAACTTAACCATCGTAGACCAACGAGTAGTGCCGAAATCACCCACTCCTAAGTGGGGTGCAGGGCTTTTTGGATTTTTAACAACATCAACCGTTAAATTGCTAAATATCAATTTAAATAATGTAAGTATTACATCGGAAATTTCCAACCCCCAACCTGCATCCTTTTGTTACTATGTAGGAGCTTTAGTGGGGGGCATTGAATTGTCATCTGGTACTGCAACAATAACAAATTGTGTAGCCAAAAATGTGACAATCAATGTAGATGGAATGAATTATCTGTATGGGTTTGGTGCTGTTGGGGGACTATTGGGGTATATTTCTCATTGCAATGTAACTAATTGCGGTGCTTTTGAAGTTCAAATATCGCATACTTTTATAGCAAGTGCTCAAATGGGAACTGGTGGCTTTATAGGTTTTATGAAAGCCAGTTGCATTTTAACTCAAGTG
>JAKOQC010000184.1 GCA_029778565.1 bacterium
CTCAGAACCGACAGGTATAGCTATTGATCCCAGTAATCCCAAAACTGTTTACACGATTTATAGCGCTTACGTTTATAAATCTATAGATGGTGGACAAACATGGGTTGATATCAACAAAAGTTCGCCAGCATACCTAACATACGGAGGCAATTTAATTAGAGTTAATCCGCACGATTCTCGTATACTATTCGCATCAATGGATCCAAGTGATAAACCGAACGGAACTTATAAGATGATACAAGCTACTGCCACGAACAATTATCCAGCACGAAACCTAAAGGCAGCTTCAGACAAGAGTCAAGTTACTTTACAGTGGGAACCTCCTACAGACACAAGCAACGTTGCTGGATACTACGTATATAGAACTGTTAAGCCTGGCAAATACGATGAGGCTTTAGCGTTTGTCAAAAACACAACTTATGTCGATAAAGAAGTGGAAGACAATCAAACTTACTACTACATTGTCAGGGTTTTGCATAATGATAGTTCAGTAGCTCCTGCTTCAAATGAAGTAGCTGTAACAGTTAAAATCCAAAATTTCTCGGAGACGATGGTTTTAAAGATAGGTAGCCCGTTCATGACAGTTAATGGCGTTAAACAAGAGATAGACCCTGGCAGAGGTACAGTTCCTGTAATTATCCAAGGACGAACATTATTACCCATAAGAGCTATCATAGAAGCTATGGGTGGGCAAGTTACTTGGAATGGCATTATACAGAAAGTTACTATATTCCTTAAGAATACAACTATCGCACTAATAGCCAACAGCAATGAGGCGGTGGTAAATGGGGTAGCTAAACAACTTGATGTTCCAGCACAGATTATCAACGATAGAACGATGGTGCCGTTAAGGTTTGTGGCAGAAAACTTGGGTGCAGAAGTTATATGGGACGACAAGTCTCAAACAATTACCATTAAGTATAACAAGTAACACAGTAACGTTTACAAAACTGTACAAGCCTGCTACGTACGTAGCAGGCTTGTATTAATGTAAAGGAGCAAACGAATACGGTAAACACGGAAAAGCTTTGTTCTCATAAAGGAAGGTTGCTTCAAGATCATTTATTGAGCGTAGCAGAAGGATCGAAAAAATATTAAACCAGACACTACCCAGCGATTATCTGTATGAAGAAATTATCTTAAACACTGGCTATCTTATAGGGCTAACCCATGATCTTGGCAAATCTACACAGTACTTCCACGATTAGTTAAACAAAGGAGAAAAAGGAGTTCTAAAACATCATCCAGCACTTTCTTCAATTTTCAACTTTTATATTTTGAGTGCTTACCTTGATAAGCAAAACCTACAAGATGATCTTAAGACAATACTTAAAGAAC
>JAKOQC010000185.1 GCA_029778565.1 bacterium
CTTTGGGATTGGCACAATTTGGAACAATTGGCTTGCTCCTGGGCAACATCGTGGGGCAGGCTGCGGGTTTGGTGAGCCTTCTTTTTGGTGCTTTACGGGAGGATGTTGTTGCTCTTAAACGTATACGTCGTACCAGGATCCGTTGGACTGCCCGGCGGTACCGTGATTTCCCTTTATATTCTACCTGGTCAGCAGTAGCCAACACTGCCGGTTCGCGATTACCGCTGATATTGTTTTCAGCATTGTTTTCGCCAACGGTAGCAGGATTATACATGTTGGGACACCGTGTGCTACACATGCCCATGAACCTGTTAGGCACCTCTATTGGACAGGTATTCCATGCCAATGCTGCTGAAGCACGAAGAGATAATCGATTGGGTGTCCTCACTTTAAAAGCATTTGAAGCCCTGGTTCGGATTAGTTTTGGTCCCATGGTTTTACTGGCGGTTGTTGCTCCCCAACTTTTCACCTTTTTTTTCGGACAAGAGTGGAAGATGGCCGGCGTTTATGCACAATGGATGATTCCCTGGTTAGTAATAGTATTTATTACTTCGCCAATATCTACTTTGGTTTCAGTTATGGAAAAACAGAAACAAGGACTTATTTTTCAGATAAGTCTTTTGGTTATACGTTCATCGGCTATTATTATTGGTTCCCGATTAGACGATCCCATCTTGGCCGTAGCCTGTTACTCATTAAGCAGTTTACTGGTATGGGCTGTGTTTAATGCTGTGTTGATGCACTATTGCGGAATATCGCTGTATCAATGGTTCCGGCTAATAATTACAGAGGTAATCTGTGTTTTACCTTTTGCCATTGCTTTATACTGTCTATCTCAGCAACTTCCAAACTGGTTTTCCAACAATATATCTAGCTTATCAATAGTAATCTGCTCAACATTGTTCATCGGGGGTGTTTTCCTGTGGCGGTCGGTGCCGATGTTAAATCTAAAGGAAAGAAGCCTGTTAAAATAGTTATAGAACCTCCGGGTTCTCCGTGGCCACGTACCTTATGGCATAAATGCGGCCCTGTTTATGTTCGTGGTTACGCGCATCATGTAGATGGTAGTGTCTCTGAAGGTCGTTCTTTGGCTTCCCATTTTAATGTAGAAACTCCTACTGCATTTAGGGAACAATTAGAACAGGCTAACGGTTTATTTGCCGTAGTAGTAATAACACCTCGAAAGATTTTTGCTGCTGTGGACCGTGTTCGCACTATACCTCTTTTTTACGGTTTTACACCTTCTGGTAATTTTATTATATCTGATTCAGCTGAAATTGTGCGAAAAGAAGTAGAAGATCGAACTATAGATCCGCTGGCTCGGGCAGAGTTTCTTCATGCTGGCTTCGTTTTAGGGTCACGAACTCTTATGCCCAATGTTCGGCAACTACAGGCTGGTGAGTTGCTTAGCTATGATCGTACCACTGGAAAATTGCATAAGGAACGCTATTATTTGTTTAGGCCAAGTGGCGGTCTGGATACAAATAAATTTAACCTTTTTCATAAATTAGATCGTATATATGAAGATACCTTCAGCCGGTTAATTTCCTGGTTGGATGGTCGCCAGGCGGTGATACCTCTGAGCGGCGGCTATGATTCTCGTCTGATCGCCTTGATGTTAAAGGAATTGGGTTATAATAATGTACTATGCTTTACCTATAACACAGGAGGTGCCAAGTGGGAGGTGGATATTTCTCGCCGGGTTGCCAAAAATTTAGGCTTCTGTTGGCATTATGTCCATAGCAACCCATGTTTATCTTACTGGTGGTACCGGTCTGATGCATTACGTTGTTACCAGATTGCTGCTTCCAACTGGGCAAGCCTGCCACACCTTCAAGATTGGTTTGCTATTCAGCAATTAAAAAAGAAGGGGATTATAACTAACTCGAGTGTAATCGTACCTGGTATTGTTGCTGGTTCAGTTGTTGGTGCATTTAGTACTTCACCTGAAGAAGCAAATAAGCCATCAACAGATTTAATTATTAGTCATTTAATTGGCAAATGGTTTTCGCTACAACCTTATGCCCTAACAAACGAGGATCTTGCACAAGTTTACCAGGACATAATGTTTGCTCTCACTGAATTAAATAACGATAAAGTAATGGATATACGAATATTGGAAGCATGGGAATGGCAGGAACGTGAAGCGAAATTTATAGCTAATTCAGTCCGGGTTTATGACTGGCATGGTTTAGATTGGTACATTCCTTTTTGTGATCAAGCTGTAATAGATTTATGGCAAAGTATCGCACCGGAGCATCGTTTTCAAAAGAGTTTACACAAACATTATGTTCAATCTCGAAGTGTCAACTTGCCACAACCTAATCCTCCAATGTCTCGTCATAAATTAATATATAATTCTTTGAGACGATTTATTTTTAAATTATTTCGGTATAACGTTATACTCGGCCAATCTGGTATAAACTTTCGTTCTTTGATTTACTCAGTAAATGGTAACGGTATAGCAGCGGTATCTGCTTTACATCGCTTGGAGGAAACTTTAAGATAAACCGGTTTGCCCGGATAATACCTCGTATACTTAGGTATGTCAATGTGCTCTGGGCATACTATTTGAACTCCTGAAATCCAAAGTGATGCCGGAGGAAACGCATTGAAAAAATCTATTATAAGGTTTATTCCTAAATTGAGAAAGCGAAACAATGTAATATATCGTTTTACTGGTAAGATACCAAAAACCCCCGATTTGCCTCCAGGTCTGTATTGGGAGCCAGCCAGCGAAGCATTGCTGGATCTAGTTATGTCTGACGATCATTCTCGTTGTGAAGCTCTTAAGGGGCTACTGGCACAGGGTGCTCAAGGTATAATTATTCATGACGGCGAGCGATGGGCTGCTCATGGTTTCATCTCACCGCCGGGTATTAGTTTGCCTCATCACATCCCGAAACGAATTGTAAGTGAACCTTGGTGGCTGTTTTAC
>JAKOQC010000186.1 GCA_029778565.1 bacterium
CAATTGCGTCTCTTACTTCTTTTTCTGTATAAACTTTGAATTTATTGATATAAGCATATACGCCTGCAAGTGCCTCCCAATTACACAAATAATTTCGAATGTCGTGTAAATTTCGTTCTGCTGCTGTTAAAAGACCGTATCCACAAATTGGGAGTCCGGTTTTAAAACGTTCTGTTAAATAGCGTGCCCTGGTAACACATTCCCCTTCTGGATCATAGAGTTCTTCATCGAAGTCAGCTTTTCTAGCTACGTACGGAATAAGCGGGTATTTTGCGAATAAAATTCCACCTTCAGCTTGTACTACGTGAAATCCACTTGCAGTGTTAGCGGTTTGAACCTTAGAACGTATAAAATTATCAGACCAAAGATCAGCAATTCCGTTTGATATTACAAATTCTAAGCCACCTTGACCAATTACACCCCCCCAACTTTGTTTATTGTGTACGGGAAAACGCGAATAAAACGGCGTCTCTCCAAAAACCGCCGTCTTTGGTTCTATTGCTGAAGTCCGGACACCCAAATCCTGATAGTAAGTATCATTAATTATGTAAAATGGATCACCAGCTGCACTTTTTGAACCAGCCTGCCCTGCAACGTTATAAGCATAACCTTTGTAAGAAATGAATTGGTTCCAGTCTAAATATTCAAATTCTTCAGAACCACCTGTCCATTTCTGGTAATTTAATCCAGCTATTCGTAACAAAGAGTCAAAATAATTTGCCCATACACCGCAATATTCATTAGCTCTGATTCCTACTAGAAATGGGTCAACAAAAATGGCCAATCCGGTATGTGCCATTTTCACCCATTCGCCCGGTATCGAATCTAGATGACTGCCATCCCATTCAGCTAATCCCCGCCTTCTTGTTCTTTCAAAAATATTTTTGTACAAGTTATCTGTGAGATAGCCTACGTTACTACCGGAAACTAACTCATCCAAAATGCGCATTCCCGGAATGGTTAATAATTCAGGCTGGACAGCGAAGATGGCCCCGTAAGGCGAACCGGGTGTGCGAATAACCCATACTGTTGTACCAACGGCAAGAGTAGAATGGTCTTGAACGCCGAAATTACTACTAGTCGCATCAGCGGCATAGGTACAAACGATAATCGGACCACCGCTGATAGCTACTTTATATAGGCGCAGAATGGGAACTACATCTTGTATAACGCCCTGCTCGACGAGAACAACACCTGCAATGGTGTTGCGATTAACTAAACCTTTTAATAAAGGTTTTTCTCCAGCGATAGGCGCTGGAGTTTCTTTTTCATTTAAGACTTGCCGCCATTCCTGCTCGGCAACTTTATTAGAAATTTCTTTAAATTTTCTAAACATTCTATCATGGCAGCCATTAACTGACGGTGATTGTCGGACCTAATCCAATAAGATTTACCGTGCTAACAAACATATACTGATTAGTCTCTACAGCCCCGGCAAAGTCGGTCAGAATGGCCTTTTCAATGCTATAAACCAGGTTTTGACCGCTTGGCGTAGTGCAATAGCCTGGCGTTACTGTGATCTGTAAGGATTGGTTAGAGCAAGCATTTCCAAAAGTTTCTAAGAATGTTTTCAAATGGGAGCTGGAAGCTACAACTCCCATAAGTTGCACTTGGCACGGTTCCGGTATCCCAGCGAAGATGTGTAAGTTACCTGTGCTCAGATCCAGAAGCTGCCCAACCTGCCTCCTACTTGCACCAATTTGGGCACGCATCGCAATTAGACCTG
>JAKOQC010000187.1 GCA_029778565.1 bacterium
AGCTTCGGCTCTAAGCGAACCAACCTTATTGGCACTCGCCAATGTACCAGGAGTAATGGCAATTCGACCTAATCAGTTGCGTGCGTATGATATTATGATTGCCGACACGATTATTATTGAAAAATCAGCCCTCGCTGACATCGAAAAACAGTATGGCAAGGCTACTAAAAAATCAGTAGTTACGAAAGGCAGCAAATGAAAGCAGTAGAATTGCGACCAATTATTAGTGAAAAAAGCATGAATATGGCTGCTAATGGTGTCTATATGTTTGAGGCTAACAAGGCTGCAAATAAGATGGAAATTGCCTCTGAAGTAGCTAAGCTATTTAAAGTAAATGTGGTTGCTGTGCGTACCAGTATTCTTAATGGTAAAGTAAAACGTTTTAAAGGCGTAAAAGGTGCTCGTCGTGATACCAAAAGAGCCTTTGTACAGCTAAAAGAAGGTCAAAAAATTACTATTTTTGATGCCGAGGAGAATAAATAATGGCTACTCGAACTGTTAAACCAAATACTGGTGCACGTCGAAACATGAGTTTTGCTGATTTCTCTAAACTGACTCGCAAGAAACCAGAAAAATCATTGCTCGTAAGCAAGAAACAGAAAGCTGGTCGAAATAATACTGGCAAAATCACCACTCGTCACCGTGGTGGCGGTGCTAAAAGACACCTGCGGGTAGTAGACTTCCGACTCGACAGTGTAGAGGGTGCAAAAATTGTCGCGTTTGAGTACGATCCAAATCGTAGCGCCAGACTTGCTCTTATACAGCTGAGCGACAACAGCAAAGCATATATTTTAGCTACTACAGGAATGAAGATAGGACAAACCGTGAGCGCTGGTAAAGAAGTTGAAATTCGTTCTGGCAATCGTCTTAAACTGCGCGACATTCCACAAGGTTCTATTATTTGTAATATCGAGCTTCAAGCTGGTAGCGGTGCACAGTTAGCCCGCAGTGCTGGTGCCAAAGCTCAGCTTGCTGCTAAAGAAGGTGAGTTTGTACAAGTAAAACTTCCATCGGGCGAAGTACGATATATTCACCAAGACTGCCATGCTACTATTGGCCAGATAGGTAATCTCGACCACCAAAATATCAAAATTGGTAGCGCTGGTCGTAAGCGCAATATGGGTTGGCGGCCTGCTGTGCGCGGTAAAGCTATGAATCCTGTAGATCACCCACACGGTGGTGGTGAAGGTGGTAGCCCAATTGGGTTGAAGAATCCAAAAACCCCTTGGGGTAAACCTGCTCTGGGCCTTAAAACCCGACGCCGTAAATATTCTAATGCAATGATCGTCAAAGGACGAAAGAGAGGTAAGCGATGAGTCGTAGTACAAAAAAAGGACCTTTTGTAGATGCCAAGCTACTTAAAAAAGTAGTGGCACTTTCTCCAGAAGACAAAACCATTATTAAAACTTGGGCTCGCTCAAGCTCTATTAGTCCTGAAATGGTTGGTAAAACAATCGCTGTACATAATGGCAAAACCCATGTACCAGTATTTATTACAGAGAATATGGTTGGCCATAAACTGGGCGAGTTTTCACCTACCCGTAAATTCAAAGGGCACAGTGGTAAATTGGCCAAAGCCGAAGAGGGAGGCAAGTAATGAACGTTACCGCAAAAGCTCGAAATCTTAGTATTTCTGCACAAAAACTGCGACTTAGTGCTGATTTGGTACGTGGTCAAAAAGCCAACGTTGCTTTAGAACAACTTCGGTTTATGCCGCAAAAAAGTGCTGCTATGGTTTATGATGCTATTGCTTCTGCTGTGGCAAACGGTACGCATAATTATCAGCTTAATACTGACAATCTCGTAATTTCTGAAATTCGTGTAGATACAGGAAGCAAACTAAAACGTTTTCGTCCTCGTAGTCGTGGTATGGCAAACGCCATTGAACATCCTAGTGCACATCTTACCGTTGTGCTTGCCGAAGCCGAAAAAAAACCTGCAAAACCAGCAACTAAGTCAAAGGAGACCAAGTAATGGGTCAAAAAGTAAATCCAATTAGTATGCGACTCAGTACTCGTCGTAACTGGCAGAGTAAATGGTATGCCGAAAAAGACTTTCGCACTCAGCTAAACCAAGATATGCAAATTCGTGAAACTGTTGCTGGCTTGCTTGGTTTTCGTGCTGGCGTAGCCAGTATCGAAATCGAACGTTCAACTGGTCAGATAACAGTTATTATTAATACCAGTAAACCCGGTGTGGTAATTGGTCGTAGCGGTAGTGGAGCAGAAGCTATTAAGGCAGCTCTAAAAAAACTTACCGGTAGCGATGTTAAATTAAACATCGAAGAAGTTAAAAATCCAGAAGCCGTTGCCCAGCTAGTAGCTGAAAATGTGGCTAGCCAGCTCGAACGCCGTATGGCTTTCCGCCGTGTTATTAAAGGCGCTGTTGATGCTGCCGTTAAATCTGGAATGCTTGGTGCAAAAGTGAGCGTTTCAGGCCGTTTAAATGGTGCTGAAATGGCTCGCCGAGAAACAGCCGTACAGGGAAGTATTCCACTACATACCATAAAAGCAGATATTGAATATGGTACTGCTCAGGCACAAACGACCTATGGTGTGATTGGTGTTAAAGTATGGATTTACAAAGGATAAACTAAGATGTTAATGCCAAGAAAAACCAAGTATCGAAAAGCCCAGAAGGGTACCAACAAAGGCCTTGCTAATAGAGGTGCCAATATTGACTTTGGCCGCTATGGGCTAAAGAGTCTCGACAATGAACGTATCACCTCACGTCAAATCGAAGCAGCTCGTCGTGCTATGACTCGTTACGTAAAACGTGGTGGTAAAATCTGGATCCGTATTTTTCCTGATGTGCCAGTTACCCGTAAGCCTGCCGAAGTAAGAATGGGTTCTGGTAAAGGTGCACTCGATCACTACGTGGCGAGAGTACAAGCTGGTAAGATTCTTTTTGAAATGGATGGTGTGGACGAACCTACTGCTAAAGAAGCTATGCGACTGGCTGCCATGAAATTACCTGTAAAAACCAAGTTTATGGTAAAAGCGCACTCAGGAGAAACCCATGAAGGCTAAAGAATTACACAATAAATCACAGAAAGAGTTGCAAAAAGACTTAGCTGATCTGCGCGAAAAATATGCGAAGACATTAATTGATATGAGAACTAAAGAAGTAAAAAACGTAAAGACGCTTCATGGCATTAAGAAAGATATTGCCAGAGTATTAACTGTACTCAAAGAGCAAGAATTGCAAGGAGAAAAGAAATGAATCGCGTACTAACCGGCACAGTAGTGTCAGATAAGATGGACAAAACCGTTGTTGTTGAAGTAGTTCGCAGCAAAACCCATCCAATTTATAAAAAACGCTACTCGGTCACCACTAAATTTAAAGCTCACGACGAAAAAAATGCCTGCAAAGTAGGAGATAGTGTTGAGATAGTAGAAACTCGACCAATGAGCCATGATAAGCATTTTGCTGTCAGCAAAGTGTTAAGTAAGGTAGGAGCATAGCTATGATACAGGCTGAAACCCGATTACGAGTAGCTGATAATACTGGAGCAAAAGAAATTGCTTGTATTAAGGTACTCGGCGGTAGTCGCCGTCGTTATGCCCGAGTGGGTGACATTATAGTGGCTTCGGTAAAGACCGCTACTCCAACTGGTACGGTAAAGAAAAAAGAAGTTGTACAAGCTGTAGTGGTTCGTACCACAAAGCAGATTGTACGCCGCGATGGTAGTGTGATTCGTTTTGACGAAAATGCTGCAGTTATTATTGATAAAGCCAAGCTACCACGAGGCACTCGCATTTTTGGTCCTGTCTGCCGTGAGTTGCGCGAAGCTGGTTATATGAAGATTATTTCACTCGCACCGGAGGTACTCTAGCTATGAAACTTCAGAAGAAAGATAAAGTAATGGTTATCTCGGGCCGCGATAAAGGTAAAACCGGTACTGTGAGTGTTGTTTTGCCAAAAACCAACCAGGTGATTGTGGAAGGCGTTAATGTTGCGAAACGACACACCAAGCCAAGCCAATCAAACCCTAAAGGTGGTATTGTTGAACTAACCAAACCCATCTTGGCTGCAAAAGTTATGGTACTTGATCCTACCAGTGGCAAGCCAGCGAGAATTGGCTATAAAGTTGGTAAAGATGGTAATAAAGAGCGGATATTCAAGGTTTCGAAGTTTAAAAACACCAAGAATGCTACTAAGAAGCCGGTAGCCAAAAAAGGAGCAAACAAATGAATCGTTTAGCTCAAACTTATCAGACTAAAGTACGTGGTGATTTGCAAACTCAGTTGGGGCTCGATAATGTTCACCAAATACCAAAAATTGAAAAAATTGTGGTAAATGTTGGTGTTGGTAAAGCTGTTGCAGATAGTAAGTATCTCGATATGGCAGTCGAAAACCTTACCGCTATTACTGGTCAAAAACCAGTAATTACCAAGGCTCGTCACTCAATCGCATCATTTAAACTTCGCGAAGGTATGCCAATTGGTGCCAAAGTAACGTTGCGTGGTGAGTATATGTGGAACTTCTTAGACCGACTCATTTCTATTGTTATTCCTCGAATGCGCGATTTTCGTGGTTTATCAGTAAAAAGTTTCGATCCTCAAGGCAATTACAGTATTGGTTTTTCAGATCAGACAGTATTTCCAGAATTAAGCCAAGACGATAATGCCGCAGGAGGAAGTTTGCAAGTAACAATAACAACAAGTGCAAAAAACCCAGAACAAGCTGAAGCACTCTTACGGGGATTGGGTTTCCCACTTGAGAAAGGAACAAAGTAATGGCCAGAAAAGCACTTATAGAACGAGAAAAGAAAAGAGAAGCTATGGCTGCAAAATATGCTGCCAAGCGAGCTCAATTAAAAGCCGAAGGCGACTTAGAAGGTTTGGCCAAATTGCCACGCAATGCTAACCCTATTCGTCACCACAATCGCTGTGCACAAACTGGACGTAGCAAGGGTTATATACGAGACTTTGGCCTTTCTCGCATTACGTTCCGTGAGCAAGCCAGCAAGGGTAATATACCAGGTTTAACGAAGTCGAGTTGGTAGGAGAATTATTATGATGACAACAGATCCAATTGCAGATATGCTTACTCGAATCCGAAACGGATTGCATTCAGGTAAAGAAACCGTCTTGGTACCAAGTTCTAAGATGAAGCTTTCGATTGCCCAAATTCTTCTAAACGCTGGTTATATTTCTGATGTAAAAGAAGTTAAACAAGACAACTTCACTTACATTGCTCTTAAGCTAAATCAGCCCAAAAAACCAATCACTAAGTTACAACGAGTTTCTAAACCTGGGCGACGTATGTATACACCAAAAAGTGAAATTCCATCAGTCTTAGGTGGTCGTGGTATTGTTATTCTTTCTACCCCAGCTGGAGTTTTAACCGGTAGTGATGCACGCAAAAAAGGCGTGGGTGGCGAATTAATTTGTAAGGTATGGTAGAGCTATGAGTAGAATAGGCAAACAACCAATTGAATTACCAGAAAATGTTACTGTCACTATTGATGGTTTAAGTGTTAGTGTTGCTGGTCCTAAGGGCGAGCTAAAGCAAAAATTAATGAATGGTTTTGTAATTGAACAAAAAGAAACCCGTCTTGAACTAACGATTGCAGACAAAGAAAAAGAAGCCGAGCTTGGCCAGTATTATGGACTAATGCGCACACTGGTAGCTAATATGGTAGCCGGTGTTTCTGAAGGTTTTACTAAAGTATTAGAAGTAAATGGTGTTGGCTTTAGGGTAAACCTACAAGGTCAGAAACTCGAACTTAATCTTGGTTTTTCTCACCCGATTGTTTACACTGCACCAGAAGGAATAGAACTGGCAGTTGATCAAAACCAAAATACTATTACTGTGAGTGGTATCGATAAACAACTTGTAGGTGAAGTTGCCGCTCAGATACGATCGTTTAAAAAGCCAGAACCATACAAAGGAAAAGGTATTAAATATCAGGGCGAGCACATTCGACGCAAAGCCGGTAAAGCTGCCGCCAAAGCCGGAGCAGGAGCATAATACTATGAATAAACAAGTTTTACTTCAAGACAGACGCAGACGAGCGAGAAACAGAGTACGCTCAACTATTAGCGGTACAAGCAAACGACCTCGTTTGAATGTGAGTATTAGCCTGGTTAATGTTACTGCTCAACTGATAGATGATACTAAGGGTGTAACATTACTATCAGCTACATCAATAGGAAAAAAAGAAATGCACGGTAAAAATTTAACCGAAAAAGCCCACTTAGTAGCTGAGCTTATTGCAAAAGATGCTAAGACGAAAAAAATTAGTGAAGTTGTTTTTGACAGGGGCCCACGCAGTTATCATGGTCGAGTACAAGCATTTGCCGAAACAGCCCGTAAAAACGGATTAAAATTTTAAAGGATATCTATGAACGATAATAGACAAAATCAATTCCAAGCTGGCCGAGAGGCCTCAGAGTACGAAGAAAAGATCTTAGCTCTTGATAGGGTTACACGTGTTGTAAAGGGTGGTCGTCGTTTCCGTTTTCGAGCAACTGCCGTAATTGGTGATGGTAAAGGAAAAGTAGGCGTTGGCGTTGGTAAGGGTGGTGATGCCCCTAGCTCGATTGTTAAAGCTGTGGCTAAGGCTAAGCGAGCGATGATAGAATTTCCTCTACAAGATACAACTATCCCACACGAAATCCAGGTAAGTTATGGTGGGGCAACCGTATTTATGAAACCAGCTGCTCCAGGTACTGGAGTAATTGCTGGCGGAACTGTCCGAGCGGTTTTAGAAGCTGCCGGCGTAAGTGATATTCTTACCAAATCACTCGGTTCGAGTAGTAAAATTAACAATGCCTATGCCACAATCGAAGCACTTAAACAGCTTCAGCAACCAACTTCTACAGTTGAAAAAGCACAGAAATCAGCTAAGAAAAAAGAAGGTAGTAACGTATGAAACTCCATGAATTAAGCATAGAAGCAAAACCTGCCAAACGCCGACGTGGTCGAGGTATCGCTGCTGGTCTTGGTAAAACCTCTGGTCGTGGAACCAAAGGACAAAATTCTCGTACTGGTGGTGGAGTAAAACTCGGATTCGAAGGTGGACAGACCAAATTTAGCATGCGCTTGCCAAAAAACCGAGGTTTTAAAGCGAAAAATCCTACAAATTACCAGATAGTTACAACCGATCAACTAGCTAAGATTGGTAAAGTTAGTGTAGGTGTTGATGATTTTGTTGCTGCTGGTATGGCTCGCAAAAACCAAAAAATCAAACTCTTGTTTGCCTCTACGCCAGAAAAGAAATATACTGTTTCCGTAGATGCTGCAAGCCAGAAAGCTATTACTGCAGTAGAAAAAGCTGGTGGAAAAGTTGTATTGCCAGAAAAAAAACCAGTAGCTACCAAACAAGCTCAAACTTCTACACAAGAGAGTAAAACAGCAAAAAATTAGACAACTAAGGAGGATATTTGAACCCACGGGTGCTGTCGCAGCTGTATAAGAACAAATCTTTACGCAACCGATTACTGGTAGTATTGGTAGTTTTGGCTGTATATAGTTTATTAGCTCACTTGCCAGTGCCAGTGCCAGATACCGCTAAATTACAAACTTTCTTATTACGTCTGTTTCAAAGCAATCCACTTCTTGGTTTTGCTAACTTATTTACTGGTGGTGCACTCTCTAGCTTCTCAATATTACTCATGGGGCTAGGGCCTTACATTAATGCCTCGATTATTCTGCAGCTACTTGGTCAGGTGGTTCCGCAGTTAGAAGCGCTGCAAAAAGAGGGTGAAGCCGGTCGTCAAAAGCTTAATCACTACACACGTCTTCTAACTCTCCCTTTAGCACTTATTCAGTCGGTTGCAATGATAACTCTAGCCAGAACATTATCGGTACAAATTGCCGGTGTAGACCTTATTGGTAGCCCAAGCGCCCTACAATGGGTGCTAATGGTGTCCTCTATAACAGCTGGGAGTATGTTGCTCATGTGGCTGGGTGAGATTATTAGTGATAAAGGTATTGGTAACGGTATTAGTATTCTTATTCTTGCTGGTATCGTCTCAAATCTGCCTACTCAATTGGCTCAACAATTTAGTATTGCTTCTGCTGATTCGACTCGCGTTTTTTCACTTATTGGCTTCGCTATTTTTGCAGTTGCCATGGTTTTCTTTGTGGTGATGCTCAACGAAGGTCAGCGTAATATTCCAATCTCATATGCCAGGCGAGCTTCAGCTACGAGCCAATACGCCGGGGTAGATACACATCTACCTATAAAGCTTATTACTGCTGGTGTAATTCCAATTATCTTTGCTCTTGCATTTCTTTCGATTCCTGGCTTTCTTGGCCAGTTGTTAGCAAATGCAAAAACTGCTTGGGTGGCCAACGCTGCTCACTTTATGCAGCAGAACTTTCAGGCTACAAAACCACTCTACACGGTAGTCTACTTTATTTTGGTGTTTGTGTTTACGTACTTTTACACCGCAGTGGTCTTTAAGCCGGCCGAAATTGCCGAAAACCTACAAAAACAGGGTGGATTTATTCCGGGTGTGCGACCAGGCAATGAAACTGCGCGTTATTTAAAAAAGATTATTACCCGTTTGACGCTTTTTGGAGCCCTTTCGCTCGGTTTCTTGGCTATTCTGCCATTTATACTTGAAAGAGCCTTTAATACCTCTACAATCTTGAGTATAGGGGGCACAGGCTTACTGATTATCGTTTCGGTAATCATCGAAACCTTAAAACAGATAGAATCACATGCTCTCATGGCAACGTATGAAAATTATTAGTAAATAATATGGGTTTTATGCGAGAAAATCGAAAAAAAGGCTTTACTTTTACAGATAGACCCTCTATAATACAAACCTGATACGCAATTCTCATGAATCAAACAAAGGAAGACAAAGGTGTTATTGAAGTCGAGGGCGAAGTCTTAGAGGCTCTGCCCAATGCTACTTTTAAAGTTCGACTAGAAAACAATCATGAAATATTGGCTCATATCTCGGGCAAGATGCGTATGCATTACATCAAAATCTTACCGGGCGACACCGTAACGGTCGAAATGAGCCCATATGATTTAAACAAAGGCCGCATAACATATCGGCATAAATAACGAAGGAAGTTCATGAAAGTACGAGCTGGTGTAAAAAAAATGTGTGAAAAGTGCAAGATTATCCGTCGCAAAGGTCGAGTGACGGTAATTTGTGATAACCCACGACATAAGCAGAGACAAGGGTAAAGATGGCACGTATAGCAGGTACTAACATTCCAGAACAAAAACGTGTTGAGGTATCACTAACCTACATTTATGGTATTGGTCTTTCAACTAGCCAAAAGATTTTAGAACAACTCAAGATTAATCCAGACACTCGCGTAAAAGATCTTAACGAAAAAGAACTAGGCGCAATTCGAGAATATATCGACAAAAACCTAACTGTTGAAGCCGACCTTTCTCGTGTTGTTACCGGAAATATAAAGCGTTTAAAAGAAATTGGTGCCTATAGAGGCTTACGACACAAAGCTAGCCTGCCAGTACGAGGTCAACGTACCAAAACCAATGCCCGTACCAAGCGTGGTAAAAAAGTAACCGTTGGTTCAGGACGTAAAAAGGCAGCAGCTAAGACTTAAGAGGAAAATTAACCTATGGCAACTACATCAACCAAAACCCGAAGAAAGAAAACAAAGCGCAATCTACCTAAAGGTACATTGCATATTCAAGCAACGTTTAATAACACTATTGTAACTGTTACAGACGAAGCTGGTAATGTAGTGGCTTGGAAATCTTCAGGTTCGGTTGGTTTTAAGGGTAGCCGAAAGAGCACACCATATGCAGCTCAAATCGCTACCGAAAAAGTTTTAGAAAAAGCCAAAGAATTTGGCCTCAGCAAGATAGAAGTAATTGTTAAGGGTATTGGTTCTGGTCGTGACTCAGCTATTCGAGCACTTATGGCTTCAGGTATCGAAATTTCGGCCATTCGCGATGTTACCGGCCTTGCTCATAATGGTTGTCGACCAAGAAAGGCACGGAGAGTCTAATGGCACGAACACTTACTCCAGTTGGTAAACTCTCACGCCGCGAAGGCATCGAGCTTCACCCTAAAGCCGTAAAGATTATGACCCGTCGACCCTATGGCCCAGGGCAGCACGGACAAGGTCGCCGCAGTAAGCCAAGCGATTATGCCTTGCAGCTTCGAGAGAAGCAAAAAGTAAAACGCCTTTATGGTATCTTAGAAAAACAATTCCGTCGCTACGTTAACCAGGCCGAACGTATGCAGGGTGTAAGCGGCGAAAATCTCTTGCAGCTACTCGAACGACGTCTTGATAATGTAGTATATCGAGTTGGTTTAGCCCCCAGCCGCCAAGCAGCTCGACAATTAGTAACACACGCTCACATTACCCTCAATGACAAAAAAGTGGACGTGCCATCAATTCTTGTTAAGCCGGGCGATAAAATCGCCGTTAAATCTAGCTCTCTGAAAAAACCATATTTTGTTTCGATTGCTGAAACACTTAATGCCAATAGCGTTGCAGCTAGCTGGCTGAAGTTTGACAGCAAGAAGATGAGTGCCGAAATCACTGGTTTGCCACTTCGCGAAGAAGTTGGTGTAGAGATACACGAACAATTAATTATTGAATATTATTCACGCTAACATTAAGTAAAAGGAGCCCCACCGTGCTATACGATATCAACTTACCAGAAATAAAAGAAACTGAGAATGCAGCCAATGCATCGACCTTTGTGGTTGAGCCGCTGTTTCCTGGCTATGGTATGACTTTAGGTAACTCAATGCGCCGAGTTTTACTTTCGAGTCTTGCTGGTGCAGCTATTACAGCTGTTAAAATAGAAGGTGCAAGTCATGAATTTTCTACCATTTCTGGTGTTCGTGAAGATGTAATCGAAATTATTCTTAATCTCAAGCAGATTCGCTTAAAAAGCACTCATGAAGAACCAGTAATGGTTACTCTAAAGAAAACCGGTAAGGGTGAAGTAACAGCTGGTGATATTTCGGTTCCTGCAGGCGTAGAAATTGCTAACCCAGATCTTGTTATTGCAAGTCTCGATAATTCAAAAAGTAAAATTGAGATGGAATTGCAAGTTGAACAGGGCCGAGGATACGCTCCTGTAGAAAACCGCGCTGCAGAGAAACTACCAGTAGGTATGATTGCGATTGATGCTATTTATACTCCAATTAAGCGTGTACGGTATTCAGTAGAAAACACCCGTGTTGGTCAGATGACCGATCTTGATAAACTTGTTTTAGAAGTTGAAACCGACGGTACAGTAAGCCCACGTGATGCAGTTTCTGCTGCCGCCGAAGTACTTGTTGGTCATTTTCAGGTTCTTGCAGGACACGATGTAGTAAGTGTTGGTGCTTCTGGCATTGTTACTGCTGCCGAAAAGCAAGAAGCCGATATGGCACAGATTTCTATTGACGAAGTTAACTTTAGCCCACGAACCACCAATGCTTTAATGAATAATGATATTAAGACTATCAAAGACATTATGGATCTCAAGCCAGGTGAGCTTAAAGAGCTTAAAGGTTTTGGGCAAAAAGCTTTTGAAGAAGTGCTTGATAAACTCGAAGAGCTTGGTGTAAGTCGTAATGCAGGGGGCCAGGAGTAATACCTAATGCATTTTCACGGTACAAAACTTAACCACAAGAAACTCTCGCGCACAGCTGGTGCTCGTCGAGCGCTTTTGCGTGGCTTGCTTGATAGTTTAATTTTGTACGAGCGAATTGAAACTACCGAAACCAAAGCGAAGGCGTTGGCCCCATACTTTGAAGCTCAAGTAACCCGTGCTAAAAAACAAACTCTTGCTGCTTATCGACAGATTTTAGCCGAAACCATTAACCCAGTTGCAGCACAAAAATTATATTATGATTTGGTAAATGGATTTAGTAGCCGACAGGGTGGATACACTAGAATTATTAAGACTGCTCCTCGACTTGGTGATGGTGCCAAAATGGCAGTTATTGAACTTGTTTTAGACGAAGGCTACAAGCCAAAAGAACAACCAAAACAAGAAGCAGATAGTACAACTGCTAAACCTACACAAGCAAAAAAACCAGCCAAGAAAGCCACTAAAGCTAAAGAAGCTGTAACAACCAAAATTACTACTGGGAAAAAAGCTAAAAAAGAGGCCAAGAAATGATAAAGACCTACTCACAAAAACCAGCCGAAGTAGACCAGAAATGGTATATTATTGATGCCAAAAACCAAACTCTAGGACGACTAGCTACGCAAATTGCTACACTCTTAACCGGTAAAGACAAACCAAGCTATAGCCCACACGTAGTTGGTGGTGATGTGGTTGTGGTTATTAATGCAAAAAATATTGCAGTTACCGGTAAAAAATTAACCGATAAGATGTATTATCGCCACTCCGGATATCCGGGTGGTATTAAAGAAGAAAGTCTTGCAGAAGCTCTAGAAAAGCATCCAAATCGAGTTATTGAACATGCTGTGGCCGGTATGTTGCCTAAGAACAAATTGCAGGCAGTAATGTTAAAAAATCTTAAGGTTTATGCAGACGATCAGCATCCCCATGCCCCACAAAAACCAATTGAATTGAAACTGGAGAAATAAGATGGCAGAAGCAACTAAAGCAAAAAATTATTATCCTGGAGTAGGTCGCCGAAAAGAATCGGTAGCCACCGTTAGAGTAAGTAATGGTAAAGGAATTATTACCGTTAATGACATGCCTGCCGAAAAATACTTTACTAATCCAACGTATCTTCAGACCATCAAATCAGCCCTAGTTTTACTTAATAAAGAAAAAACTCTCGATGTTTCTGTACGCGTAAGAGGTGGTGGTTCTACTGGTCAAGCAGAAGCTGTACGTCTCGGCATTGCCCGTGCACTTGTTGAAATGAGCGAAGATTTTCGTACTAGCTTACGCAAAGAAGGTCTCCTAACTCGCGATGCACGTGTAAAAGAACGCAAAAAATACGGACTTAAGAAAGCACGTAAAGCTCCACAATTTAGCAAACGATAACCTTACAAATAACCTCTTCCTAAAAAAGAAGAGGTTATTTGTTTTGAGCAAGTATACCCAAGATTATTTCGCTTGGGGTATAATAGGGCTATGCTTATTTCCAAAAAGACACTGTTTTGGCTGATAGTTATTATTATACTTATTTTTGGTACTTCTGTTGTAGTTTTGAGTATATTTGAAAATATTGCACCTTCTGAGGCGCTCTATCGGACAGTCTATATAAGTGTTTCTCATCATGATGCGTTTGATATGCAAGATTGGGTGGGTAGGGCAGTAGTAATTAGCCTGATTGTTTCGAGCCTGGTCATTATAGCCTATTTGCTCAAAACTATTGGAGAATATATCATTAATATAGGAGACGGTCTCAACCGTAATAAAGTAAAGGCGAAACTCGTAAATATGAAAGATCACTACATTATTTGTGGACTCGGGAGAGTTGGGCATAATATTGCCAAAGAATTAGCACTAGAAGGAGTAAAATTTGTTGGTATTGATAGCGACCCAGAACGCGTTAAAGATGCAGTAGCGCGTGGCTACACGGCTTTTGTAGGTGATGCTACACAAGATGAGGTACTCAAAAAAGCTAAAGTCGACAAAGCCAGGGGTTTGGTAGCTAGTCTTGGCCAAGATTCTAATAATTTGTTTGTAACCCTCAGTGCGCGCCAACAAAACCCAGACCTATACATTGTTTCTCGCTCTAATCACAGTGAGAATGTGGCGCATATGCAGCGTGCAGGTGCCGATAAGGTGGCTCAGCCTAATCAAATTGGTGGTTTTCATATGGCAACCATGTTAACCCGCCCCGGGGTAGTTGATTATTTAGAGGTAATTAACAAAAATCATGCCGGCGAGTTAGAGGTAGAAGAAATAATTGTTGCTAAACACTCTAAAGTAGTTGGTGACAAACTTGGACAGCTCTTAAAAGAATCTGACTATAGCGTGACCGTGTTAGCGATTAATACAGTAGAGGGCAAGAGTATCGTTAGCCCTCCTGCTCATACACGCATTAATGCAGGTGATAAATTAATTGTAATGGGTAAATCTAATCAGTTGGCTGGACTGGGTAAAATAATATAGACCATGAAGCAAGTTGAATATTTAACGGGGGAAGTTGATTCTGGATTGCGTTTAGATGCGGTATTAGCCAGGAATTTTTCTGATATTTCTCGCTCTGCCTGGCAACAAAGCCTAAAATTGCATCCGGCTGTTGTAGACAATCAGACCGTGAATGGTAGCTATAAAGTAAAGCCAAACCAAAGAATATTGGTTAATATACCAATCCTCAAAACAACCCAAATTAGTCTAGTATCTCCAAAAGTAATACCCGACATTATCTACCAAGATGATGACGTTATTGTTATTAACAAACCAGCTGGTCTTATAACACACCCTACAGACACTCAACCAACTCTACCATCTGTGGCCGGTGCTTTTGCTGATAGTATTACAGATAGCGACCCTATGCGGCCTGGTATTGTTCACCGGCTAGATAAAGACACGAGTGGGGTGATGATTTTGGCGCGTAATGAAGCAGCCAAAACATATTTGCAAAAACAGTTTCACGATCGCAAAGTGAGTAAACACTATATTGCTCTGGTACAGGGCAGGCTCGAGCGACCCTCGGCCCGAATAGATCTTCCATTGAGAAAAAGTAATCAACGACCTAATACGATGCAGGTTCATGCTGGTGGTCGCACAGCGGTGAGCGAATACCATGTGACTGCAGAGTATACAAATGCAACCTTAGTCAATGTTACAATTCTGACTGGGCGAACACATCAAATTCGCGCTCACTTTGCGCATATTGGCCACCCCGTTGTTGGTGATACAAGATACGGTAAGCATTCTCGGCCAAACGGGCTTTCGCGTCAGTTTTTGCACGCTAGCAGCCTAGTGTTGGTGTTACCATCAGGAAAAACACAGACATTTACAAGCGATTTACCTATAGATTTAAAAAATTACTTAGAGCAACTATGAATACTATGTGGCCAACCAACTCCCAAGTAGGTAAACGATTAGATTTAGCAGCGCAGAATCCGGCACATGCCTATATCTTTAGTGGTCAGAAGGGGTATGGTGCGCGGGTTTTGGCAGATGTATTTGCAGCCAAACTACTCAGTTTAGAATATGTTTCTTCTACCGCACCATTACACCACCCCAATATTGTTTATATAGCACCACAAGAAGGTAAGAAGAAAATTAGCATTAGCCAGATTCATAGCCTTATTCATAATGCCTCGCAGACAAAGTTTAGCCAGAATCTGCCCAGAATTTTTATTATCGACAGGGCTGAGCAACTTAGCCTAGAGGCGTCAACTGCCCTCTTAAAGACTCTAGAAGAACCAAGTTTGGGTACAATTTTTATTCTAACAACCTATAGTCTGCATAGCATATTACCAACAATTCGCTCTCGGGCTGTTACTATAACCCTCCCTAAGCTGAGTAATGCTGAAATGCAGCAATACCTAAGTAATAACTCGGCAATTTCAGAGCAAGACTCCATAGATCAGTTTAAAAATAGTAGTGAAGAAGCTCGCCAATTTGCGACTGGTACAGTATCAGAAAAATTGGCCGTTGCCAAGCAGGTGGCAGAAAAGCAAGAAGCATCAGATTTTCTCGATAGGCTATGCTATACTTTACCCACAGAATCGTCTATACTTGTTAGAGCATTTAACCAAGAGAGGATAATGGAGGCCGAAAAACAAATCGGCTCTAATGTCAACCAACGTTTCGTACTCGAAAACTTGGCTCTGCAGTGGAGTAACTAGTATGATTGCCGAAGTTATTATTATATTTCTTATCGCCGGAGTTACCCTTGGTGCAATTTTGTATCGTAAGAATGCCCTGGCTACCTTTTTAATTAACAACCTTTCGGCTACTCCACCCAGCCAAGACGTTGCACTTGATACTTTGCTTGAGATAGCAGGACGATATTATGCTGAAAAAAATTATCTTTCAGCAGAAAAAGCGTATCTTAAAGTGCTAAAAGTAGATCATAAGAATAGTCTGGCATATAGCCGACTAGGGTTTATATATTCGCATCTTGGCAATACCGATGATGCAATTGAGTGTTTTAAGATTGTTGCCGATACCTATCCAAACGCAGCTAGTTACCATAATCTAGCCATGATGTATTTTAAGAATCGGGATTTTGCTCATTCGGCCGAAGCCCTAGAAAAATCACTCAGTATGGAGGAACACTTTAGCCGACTGATTAATCTAGCACGGATATACCGTGCCATGAACAAATATGACAAGCAAATAGAAACCCTAAAACGAGCACATGATATAGAACCAAACAATATCGAGGCAATGCAACTTTTAGCCGAAGCCTACTTGCATGAAAAAGATGAAAAATCGGCTCGAGTGCTGTTTCGCAAAATTCTTAAGGTAGAACCAGACAATATGCGTGCCCGTGCTGGTTTACAACCTTCTAGACAATTGAAAAAAGCGCGTTAGTTTGCTAAGATATAATCTGATTTTAAGCTTTAAAAGCGTTTGCTTTAGATTTTAAAATTACTTTGTAACTTATATATGCAGGGATACCGAAGTGGTCAAACGGGGCAGACTGTAAATCTGCTGGCTTTATGCCTTCGGGGGTTCGACTCCCTCTCCCTGCACCAGCCACCCTAGCTCAGGGGTAGAGCACTTCCATGGTAAGGAAGGGGTCGCGGGTTCAATTCCCGCGGGTGGCTCCACGTCGATTTGTTGCTTTCACTTTCGTAGAACACCTAGCGGTATTCTGCTTCAGTTCTCACTACAAATCTCCTTATCGAAAGAAAATCAGGATTTTCTTTCGTAACAATTCAAATCTTTGGATTTGAATTGAAAAAGAGAAACACAGCGAAAGCTGATATAATAATTTTCAGAATTATTATGCAAGCTGGAGCTTTGTTTGGATGTGCCGGCGTAGCTCAATTGGTTAGAGCAGCTGTTTTGTAAACAGCAGGTTGCGGGTTCGAGTCCCATCGCCGGCTCCATAAAAATGTTATCTACTTATGTGGGAAAAAATTGACTCTAGTCTGAATATTCTCCCAGAAAATAATCCACCAGCGTATTTGGCGGACTGTTTTTTGCGAGAAGACCCACGTGTTAGATCTATGAGTCTAGTAGTGGGTTTGGCATTGATTGTAGCTAAGCTAACGGTAGTGTCATTAATAATACTTTTTGCGTTTTATAGATGAGCAAAAGCAAACAATCAAAACCAAAAGAGCTAGTGCTCGATACAAAAGACAAGAAGTTTGCCGGCGTTGCGGGTGGTATTGCCAAATATTTTGATGCCGACCCGGCTTTGGTACGCGTAGTAGCAGTAATTTTAGTAATACTAACCGGAATTATTCCAGGAATAATTATCTATGGTGTATTTTATTTACTCATGAAAAACACCGACACAAAACAGTAGGCTTATTGGCTGAGATTACCAATATAGTAGTCTTTTAGCATTTCGTCAGCAGTTGGTGAATGGGACTTACCTCTACCACCCTGTGTATCAAAGGCCCTGGTGGCTTCTTTACCGCAATAAGGTATTATTTGTGAAACTCCACCCGGGTGGTCGGGAATAAATTTAGTTACATCATACACTTTGTTATTAATAAGCAGCCAACAGTTACTTTCTGATGAGTGTTTGGCAATCTCTGCGATGGTATAGGTTGTAGTAGTTTGGCTTGTGGAAGGTGTAGTAGACCCGCCAGTAGTATTGGTATCGATTGGTTTGGTAGCCGAATCAGACTCTTTTAGTTGTTTTTGTAAAAAGCCCAAGACAAATATTCCACCGAGAATGAGGGTACATATGGCTACAACAACAAAAACGGTCTTTTTCATGATAAAGCAAACTCCTCAGATGTAATTAAGTTGTTATTAATGCCCGCACGGACAAAATCTTTACGCACAGTCTTCATCATTGGTGGTGGCCCACATATCCAAATTGCAGCATGAGAGTCTTTTGTTTGCGCAGCTATACTACTGGCGCTAAACTGGGGTTGTTTTTCACTGTTAATAAGATGCAAGCGAAAATTTGTTTTTGTTTTTGCGATAGCTTTTAGCTCGTCTATAAAATATGCTTGAGACTCAGAGCGAAAACTATAATACAAATCAACAGTTTGATTGTTTAGAGCCTTTGCCATCGCAATAAACGGTGTTATGCCTATACCACCAGCTATCCAAACTTGGTGTGTATATTTATCAATATCACGTCCAAACTCGCCGTAAGGCCCTTCTACACTAACAATATCTCCAGCCCGCACATTACTTAGTGCATTGGTGTAGTCACCAAGCTGTTTTATACCAAATTGAAGAGTTTTTTCACTCGGTATAGAAGTTAGGCTAAAGGGATGATATTGCTTAGGCAAATTACTATTATTAATCTTAATAAAAGCAAATTGTCCTGGCACATATTGCTTAATGCCATTATCTGAAGACAAGCTAAGCTTTATTATATCGGCTTCTTTTTTTGTCGACTGAACAGTATACTGCCAGCGTTTACGAAAACTTTTATGAAAAATAGAACGATAGCCAATAACAGTAAGTGCCAACAGCACCCAAATAGTGCCAAAAATAATCAGTGGAGTAGATTGGCTTATATCGCTGCCAGCTATAAAAAAGCCATGGTATGCACCCAAAAAGAAAACCAAGCCAATGATAATTTGCAGTTTTACAAACCATTCATGTTTGATGCTGATATATATACTAATTAACACTGCAATGTACACTATACCTAGTGTTGCTTCGCCGGCTAATTGCGGAAGATTTAGAGATGGTTTTAAGAATTGATACCCCTGAGCAAGAGAAATGGTTGAGTACCGCAGGGTAATAAGGGTTGGGTGAATCAGTAAGAGCATAAATGCCCAACTGCCAGTTATGTGGTGCCAGCGGTATAGATTAGGTAGGCCGCCATAAATTTGCTCAAAGACTTTAAGTCTTGTACTGAGGAATATATTCCAACCAAATAGTGAGAAACCTGCAATAGCACAGAGCTTACCTAAGGTATTTAGTGTTTCACCGGTAGTGGCAAATGCCAATGGTTGAGTTACAAGCCATAAACCAACAGGAAACAGCGCAACTATAAATGTAACAATAGTAGGTCGTATATTCCTTTTTTGCATGTAATATAATGATACCAGTATTTCGGTCCTTTTTTATAGTATTACTATGAATGCTGAAATATCGCTGAATGGTTAGCATAACTATAAATATTAATCATTTTCTGATAAAATGAGCTAGTTCGACAGATAGAATATCGTTAGCCATTAAACCAATTACACTAAAGGGGTGTAGCTCAGTTGGCTGTCGAGCGTTAGTGAGCACAATAGATAATTCTAGTCGGTATCCGACGCTCAAAGATAGAACATTCAAAAAACAAATATTATTAGCCATTAAACCAATCACACTAAAGGGGTGTAGCTCAGTTGGCTAGAGCGTCGGTCTCCAAAACCGAAGGCCGCGGGTTCGACTCCTGCCACCCCTGCCATTGTGAAATTACAGCCGAAATAGCGGCTGTTTTCGCTTTTATAGAAGGGAATTCTTTAGTTCTAACCAACTCTAATTCTTTCTCCAGTGCGGGGTATGCTTTTGCGATTGGTACAAGCCATGGATGAGGTGTAATAGTAAGTTTTTTATCTTTTAGTTGTAATTCTGTGCCCAGTTCTAACATTATTTGTTTGCGCTTTGAGCTATCACCAAATTTGAAGTTTGAATGTGCGTGAGTGGCAAAATTAATGGCAGTTGTAGCAATATCCGCCCAATCTTTAGAGCGTTGCTCTGTATCTCTAAGCTTTATAGTTAATTGTTCAATCTTTTCTTCTAGTATTTCTTTCTTCTCAATAAATTTGGATTCTGTTATTAAATTGCGTGTTGCTAAGTCTATTAAGCTATCTAATTGGTTTTGGGCGGCCAATATGCTCTTATGTTGCATTTCATATATATCAGTTCTTTTATTTGATTCCTCACTATTTAATCTCTGGATTACCTTAAGAGCCCATTGTTCGAACTCTGGCAAAATAGTATACTCCGATAATATTTTCTCCATTTCTATTTCAAGTACAGATTCTTCAATAAATCTAGTTTGACTACAGTTGAGCTTTCGTTTTTTCCGAGTACAATGGTAATACTTATAAGTCTTAAGTTTGTTACTTGATTTTATTAGCTTAGTTTTTTCTTCAGCGGTAATTGCACATCCACATTCTCCACATTTCATTAAACCTGAATAGGCGAAGTCATGGCTACTTGCTCTTGGCTTTCCTTTTTTACCCAGTATAATTTGCGCTCGATCGAATTCTTCTAAAGAAATCATAGCTTTGTGCTTGCCCTCGTAAACAACATCATTTCGCACAAGTTTGCCTGCATAAAATTGATTAGTAAAAATTTTGTAAACAGTGCTTAAGGCAATTGGTTTACCACCACTTTTTCTGTGCTTTGGCGTAATGTAACCCCATTCATTTACAGCAATGTCCCAAATTTTATGCACGGGTAATTGATCAATTAATAAAAGATCCCACATTCTTCTTATAAGAGGGAACCTAACCTTATCAATGTCGGCCATTTTAGTTACTAGGTTATTTGTATATCCTTGAGGTACAAGGCCCGTAGGGCCTCCCAAGGAGAGTTTTGTGTCATTGCCGCGCTTTACATCCCTACTAAGCTTTGCAGACTCGTATTGCCCCTGCGAAAGTGCCATTTGTAACATCCAAATGCCTTCTGGTGAGTTATCAAAATGGTAAGAACAAAATTTGAGATCTTTGATAATTGATTTTCTAACCCTAGATGTTATTCGGGCTGCATCTACTTCGTTACGAGATAAGCGATTAGGGTGCCATGCAATAATAGCATCGGCTTCGCCATTATCAATAACCTCTAGCATTTGGTAAAAATCATCTCTAACATCTTCTGTAAACGCAGATTTGTGTTCCTCAAAGTGTTTTACAATGTGTAAATCAGAAAACTGCTCTTGTATCTTTTGTTTTTGCGCATATGTAGATAGAACCTGTCTTTCAGGATCTTCTGTTGATTTGCGCGTATAAGCTATGTATCGTAGTTTTTTCATTGTTATACCAAAATGGACGGCTCTGGTAGATCCAATCACATACTGAAACAGCTGTTTACTGGCAGAGCCGCCCATTAAGGCAGCAAAAAAGCCGTTTCAATGTATTATGTTTTGGATCTACATAACCATTATCCTCCTATGTTATTCATTTATCAATTCGATCATCCTAATCATATGTTCAGCCTGCTCATTTGCTTCCTGCAAAGATAGAACAGTGCCATATTCTCTATAGTGTATGTCTATGTATTTCTCTAATTCTTCGTCCGTTAACATTGTTATTCTCCAGTGTCATCGTTTGCGTATATATCTAAGTTATTAACATCGATATAATTTGCTACAAGTTCATTAATAATTTGTGTCATAGAAACATTCGTATTAGCTGAATGTATTTTTAATATTCTATGTAGCTCTGTATTTAACCTAGCGTATTTGCTCTTTTTCATTGTTCTTTCTCCTTACAGTGTTTATTTGTTGTGCCTAATAGCTCCACTGAGTAGCTACCCTCCCTTCTCTCCAATCCCTCTGCCCGAATGCGGGTGTCTAGTGCCTGCCCTATCAAAAGGTGATAGTTCCTGCCAGTACCCATTCGGTATAGAGTAAATTGTCGGTTGGTCGGTTCGTAGTCCCTGGAATTAACCACCTGCTACGACTCAGGCCCGAAGCGATTACTCGCTCTATAACCTAGTATGTATAGGGCTTGACAAGTTGTTAGGTTAATTTGGAAGAAAATTAATAAATAGTAAAAATACCTTTATAAAGGCAAAATAAATACACATAAGCCTCTAACTGTCAGTTTTTTTTTTATGTTAATTTATATCTGTTAAGATATAAAAAGTAGTAATTATATATGTTCTAAAAAGCATATATTTTACAGAGTGAAAGGGTACTAATAGGTGTACTAGGAGAATAAAAAAAGCCCCCAGTAGGGGCTAGCAAAATTTATTGACTGGACTATTAGATCAACCTACATCAATGGCTAGTTCTTAACATAGAAGTCCATAAGTTTTCCACCGCGATATCTTAAGTCCATATTAACGCTATCCGCTGGCCAGACTTCGTAATTGATGATGTAATGGCCTGCTACAGGAAAATCTAAAGCCCCACCACAAACTGGCACGCCAGCGTCTGGATAAACTGTAGGGTTTGCCGAGAAACTACCACCAGGTATCGAGAAGGTTCCATCTGGACCAGCAGTTATGGAACAATCCTTTAGTGGTAGAAATGTGCCTGTTACATTATCCTTAGCGACTATAGATAGTACTAGGCCTGCAGGCAGAGGGCAGGGATTGCTCGCTGTTCCACAGGTTGTTATATTCTTCTGGTAAATATAAACTCCCCAATTTGTTACTTTTGGAGCTGGGGCGGAAGGTGATGGCTGTGCCTGATTACCACCCTTATTTGAACTAGTACTTGCAGAGCCTGTATTTGAACCCGTACTAGAACTAGGATTGGTGCTATTTGGATCTGGGTTATTAGCTAATAATGATTTGTCTTGAGAATTATTAGAAGTATCACCTCCAGATTTGTTTTCTGCATTCTGCTTATTGATAGAGGCGTGAGTATGATTTCGTCTAGCGTAAATTGCGCCAGTAGTTAATAATGCGGCTACTGACACCAACCCTATAAAAGCGAGCGACGATAAAATAAGATGACCTTTTGCAGAAACAATGACCTTACTAATAAATGTTTTCATGTTAGTTGAATCTTGCTCTATTTCTTATTATTTGTCAATATACGTACTCCTTCTATGCCTTGTTAATAACCAGTTGACAAGTGTGCTAAAATAACATACAATCTTGATGATATAAAAATCAAAACATCCCTCAAGGATGTTTTTTATATTCAAACAAGAATAAATTAGTTGTACAATAATGTTTACATACGTAGTATTACGCTGTAATATATAAGCATAAGCATATAAGCTTACTGGCAGGTGATACAAAAAAAGCCCCTAATAGGGGCTTTTTTTGTTAAGAAGATTGTAAGCATATCCGAAATGTGATATTATGGTTCCAATCTTGTGGTATCTGGCGTCTCATTGGGGCGTTAGTACAGCGGCAGTACAGGTAGCTTTATCACCTGCCAGACAGGAGTTCGAATCTCCTACGCTCCACCAAGTGGGGCCGCCCAGACTCACGAGGTAGCAAACAGCCGCGAAAGCGGCTGTTTTGCATATAAAAGTATAATTGCTATAAAATTATGTCTACCAATCAGATTGGCCTATTGTTAAGGTTCTATGTGTGCCTTATAATCTACATATAACAAATTTAATTTTTATCCAATGATATATTGTACTAACTGTGGTAAACAGATTGATGATGATAGTAAATTTTGCCCTTTTTGTGGTGCCGCGGTAGTAGAAAATGAACAGGCAGACGTAGAAGATAACACTCAACAGAATAGTCCGCTTTGGGATAAGTTTGTCGAGATTAGAGATGCCAAGGGTGAGAAGCGAGAGAAATACCTAAACTTTATTCCAGATGCCACCTGGACAGTTATGAAAAACATGCGTGAGAACGTATTAGACGAGCTGAAACAGGCATATCCTGAAGAAATCGGCAATTTGCCTTATAAAGACGTAGAAATTATTCTTAGCTTCTTCTCAATTGCCCAAAGAGATGGATATATAGTAAAACTATCAAACAGGCTTCTCAAAGACTCAAGAATCAAAAAAGCCAAAGACTTAACCGTAGACCATCTTGTCTCTCGTTGGCAGAGAGAGCTTGATATGGATGTTGAAAAAGTTACTGAGCCAGAAGAGCTAAACATATTGAATCTTATTAGTGTGTTTGATATTGACCAAGTTCTAGAGGACGAGAAAATAAAAGAACTTCCAAATAAAGTTATTGAGTCAATCAAAACGGACTTTTATAAACTGACTTACTGGGGGTTCATTTTGGCACTTGTTGAGGAGAAACTTCAAAAATGACATCAAAGTATTGTCCAAAGTGTGGTGCTAAACTTGCACCTGGTGCAAAGTTTTGTGCTAAATGTGGGCATCCAGTTAAGCAAGAGGAAACAAACGTCGTAAAAAAAGAGCCAGAAGACACCAAGTCAGTTGCTAGTTCCACGGATAGTACCCAGAATAAGTATGAAGGTGTAAATGGCTGGCTGTTGTTATATACAATTGGTCTAGTAGCAGGCATTGGATTCAGTATCTTTAACTTTATATCTTATGTTGCATTGGCATTAAAGTTTGACGTAAATGCTGAGGGTGCGAGTGTCGTTATTGGAATATACCTTATACTTGGTTTTGGTTTCGCAATTTTGCTTGCTATCCAAAGCATTGCACTAGTTCAAATTATCCGTAGGAAGAAGTCAGCTAAGATTTTTGTAGTAATATCATTGGTTTACGGTTTTCTATTATATCTTGCTGATGCTGGGATTGCGGGCTGGGCGTACGAGCTTGCAAAAGAGACCGCTCCATCTGACCTTTATGGTGGTGCGGGAAGAGCATTTTTCGCTTTAGCTATTTGGCTACCTTACTTCTTGGTTTCGAAACGAGTTAAACAAACCCTAGTAAAATGAAAAAATGTGGTCACTGTGGGGCAGAAAACCCCGATTCTGCCAAATTCTGCAAGAAATGTGGCGAGTCTCTGGATGATGCTGTAGAGGGTGAGATTGTTGATGCCCCAAAAGCAATAAAGAAAGAGAGCAAAGTAAAGACCATCTTTGAAGGTATAGGCGGCTTCCTGATTATGTTGGTTGTCTTTGCGGCACTAATTTTTCTAATCTTTGCATTTATAAAAGGTGCAACTTTCCTTAGTGAAAAGCTGTTGCCGATTCTAGTAAAAATAGTTATTCCACTTTTAATAATAGAGTTATGTGTTGTTTTACCTTTAGCCTTATCAAAAAAACTAAAAGGTACAGCGGGAGTAATCGTTTATATTGGCTCATATGTATATGGCTTAACAGCATGGTTAATAGGCTTTATTGTGACCTTATACTATTGGGGAGTTTTCTGGGTGATAGTCGGCCTTTTCATAGCTGGAATTGGGGTAGCGCCTTTTGGGATAGTGGCAGGAGGCCTTAATGGCCAGTGGGCAGTAGTATTTAACTTAATTGTACTAATTGTGTTAACCTACGGCTCCAGAATGCTTGGTGCGAAGCTAGCCGAAGATGCTGACGAAGGTGTATGAAGAAGACAGACACAACTCTTTGGGTATCTATTGGAATAATTGCATCTGTAATTGTTATTATCTTTGTTGTCGTTATTCTAGTAATTGCGAGCAAAGGGTCAAGTACTGATTCGATAACCGATACTTGTTCAAATCCACAAATTAAGGGCAACATTAGCAAATCTGGTGAAAAAATCTATCACAAGCCTGGTGATATGTATTACTCACAAACCGAGATAAACGAAAGTGCTGGTGAAAAAATGTTTTGTACTGAAAAAGACGCCCAAGACGCTGGCTGGCGACATTCTAAGATTTAAGAAATAAAAACATTAGACTATTTTTTGGTATACTAATGTTAATAATACTTATCTAGGAGAGTGTATGGATAAAGAAAACCATAAGTTAGAAAAGGCTGAAGATAAACAAGTAAAACTAGATGAACAGGGGAATAAGTCTGAAGATGGAATTGATAAACTTCAAACGAAACCATGGTATAAAAAAACCTGGGTAATAATACTAGCCTTGGTATTATTTTTCCCGTTAGGCCTTTTGCTGACTTGGCTATCCGATTGGAAATTATCAATGAAAATACTCGCAACTGGTATAGTGATTGTCTTATTTTCACTACTTATTTACTCAAGCATCACAGCAAAACCTCTTATTACAGTTAATAGTCCGAATAATGGTCAAGAAATAGAAACAGAAAGTATTGATATTACTGGTAACGTCAATCCCGCTTGGTCCAAGCTCCAAGTTAACGATATGAACGTAGAATTAAAACCCGATGGTACGTTTAGTTCCAATGTTAAATTGCAACAGGGACAAAATACAATCAAATTATCAGCAATAAACTCTGGTAAGACAACAGAGTTAACAGTAGGGGTTAAACGATTAACTGCTGCAGAAATCGCAGCTCGAAAAGTTGCTGAAACTCCAAAACAAGCAACCCCAACTCCCACAGAAAAAGAACTAAGCTACAGCGTAATCAGTGAAAATAAACGAGGAACCTTAAATCGAGTAGAGGTTTATACTACGGAAACATCAGATGACAGATTGATTAAACTAAATGATAAACTATTAGATCAATATAAACCTGGCCTAACCATACTATATATTGATTACTTTAATGATAAAACGGTTGCAAGCGATTATTTTAGTAAGCAAAACGACCCGAATATTAGTGAAGCAGAGAAGGATCAACTCTATACACATTACATTGCTAACTTGGTCTATAATACTAATAGTGGGTTAAAAGAATTAGTTAGACAGGGTGATAATCAGAAAGTATTGAAAACATACTAAGCCAGTACTTGTGGCTTTGTTAGTATAATTGCGTTTCTAACTTCTTCTATAGTGCCCTGCCAAAGTACTAAAGTACTTATGCTTAAATCATGAAAAATAATACAACGGTTAAATGCCCAAGTTGCGGGAAAGAAGTAATTGGCCTCGAGCGTGAGGTTCGTACTGTATATCCAGACGATGCTGCAGAGATTATCAAAGATGACCCAGACAGCAAAAAGATTGAAACGTGGGGCCCAGATTTTATACGTCTCGGCAAACAACGCTACTTTGTACGCGTTATGTTACCAGTAAAATTAGATGTTGGTCATGAGTTTAGGTTTGGCGTTTGGATGGAGGTTGGTCAAGAGACAATTACTGATTTAAAAAAGGTCTGGAATAGCTCTGAATATGTAAAGGTTAGCTTTGAAGGAATACTTGCAAACGCTGTTCCCCCATGGGGAGATACAATCCTTGGTGCTGAATGTAAGGCAGAAGTTCGTGATGCTAAAAGTGTACCCTTTATTAAATCTTCTAATAATTTAGAGCTTTCAGAAATACTAAGCAAGCCTACGTCAGTTCATGAAATAGAAACAGTTATAGCGGATGTTTGGAAATAATTCCTAAACTGTTAAAATACATATAGTAGTCCTAATATTGTCCAAAACGCCGTTCCAAGATAAAACCAGCATATGCCTGGTTTTTTATTACTTTTATGGCAATAAATTGCAAACAAAAATATGTTAAGATATAAGTTAATATAAGCTTTATGAAACAAAAGAAGAATACAGATAGTTCTACAATAACTAGGTTATGTATTGTAATAAGTTGTTTTGTGTTGGCAGCTGTAAGCTTTTCGGTTTGGTACCAGCGCAATACTCAATTGGCAACATATAATTTAGTACAGTCAAAAATTAGTGAGCTCGAGGCACTACAAAAAGAAAACGAATTACAAACTGTTGATACACAAAAGCTACATCAGCAAGCAGAAACTGCCAAACAACAGATAAATAAGTTTGATTTTATTGCATCGTATCGAAATCTAGAACAATTAAAAAGCCTAACCACTACCGATCAAGCTTTGCTTGATGAGGCAATATATAAACGCCAGGCCGAAGAGGCTGCACAGGCAGCCCTGGCCAAAAAAAGAGAAAGTGCGGTTGCTGCCAGCGGTAGCACCAATCAGCCGGGAACATTTGTACTGCCAATAGTTATGTATCATAAGCCACCAGCTAATTTTGCCGAACAAATGGAGGTGCTTAAGAATAAAGGCTATACAACGGTCCATATGAATGATGTAGCCAGTTTTATTGCTGGTCGAGCAAAACTACCACCAAAAGCTGCGGTTATTACATTTGATGATGGCTTTGCGGTGCAAAAAGATGTGATGGGTATATTACAAAAGAACAATCAAAAGGCTACACTTTATCTTATTGAAGGGGGTGGCATGAGCCATTATTGTATTGGTCTTTTACGCAAAAACACTGCCTGTGGTGATGCTTATCTGTCTGTTCAGGATGTAAAGAATATGTTGAGTTCTAACTTGATCGAAATTGGTGACCACACCGTCGACCATCCCAACATGGCAGCGTTATCTCAGGCTGATCAACAGTTTCAGATAATAACCAACAAAGCTTTTTTAGAACAGACATTTGGGGTGCCAATTACCACCTTTGCTTATCCATATGGTAATTATAATGGCACAACTGTTCGCTTACTGAAACAAGATGGGTTTTTGACAGCAGTAACAACCCAACCCGGTGTAGTACAAAGCTTTGATGAGCCATTATTGTTACGAAGAATACGTTCGACACTAGAGCTTCCCTAGACAAGCGGTTAACCAACTTTCCCTTATGATATAATTATACTTATGCTTAAGACAGAGGGCCTGAAAAAGATTTATCATATGGGCGAGGTTATTGTACCGGCGCTGAATAATGTCTTTTTAGAGGTAGAAGATGGTGAAATGCTTTGTATTATGGGTAAATCTGGTTCTGGCAAGAGTACTTTGCTCCATATGCTTGGGCTGATTGATTCACCTACTAAGGGAAAGGTACTTTTTAAAGACCAAGATGTTAGTAAATTGTCTGAGTCTCGACGGTCTAAGATTCGTTTAAGTCAGATGGGCTTTGTGTTTCAGGAATATGCCTTGTTACCAGAGCTAACAGCTGTAGAAAATGTGTATTTGCCAGCTAAAATGTTAGGTCGTTGGCCAAGTGAGTATCAAGACAGAGCCGCAACCTTGCTCGAATCGCTAGGTCTGCTCGATAGAATGCACCATCGCCCTCGTGAGCTTTCGGGCGGACAGCAGCAACGCGTGGCGATTGCTCGAGCAATGGTAAACAAACCCGAAATAATCTTTGCTGACGAACCAACTGCAAACTTAGATACAGCATCGGGTAAACAAGTAATGGATGCTCTGCGTTGGCTTAATGAGCAATTTGGTACTACAATCGTGTTTGTTTCTCACGATGCCGAAGATAAACTTTATGCCAAACGTGTTATTTATCTCTATGACGGCAAACTTTCAGAAGAGGAAGAAGATTAGCTATGCGAACCTTGCAAGTTGCATTGTTTATAGCTAGTAGATCTATCTTTCGGGGAAATTTTTGGCTTGGTGTAATGACAATTCTTATGATGGTATTGGTGTATCTAAATCTGCTGTTTGCACCATCATTATTACAGGGTGTAATTTTTCAGATGAACTCAAAATTACGTGATACGTTAGTGGGAGATATTACTGTAGAGAGCTCAACGCCCGGAGAGCTCATCTCTAACTCTTCTAAATTAGTTGATCAAATAACAACTATTGAAGGAGTAGATGCGGTAACTCAATCACGCACTCTCTCGGCCCAACTGCAACTCGCAAGCGAAAGAGGAACAGCAGAAGTATCGGGTATTGATGTTGAAAGCTTTAAAGATGTCTATTCTATTCCTAAATATATGATAGAAGGGAGTTTTTTAACGCCCGGTGATAAAGACCAGATAGTACTTGGTGCGCAAATTGCCGGTGCTGGTAAGGCCAAGCTCGAACTGTACTCAGATAGCTTAAAAAATGCTCACGCAGGGGATGTGGTGACAGTAAAATTTGCCAATGGCGTAACTAAAAACTATACGGTAAAGGGTATTTATCAAACCGAGTTTGTACAGGCAGACTTAAAAACACTTATTACCGCCAGTGAGTTTACCCAGGTAATGCCAAGCAGTGTAGACAAAGCTAGTGCAATAAATGTAAAGCTCAAGCCAGGCGCTAATCAAGATAAAGTAAACCAACAAATACTCGCACTAAACTCAAATATTAAGACACGAACCTGGCAAGAGAGAGCCGGCTTTGTACAGAGCTATACCGAAAGTATACAGGTAATTAATAAAATCTTGCGTGCAGTGGCTTTAGTAGTTGGTTTCTTAACAATCTTTATTATTACCTATGTCGATGTGGTAAACAAAAAGCGTCAAATTGGTATAGAGAGGGCTATTGGTATTTCACCCCCAACGATTATTTTGGCTTATGAGCTTAGAGCATTGTTTTATACGTTTGTTGGCGCAGTAATTGGTGCAGTGCTGTTTATTACCGTAGTAGTTCCATTAGAGGCACGCTATCCATTCCATTTTCCTTTAGGGAATGTGTATTTAGATGTAAATACAGGCTTTATGATACGCAATGTGTTAATTTTATTACTCGTAAGTGTAGCGAGTGCCACGTTACCAGCCTGGCGAGCGGTATATGGAAAAATAGTTGAAGCCATCTGGGGATAGGAACCCACGTGTTACAATACTTGCATGCAAGAAAGCCAAGCCAATAACAAATCTTCTCAAAATCGATATTTTGTCGAGCTTATTGCTCGCGCACAAGACGGCGATGAAGATGCTTTTGAGGAGCTCTATAATGAATATTTTACTCGGCTATATCGATATGTTTTGATACGAGTTGGTAGTGACGACGAAGCAGACGATATTACCCAGTTGGTGTTTCTAAAGTTTTACAAAAATCTTACCAATTGGCGCGACCAGGGCTATGATCCTTCGGCATACCTCTACACCATAGCAAGGAGTGTAATTGCAGACTATTTTCGCTCGAAAGCACGTAAGGGCAAGAAAGTAGAAAGTTCTGATGCGGTTTTGGAAATTATTGCTGATCCGTCACAAAATTTACAGGCCGGCGTTATATCTAATGAAGAGAAGGCGAATTTATATACAGCCCTTCAGCAACTTCCCGAAAACTATCAAGAAGCATTGCTTTTGCGCTACATGGAAAATCTATCAAGCAAAGAAATAGCACAAATAATTGGCAAAAGTGATGTAGCTACGCGAAAATTGCTCAGTCGTGCTGTAGCAGCATTAACAGAAATAATGCAATTACAAAGCAAGGAAAATGAAGTATGAAGTCAACACAAGAAGATAGGGCCGAACAAAACGCACAACAATTGCGAGAGTTTTCTCGTATCTCGCCCAATAAGCGCTCTCTATTGCGAGATATTGTTAACTCAGCCCCAAGTAATATTAGTCGAGATAACCGACTAGACAATTATTTTGCCGCCGAAAATGAGCAACCTCAAACGACTGGTTTAGCCAAACGACCATTGTTTCGAGCGTATGCCGGTATAGCAGTAGCTCTGGTGTTGGTTGTTGGCGGTAGTATAGTTTGGTTTGGTCGACAAAGCAGAACTTCAGACACACAAAATCAGTCATCACAAGTTGCGGCAAATGGTAAGGTAGCCAATGCTATTAATGCAATTACTCAGCAGGCACAAACAGAATTACAAACGGCTCAAACTGCAACTATAGACACTGCAAATTTGGATGCAGTTAATACACAGCTTGGGCAAATGCAGGAGGCAGTAAATGAAAAATTTTAGTAAAAAATTAGTAACCAGTATAGTGACTATTCTAATTACTTTATCTAGCGGTATGACTGCTGCACTACCCGTAAGGGCTGCTAATTCCGAAACCATTCCCGCTGCGCCACTGTTTTGCAGTAGTCTAAATACTATTGGTTCACAGATAGAATTAAAACTAAATAACGTTTCTAAACAGTCGCTACCAAATATATATGATCCCACACGTTTGTCTAACCGTCATTCTGCTATAAAAAAAGAGCTGGCAGAAAAACGTGCGCAGTGGGATAACCAACGAGATGAGCAGTACAACAAGATGTTATCGTTAGCACAAAATGATGCACAAAAAGCCGCTATTGAGTCATTTAAAACAAGCGTAGAGACTGCAATACTTGTGAGACGTAATAGTGTAGACAATGCAATTAGTGTATATTTTAGTCAGACGTCAGATGAGTTAAGTAGTGAGTCTACACAACCCACTAAAGATCGCCAAGATTTTATAACTGCTGTTAAAAATGCTATAACTACTGCTCAGTCAGATTGTCAAACTAACAAGCCAGCCAGTGAAATTCGTTCGACATTTCAGACGAATCTTTCAGCTGCTCGTACTCGGCTTCAAACCTCAAGACAAAATATAGGTGAGATTAAGACACAACTCGAAAATATTCGTAAGCAAGAGGTGCAGAGTATCAATGAAGCAGTTACTGTGTTTCAAGAAAGTATGACTAAGGCTCGCCAAACACTTATAGATGAATTAAAAAAATCAGGGGCTAACACGGACCAGTTTGCTATTTAAATCTGATAACCGGCATAATTTTGTTTTTTACGCTACAATAAGGATATGAAGAACCGTATTGTGATTGGAATAGCTGGTCATCCCTCTGGAGGAAAGGATACTGTTGCACGGTATTTAGTAAAAAAATATGGCTTTGTACATATTTCTACAAGCGATATTTTGCGCCAATATATAAAAGATCATCAATTAGGTGATCTCAGTCGCGAAAATATGAACAAGGTTGTTACAAAACTGCGCCAGCAATTTGGGACCGATTTTTTAGTACGCGACATTTTAGATACTAATAAAGATAGTAAGCTGGTTTTGAGCGGATTGCGCAGTAGTGGAGAAGCCAAGGCTATTATTGCTGTTGGTGGAATTTTGGTAGCGGTGGATGCCAGCTTACAAGTTCGGTATAAACGGGCGCTGCAACGGGGTAGAATTGGTGAGAACATTAGCTTTGATGAATTTGTAAAAGAACAAGAAAAAGAAGATAATCCTCATAATCCAAATGCACCAAGTGTTGCATCAGTAACTTCGGTAGCACAAGAACATATCGATAATTCTAGTACTCGGGCGCATACGCACGCACAGGTTGATGCATTAATGAAGCGTTTAAACATTTCATAAACAGGTTCCTCACTTGCTTCTATAGTGCTAATGGTTATACTAGGTAGTAAGTATGAAACCCCAAAATAATTCAATACTGCGAATTTATGGCATATTTATTGCTGTATCGATAATTTGTTTTGGGGGAATAATTGCAGGATTTGTATTTCAGAGCCAAGTAATTTTTTGGCTGTCATTATTGTTTTTCGCAACACTGGGGATTGTGCGCATACTTATTATTATTCATTCCTTACAATTAGCCAACAAAAACCAAGAGCAGCGTAACAATAACCTCAGTAAAGAACAGGCACAGCTACAAGCTCTTATAAATAGTCTAGGAGAGGCAATCTTAGCGGTTAATACAAGTGGCGAGGTTACGTTGTTTAACGCTGCAGCACTAGAACTGATTGACTCGCACACAGAGCTTATAGGTAAAAAAATCAATTCGGTTTTTCCCCTAATTGATAGTAAAAACCAGCCAGCGGATGTACTCGATTCGGTAATGACAGCAGGCAAAATTAGTGTACGTGATGATTTACGTGTGGTGCTACCCAAGGCAGATCCAATCGAAGTGTATACCATGGTTACACCAATTAATCAGTCTGGTGAGATAGTTGGGGCAATTATTCTGGCGCGCGATGTTTCGCAACAAAAGTCATTACAAGCCCAAAAAGACGAATTCTTAAGCGTGGTTAGCCACGAATTACGCACACCAGTAGCGATAGTTGAGGCTGATTTGTCTACAGTACTTTTACCGGGGTATGCCGATTTACCAGAAAAAGCGAAAAAACTCCTTCATTCTGCAGCTCAGAATATTACGTATCTTTCGGGGCTGTTACAAGATATTTCCGATCTTTCTCATGCGGAGCGACATATGTTGGATGTTGAATTACAAACTGTTGACATCCAAAAACTTGCCAAAGAGTTAGCTGATGATTTTTCTACTCGCGCTCAAAAAGCCAAGCTCGAATTTAAACTTGATATTGATCCAAATACACCATCAATCGTTAGTTCGACGCAGAGAATTACTGAGATTATTGTTAACTTTTTGACCAATGCTATTAAGTATAGTAGCGGAGTTGGAAAAACAGTTACATTACATGTAGGGCCATCTAACCAACTCCCGGGTGGAGTGGTTGTTGAAGTGAAAGATGAGGGTTTGGGTATTTCAGAGGCTGATCAAGCCAAATTATTTACCAAATTCTTTCGATCTAGCAGTGACGCCGTACAGGCAATAAAAGGTACCGGTATGGGGCTATATATTACCACTCAGCAGGCGAAAAAAATTGGTGGAGAAATACACCTAGAAAGTCAGCTAGGAAAAGGAAGTACGTTTTACCTCGTATTACCAAGCAAGGTACCGGCTAACCTCATTAGTAGGACGATGAGTTAAAATGCCTCGGTTCTATTTTGCCAACGTGGTTTTAAGAGTTCATACTCTATCATAGAACCAAAAAGTAGTAATAACTCTATGGTGCAGCCCAGCGGAAACAGGAGAGTAGAGACAATGCTCTGCCGAGAAGAGATCGTAATAATTAATCGATTAATATAACTTAATAAAACTGCAGCCGCTAGAATAAATACACCCTCATACATACCAAATATTAAGAGTATAACAAGCAGCAGGGTGGGTAATACAAATGCAATAAAGCCGCCCAAAAGCAAACACACCGTAAGTGGCATAGAAAAATGTAGAGCTGGGTAAAATCGGCGAAGATTACCACTGACAATCAAACGACTACTGGCATGATTCTGACTCGTAGCTACATCAGACCCAAGATAAAAACCGGTATCGAGTTTTTTCATTTTAGCTGCCGCAGCTAGATCAAAATCTTCTAAAGGACTCTTGCGAACTAGAGAGAATCCTCCCATGGCTTCAATGCTCGAGCGTAAAAAAGCTACCAAGCTCGAGCTAGCATTGGCGACTTTCGGATGGGTACGGGCAAGTAGGGCAGAAGGATATGCTCCAAGCATAAAGAAATGATTTTGACTAAGGATAAGTTGTTGGCCAAGACTCTTGTTTTGATCTGCCGGCAAGACCGAAACCAAACTTTTCTTTTGTTCATTAATAAGTCCTACCAAAATAGAGAGAGCTTTTGGTAGAAGTACAGTATCTGCAGAAATTAAGACTATTACTTCACCACTAGCCTTTTCTAGTAACGCCTCGGCAGCCCAAGAGTGGATTGTCCAGCCTGGCTTGCGAGGTGGAATATCAATAATTTGCAAACGGGGGTCTTGAAATCCTTCAAGTATTTTTGCGGTATTATCACTCGAGCCAAGATCGGCCATAATAATTTCAAAGTTAGGATAATCTTGTCCTACTGCTGCAAGCAAAGTAGAAGATATATTATCTGCTTGGTTGTAGGTGTAGGCAAGAATAGATACCATGGGGAGTTCGCTGTGCGGTTTGGTTTTTGGCCGGCGGAATTTTACTAAATTATATATAGTAAGAACTAATTGGAGTATAAACAAACAGAGCAAAAAGCCACCAAAAAGAGTTATATATTTATCACTCACATTAAAGGGGTCATAGACATATAAGAGTAGTTGAGATAAAAAGAATCCAACCAAAATATTAAGCCACATAAAATTCTTCCACGCTCTCCGAAATTGCATACTGTGGGCATCAGATCGGAACTTATAAAAAAAGCTCATATTTAGTGCATAGAGCGAGAGAAAGATAGCGGCAACAAGGCCATAAGGGAAATATGCAATAGCTACAATAAGACAGGTTAGAACGTAGAGCCAAAAGCTGTAACGGGTTGTTCTTTTAGCACCCATTACCGTGGCAATTGAGGCAATATTGGCAGCTCTATCTGGCTTGATATCTTGAATAGAACCCATCGCTTGCGATGCCATACCCCATAACATAAAGGCTATAATTGCTGGCCAATACATATTGGTTGTATTACCATACAGCAATCCAAAGATGAGCGGGCTTACAAAATGCAAAGCAGAGTTAATAGAATCTAAAAACGGAATTTCTTTAAACCTGAATGGTTTGGCAGAGTAGGTAAAACAAAAAAGAACAGTTAAGCCCAACATTATTCTGGCGACGTTGCTGCTTGAATACAGCAAGTAACCAAGAAATGGAATATTCGCTGCAGCTATTACCAGCCACAGGGCTTGATGTTTTTTCTTATCAACCAGACCTCCTTCGACAGAATTTTTCCGTGGATTTTTAATATCCGATTCGTAGTCATATATATCATTGATACCATAGAGTAGTAAATTGTAAGCAAACAAAAAATAGAGTGTGCCAAGAATAAATTCAAGATTGATAGTTCTGGCCGCCAGTAAATATCCAACCGCAAATGGTGCAGCAGTATTTATCCAGCTAACCGGACGACTGGTAGCAAAAATCTCACGTATGGTAAGCTGAGAGTTATTTTTTTCGCTCTTCATTTTGTATAAATCTTTCCAGTAAGGCCGGGCCTAGTAAAACAACGACCAACAAATAGCCAAAGTCTTCGATTGGTATCGAGCCAATTCGAATGCCCAAAACCAAGTTCTTATTATACTCTACAATTGGTAATGCAGTCAGGTAAGTATCGAAAATCAGCATTGCGATTGTTAGTATCAGCACTAATAACAACAAAACATTTCGCTTGGGTAGTTGAAGTTTTAGCAATAAAAAAAGTGATACAGAAAAGAGTAGAAGAATAATAATAAGACTACTATATTTAAACATTACTACCTTTCTGCTGTAGGCTTATCAAGCGATAAACTATTAAGGTTACATAACTTAATAAGAAAAGGAAAACCAGCTCTTCTATTGGTAGGTTTGGCGAGATAATATGTAACCCAGTTACATAGCGTTGATTGGTGAAAAAAATGTCCAGTTTTATACCGGCTATGTCGGCCAAAAGGAGAATAGTAATGAGAATAAGAATGGTTTTTATGGCAGCTTTGGCGTGATAAAAGAATACAAGTTTGTATTTGGCATCAGCGAAAAATAATCCACATACCCCGACTAACAAAAAGACAAGATAAAACCAATGTCTAGAGACAATATTCATATTAGTAATTATACGCTACCTAACTTTGTATAAGAGACGTGTTATGATAATTAAATGAAAAAATCGGTTGCTATTATAGGTGGAGGTATAGGTGGGCTGTGCACTGCTGCACGCCTGCTTAAGAACGGCTATGAGGTTACTATTTATGAAAAAGAAGACAAGGTGGGTGGCCGAGCCCATAGAATAGAAAAAGATGGTTACATCTTTGATACTGGACCGACACTGTTAATGATGACAGATGTACTTTACGATACCTTTGCCTATTGTGGCAAAAATTTTGATGACTATATTACACTGCTACAGCTCGAGCCGAATTACCGCGTAGCGTTTGGAGATAAAAGTACAATAACTGTCAGTAGTAATTTACCAAAATTTCAGGCAGAACTTGCTAAGTTTGATCCAAAAGCACCAGAACAATTTTTGCGCTTTTTTTCTGATATAGCCGAAATGTATCGAATTTCACGTGCTGACTTTATCGATAAAAATTTTAATTATATAACCGACTTTCTCAATCTTCGCTCGGGTACTCAGCTCTTACGAAAACGTGGTTTATCAAAACTCTACCCATTCGTTTCGCGCTATTTTACCGATGAGCGTTTGCGACAATTATTTAGTTTTCAGAGCATGTATCTTGGCGTGAGTCCATATGAGGCACCAGCAATTTATTCAATAGTGAGCTATATGGAAACCGGCCTGGGCATTTGGTACCCGAAAGGCGGTATGTACTCGCTTAGTCTAGCATTACAAAAGCTAGTAAAAGATTTGGGAGGCAAGATAGAACTTACATCGCCAGTGAAACAGGTATGTATAGAAAACAAACGAGCGGTTGGTGTAGAACTAGAGACAGGTAAAATACAAAAAACCGATATTGTAATAGCCAATGCCGATCTGATTTATGCGTATAAAAATCTTATTCCTGCTAGCGCACGTAAAAAAATGCCAGATACTCGTCTGGATAACTACAAACAAGCTAGTTCGGCGCTATTGTTCTACTGGGGTGTAGATGATGAATGCAAGGATATGTTGCATCATAATGTTTATCTGTGCAAAGATTTCAAGGCTAATCTAGAGGAAATTCTAACACAAAAGGTATTACCCAAAAACCCATCTTTTTATACATATATACCAACCAAGACCGACCCCAGTCTGGCGCCAAAAGGCAAACAAGTATTTTATGTTTTAGTACCTGTACCTAATTTAGAGAGTAATGTTAATTGGGAAAAAGGGATCGCTAGAATTCGTAAACAAGTGTTGGCGCGTTTAAAGAGCGAATTTAACCTTGATATTGCAAATAAAATTACCACCGAAACCATCTTTACCCCCGAAGATTTTGCCCAGAAATTTAATCTCAGTAATGGTTCGGCGTTTGGATTGAGCCACCATTTCTTTCAATCGGGTGCTTTTCGCCCTCTTAACTTTAGTAAAGAGATAGCCGATATGTACTTTGTGGGTGCCAGTACATACCCCGGAGGCGGCATTCCAATGGTTACACTTAGCGCTAAGCTTGTAACAGAAAGAATTCTAAGCGATAATGGTCATTAATAAATTATGGTAGATAAAAACTTAGTTGAGTTTATTGGCTATGTAAAAGACGAGACAGACAAACGTCTGGAGGAGATTTTTAATACTAAAATAGCTCGTGCTGCCGAGTTAGACAGTGAATATAAAAAATTATTGATCGAAACAAAAAAGCAAGTTTTACGTGGTGGTAAACGCTTACGGCCAGCCCTGGCTGTACTGGGCTACAAAATTGCCGGTGGCAAAAAAGTAGAGACCATGATTGATGCTGCTGTTGCCCTCGAGATTTTTCATAACTATTTGTTAATACATGACGATTTTATGGATAGAGATGACAGACGTCATGGTGGCCCCAATATTACCGGTGTATATAAGAAAAAACTCCAAAAAGTTGTTCAGCCGAGTAACTTACAGCACATTGCTGACAGCCAAGCAATTCTAGCTGGTGATATTTGTTGCGGACTTAGTTATGAGGTTATAACCCAGACAGATTTTGACGCAGAGAGTAAGTTGCGTGCGGTTGATCGATTAAACCAGGCAGTTTTTGAAGTAGCCGCCGGCCAACAGCTCGATATTTTGGCAAGCTTTATGCAAAAAGTTTCAATGCGTCATATTCTTAAAATTAACTATTACAAAACAGCTGGCTATTCAGTAATAATGCCATTACAGTTTGGGGCAATTATGGCAGGTAATGGTAGTAAACTCCATCCAATTATTGAAGAATATGGAGAGGGAGTAGGGATTGGGTATCAATTAGTTGATGACGTTATTGGAATGTTTGGGAGTGAAAGAGTAATAGGTAAGCCGGTAATTTCTGATTTGCGTGAAGGCAAACAAACATTGTTGTATTTTTATGGCATGGCACTCAGTGACGATACGCAAAAAGCATTTCTAGAAAAGTCTTTCCGTAACCCGAATGCGAATATGGCTATGCTAAAACAGGTTCGCGCTATTTTAGAAGATAATGGTGCTAAGGCTAAGACGCTTTTGCTAGCCAAATCTAAAGCCGATGAGGCCACGAAAATAGCACCCAAACTAACTAGCAATCCAGAGCTACAAAAGCTTCTTATCTCGTTTGCTAATTATTGTGTCGAGCGAAATTATTGATATGGACAACCAAAAAGTTTACAACCAGCTAGCCTATCAGACCAGCGGGCGAGTTACGGCTGCGTATTCTACATCGTTTTCTCTGGCTATAACCTTGGTAGACAAATCTATGAGAGCGCATATTTATGCAGTATATGGCCTCGTTCGGCTGGCTGATGAAATAGTCGATAGTTTTCGTCCTCACGATGCACGACAATTACTCGAAAAACTTGAGCATGAATTATATGCTGCCTTAGATAGCGGGTATAGTACTAATCTCCTTATTCATTCATTTGCGAAGACTGCCAAAGCTTATCACTTCGAGCTTGGTCTCATTCGAGCATTTTTTGCAAGTATGCGTATGGATCTTACCAAAACAGAGTATACCCAAAAAGAATACCAAGACTATATTTATGGATCGGCCGAGGTAATTGGGCTTATGTGTCTGCATATTTTTACTGATAATGATAGTAAGCTGTATTCCAAGCTTCAACCATCTGCGCGGGCACTAGGTTCAGCATTTCAAAAAATTAATTTTTTGCGAGACATGGCTGCCGATCATAATCAGCTAGGGCGAATGTATTTTCCTGGAGTTAACTTTAAAACTATGAGCAATACTGACAAACGAGCAATAGTTAGCGACATATCGCGAGATATTCAAAAAGCCAGACGTGGCTTGATAGGTTTGCCAAAAACAAGTCGCTATGGAGTATTGTTGGCGCTCTATTACTATGAAGCCTTAATAAAGAAGCTCGAGAGCAATTCAATAGAAATTATTAAGGCTAAACGCCTTCGCATAGCAAGTCTACACAAGCTTTGGCTATATTCTTTAGTTCGGATACAAAAAGTCTTTAATATCTAAGAAACCGAGTATAATGTAGCTATGAAAACCCCTCATTCTGATGAAGAAATAATTGTGGACGGTATTCGTTATAATGTTGCTAACGGTAAGGTAATAGAAGATCAGAATGTGCGTCAACAGGGGCGTGGTCTAGACAGTATACACAAGCAACAGGTTAGTGTTTCGTCTGCTAGACAAAATGGGCCAGTTAGGCTTACTGATAGAGCTGCAATTATTGATTTGCCACAACGTAGACGCAAAAAAACACAGCGAGCTAAAAAGGCTATCTCCGTAGATGCGACCGGGCCAAGTTATGCTAATTACTTTGTCAGCGCACTTTTGCCTCGTAGTTTTTCGTCAGCAGCTTGGATATTTAGTGTGTTACGGGGAATATCTAGTCCGCTCGCCTGGTTACTAATTGCATTACCAATTTTTATCTTACAGACCCAAAATCTTGTTAATGAAAACATCAATCAACTCCTAGACCGCACTCATCAATTAACCCAAAATGGGGTGGTTTTTCATGCAACCGGGGCCATTATTTTTGCAGTGGTAGTATCGGCCGTTATTCTATTTGTTCGTGTTGTTTGTAATGCAATCGCACTCCATTTACGTATTACAACGCTTTCTGGTAAGCCAGCACGATTATGGCCAGCCACTAAGTTAGTTTTTCATAATAGTCTCAAGATGTTATTTCATGGCAGTATACAGATCTTATTGCTCAGCCTGGTTAGTTTACTAGCACTGATAAGTATTTTCTGGGCAGTGTTTATACCACATGGTCACACACTGACTGTTTTTTCTCCATATATCGTAGGAATGATTGTTTTTGTTTGGATAGCAATACTGTGTTTGCTTCATGCTAAGCACTGGTTACAGTCTGCAATACTCAGTAGTAGTTTACAGACTAAGTCAATTCAGCAACGAAGTTGGCAAGCGGTAACAGCTTATCCACTACGAGGCGGAATTCTTGCTGCAAGTAGTGTATTATTATCTTTCGGTATTATTGTTTATGGTGTATGGGCAGCACTCAAAGCTATTAATTGGCTAAGTCGAGCTACTGTACCTTCGAATACTCGATTTATTTTATTGATGAGTAGTATATTTATTGGGGTAGTACTGGTGGGGTATATTCAGCAAACTCTCTGGAGCGCCTACGCCAGTTGGCTAAATACGCGCTACACTCCAAGCTTATTTGTTTTAGCGACAGAGTCAAACATTAAGAAAACTACCTGGTGGCCTATATGGGTATCAACCTATCTTTTTGTTATGTTACTTTCTCTCTTTGCGTTGGGTATATTATTTGTTTTACCCACAATTAATGTCTGGGCAGTAACACTTTCTCAGAAAATACCGACCAAGATTGAAATTCCGCGGGTGAATAGATAACGAATAGAAAAATTGGGTTGACAAATAAGGACTATTTAGGCTACAATAACAGGGTAGAAAGCCACCGAACACCGGGCTTTTTTAAATTACACGCAATTTCTTGATATAATATAAACAAGTATGAAAAAGTTTACCGATTATTTAACTGCGTCTTGGGCAGAACTTCGTAAAGTAGTTTGGCCTAGTCGCAAGCAAGCTATCCAGCTGACAGGTGCTGTTATTATTGGCGCTTTCTTAATCGGTATATACCTTACAGTATTCGGGTATATTTATCAGTCTATATTGCAAAAATTGTTATTTAAATCATAAAGAACAAAGGGACCCCATGAAAAGCTCAAACAAGCAAGCAAATTGGTATGTTATTCACACCTACTCAGGCTATGAAGACCAAGTTGCTGATCAACTAAAACAGCGTATCGAGTCGATGGATATGCAAGATAAGATTTTTAGTATTACCGTACCAAAAGAAAAGCAAATAGAAATTAAAAATGGTAAGCGTCGTACCGTAGAGCGCAAAATCTTTCCAGGTTACATCTTAGTAGAAATGATTGTTACCGAAGATAGTTGGTTCGTAGTGCGTAACACTCCTAACGTAACCGGCTTTGTTGGTACCTCTACAACTCCGTCGCCACTAAGCGATGAAGAAGTAGCAGCTATCCAGAAACGTATGGGTATAGAAGAGCCTAAGTTTAGTATCGACTTTTCTATTGGAGAATTGGTAAATATTACCGATGGACCATTTAAGGGCTTTGATGGTACCGTTAACGAAATAGATGAGCAAAAAGGTAAGATTAAGGTGTTGGTGAGTATGTTTGGCCGTGAAACCCCTGTAGAACTCGACTCACTTCAAGTAAACAAATTGTAATAATAACACGTGGGACCCGCTTAAAAATGCCGGGGCTAGTACCACAAAGGAGATAATTATGGCAGAAGCAAAAAAAGCAATCGCAAAAGTAAAGATGGTATTACCAGGTGGAGGTGCAACACCTGCGCCACCAGTTGGCTCTAACTTGGGTCAACACGGGGTAAACATGATGGATTTTATTAATCCATTTAATGAGCAAACTCAAGATAGAAAAGGTCAACCAACACCAGTATTGGTAACAATTTACGAAGATAAGTCGATGACCTTTGTTATTAAAGGTACCCCTGCAAAAGTACTTATTAAAGAAGCCCTAAAGCTGAAAAAAGGTTCTGGTGTACCGAATAAAGAAAAGGTCGGTAAACTAACCGATGCACAACTTACCCAAATTGCCGAAGCAAAAATGGCCGATCTTAATGCCAACGACATTGAAGCCGCCAAGAAGATCATTGCTGGCACCGCTCGTGCGATGGGTGTAGAAGTAGAGAAAAAATAATCTAACAAGCGTGGGACCCTCCTAAAAAGGTTGGGGTTAGTACCACAAAGGAGATAGTTATGGCAGAAGCAAAAAAAGCTAAAACCGAAGAAGTAGCTGAAAAAGCTGAAGACAAAAAAGTTATAGCAAAGTCAAAAGTTAAACCAACCGAGGTATTGGCCAAGGCTGGCAAACGCAGTAAAAAAGTGCAAGAAGCAGAAGCAGAAAAAGCAGCCAAAGAAGCAAAAAAGGCTGAAGGTAAAGTAAAAACTGCTGCCGAAGCCGAAAAACCAAAGCCAGTACAAAAACCTCACGTGGTACGGTACAGCAAGAATCAAAAAGCTGCTCGTGAGCTATTAGAAAAAGATAAACTCTATTCTCTTAACGAAGCTGTAGAGCTATTACCAAAGCTTTCTAAAGTAAAATTTGACGCCACTGCTGAGTTGCACGCAACGCTTAACATTGACCCTAAACAAGCCGACCAAATGGTACGGGCTGCTGCTGCTCTGCCAGCAGGTACTGGTAAGACTGTACGCGTTGCCGTACTGGCCGGCGATAAAGATTCTGCCGACGCTAAAAAAGCTGGTGCCGATATAAGCGATGCCGCTGAGCTACTCAGTGCTATTAGTAAAGGCAAATTCGACTTTGATATTTTAGTAGCCACACCAGAAAAAATGCCAGAACTTGGTCGCTATGCTAAAACTCTCGGACCAAAAGGCTTAATGCCATCACCAAAAAGCAATACAGTTACCGCCAAGCCGGCCGAAGTAATTGCCGAAATTAAAAAAGGTCGAGTAGAGCTGAAGAATGATCCGAACGGAATTGTACATGTAAGCTTTGGTAAACTAAGTTTTTCTAGCAAAGACTTGCTTGCCAATCTTAAATCTGTTTTGGCAGCCTTGCAAAATGCTCGCCCAACCGGTGTAAAAGGTGTCTATATTAAATCTCTCTTCGTTACTTCATCTATGAGTCCATCAATTAAACTTGATGTTACTGAGGCTATTAAAGAAGCCAAAAGCTAAGAGTAAAAATAATACAAAAAAACAGCCCAATCTTTGGGGCTGTTTTTTTGTTATGCTTGGTAGTTACTTGTTTTGTTTGCTAAGCTAGTAAAGACCTCGTACCTTACCAAGGAGCCAAAATGGCTATCGAAGCAGGAATTTTTAGTAATGGTTCATGTTTTGATCAACGATATATTCCAGATTTTGAACAGCTAGCAAGACTTGTTGCACATATGAAAGGTATTGGCCTTAGAATTGTTCTTACATCAGGGTCGTTCGACTTCTTTCATCTTGGTCACGCCTTTTATCTAGAGAAGGCACGGGAACAGGGTGATGTGTTGATCGTTGGTGTTGATAGTGATGCAAAAATCGCCCGCAAGAAGGGACCAAATCGGCCACTATATCCTCAGGATGAGCGTTTGCAAATTCTTGTTCGTCAACGATCTGTTGATATTGTTACTCTTAAAGAAGCTACTGACGAAAAATGGGTATTGATTAAAACGCTTAAGCCTGATGTTTTGGTTGCTACACAAGAAACATACACCGATGCTGAGATAGAAGAACTTCAGCAATATTGTGGCGAGGTAAAGGTTTTGGAGCCTCAAGCCCAAACTTCTACTAGTAAGCGACTGCGAGATCTTAATCTGGAGCTTGCGAGTGACATTGGTGAGCGTCTTGCAGAGCGAATCCCTGGCTTGCTCCAAGAAGTCCTCGACGAGGCAGTTGGCCGTCATGACAAGCCAAAGGTGAATCCATGAGTACTGTATTGGTTCTATATATGCCAGTTATTCATGAAACCTACCTAGAGTTAATTGATAGCCAACGTTGGGATGAGATATTTATTATCGAAAATAGTTTGGCAATTGAGCTTGTAGATAGTCTCCGCAAAGACCTTCGTGCTCTTAATGCAGAGACAGTAAAGTCGATATTGGTCCGTCGCGATGGTGCTCGACCTGCATTTGTAGTGTCTGGGGCCACGGCAATTTTTGATCAATCGACACAATTTGTTTTGCCCGATGAAGATGTAAGTCATGCTTTTGCAAAGAGATTTTTACATGGCAGAGAAGTAGAGTTTAGAAATGTGTTTTTGCGATACGATAGAAAACGAACTACCGAACCGTTTGAGCCAAACCCAGATGAGGTTATCACAACCGATCAGTTTGCTCGAGACATGATAGCTCGTTGTGATGAACTGGCAACCAAAAGCCCCGACTGGTGGCGTCAAATTGGTGGTCTTATTGTTAAAGAAGGCAAGATCATAGAAGAGCTACAAATGTTTAACGAGGCCAAACCGTTTGGTATGGTACCATACGAACTTGGTGATCCACGTAGTAACTTTAAGAAGGGTCTTCATCCAGACTTGACCCTGGTATTGCATGTCGAACAGGGCCTGGTAAGTGAGGCTGCCCGACTGGGGATTGCTCTCGAAGGCGCGGATCTCTATGTGAGTACTTTTCCGTGCCCTTGGTGCGCCACAGCTGTGGCCTATAGTGGTATTGGTAGAGTCTATTACCGTGATGGCTATGCTATGCTCGATGGAGAAGAGATTCTCAAGAGCAACGGTGTCGAGCTCATTCGCGTTGTGGAGCCATAAAAATACCCCGATCAATCGAATTGATCGGGGCTTTTGTTATCTTGAGGTACAGAACTCATTTTGAATCTAACTGGTGTGTGATTGGGATTATCGACATCACCAACTTTAATGTGCGCATGCAGATGTGCAACGCTGCCACCAGTGCGGCTCATGTCGCCAAAACGCATACCAAGGGCACCATAGTCTAGGCCGTAACTATGTATTACCCAAGAAATCATCAGTCCAAAGTCGGTTTTGGCGGCTAGACTAAGTTCATCGAAATTTTCAACATGACTTTTTGGAATAAGCAGTAAATCTTCAATAGTGCCCTTATAAGGGTTATCATTTTTAGTTACTATCCAGTGTGGTGATTGATTTGCAATTGGGTTCTGATGGTACCAAGCCAGCCACTGTGGACAGAAAGGGCAGATACCATCATTCAGAATCTCTTCCATATACCCGGCTTGGTTGTCGAACCGGGCAGCTGGTAAGTATAGGAGCGGCGGTGAGGGTGGATATTCACTTGCCGGGCTGTAACGTAGAAATACATACTCCAGACCACTTACGTCATCTTTTTGGATATTACCAGCTTCTGTAACAATCCAGTCGCTGGGCGAAGTAAACGGAAAAACGGCATCACCGTTTTCAATATGAGTATTTACCAGAGTTAGCTCAATAGCGTCTACCACACCAGCATCAAATGCTGCCTGGTAGATTTGCTGCCCACCAATAATGAAAATCGGTTTGTTCCAGTCAGAGGCAACTTCAAGTGCTTTCTCGAAGTTACTGACCGTCCAAACATCTTCTGGTGCTGTAGCAAGAGAACTTGAGACCACAATATTTACTCTATTAGGCAAAGGTTTGCCAATACTTTCATAGGTCTTGCGACCCATAATAACAACATTACCAGTCGTTAACTCTTTAAACCTCTTAAGATCGGCAGGTATATGCCAAGGAATCTGTCCGTCTTTACCGATTACGCGATTACGGCTGCGGGCCGCGATTACGGTAATCATGGCAACACCGGAATTTCGCTAATTGGCTCATGCGGATCATAATCGGAGAGTACAAACAGCTCTCCATGTAGTTTATGAATCGCATCGGAATCGTGTGGCACAGGTGGGCTCCATTCGAAGACATCGGGGCCGAAATGTATAGTCGGTAAACGTCGAGGTTCGCGCTCTAACATCTGCTCGACATACTTCATTTGCCCTTCGTAAATATGTGCATCGACGATGTAGTGAATATATTCGCCTGGCTCGAAGCCAGTAATATCACAAAGCAGTAGCATGAGAGCAGCATATTGCACCAAGTTAGATGGCACACCAATCGGCACATCACCGCTACGTTGCTTCATGTGCAGATTGAGCTTGCCATTGAGAATTCGCACTTGCACCCAGCCATGACACGGGGCAATAGTAGCTTTGTTAACTCTACCAGAATCACGCGCTAGCCCAGCACTATGCCAGGGGCTAACCACATGTGTTCTGTCATTTGGAAATTCACTAATTTGCTGTACTAAATGGGCAAACTGATTATATGGGGTACCATCAAAGTCTGGCCAATCATGAAACATTGGTCCATAACTGGCAGGACCAATATCACCGGTGGGCAAGCCACGCTTGCTGCACTTGGCCTCGGTACCCCAATCACCCCACCAGGTAACACCCCAGCGTTCGAAATCTTCGATGGTATGTACACCATTTATCATAGCGCCAAGCTCGTTGATAGCTTTGCGCCAAAAAGCAATTTTACGTTCGGTAATAAGTGGAAATCCATCACGCAAAATATCAAAGCGCATTTGTACACCAAGCAGTGTTTTAGCACGCTCACCTTGGCGGGTAACCTCGCTCCACTGACCTCGATCCATAATTGCTGCTAAGACATCTCTGTATTGTGTATTTGGTTCACGTTCTTCATAGGGCAAATAATCGAGCTTTAGGTATCCCATGCAAGAAACCCTTTCTGTCAAAGACCACCTCTGTAGGTCTGCTCGATTGTACTATATAGACCACAAACCTGTAAAGTGATAGAATTGTGCCAGCACCTACTAAAATGTGAGGGAACATGACCGATACTCAAATAGTTCCAGTGGTCTCGTGGGATGAAATTCAAAAATTCTTGCCAAGAATTCAAATGGGTGTAAGTGGTGAAGCAATAATGCCGGTTTTCGTACAAGATCTTACATTGAGCTTTGATCTAGATAGACAAGAATTTGTACTAAGTCGGGATAGGTTTGGTTATTTGCCGGCTGATGAAGTTCGTCGTAATGACATTCATCAGCTTGAAGTAGGATTAACAAAATTTCTGATTCAGTATTACCAAGGCGAGCTCGAAGCTGCTGTACGGGCTGCAACATATCAAATGTTTTTGCAGCTTTGTAAGCAGATTCCTTACCCTCAAGGCTGCCAATGTGGAAATTATCCCCATGGCCAGGCACTCGACTGTCACGTGCATATGGATAATCCGTGCCACTTCTTTGGCGACTTCAACTTCACCTGCACCTGCGACGAGCAGAAAGAGGCCAAAAATGCCGCACATTCATCCTGAGCTTGATTTTTGCGCCGTAACTTACATTGTGAATGATAACAAAGTGTTGCTATGTCATCACATCAAACTTGGGGTCTGGGTTCCGCCAGGTGGGCATGTTGAACCTGGTGAAACCATTGATGCTGCCCGTGACCGAGAAATCAAAGAAGAGACTGGGCTCGATGTCACCATCATCGGGCCAAAACCAGGCTTTGTAATTGCAGGTATGGAGTCGCTAGTGGCACCGCGTTACACTGATGTGCACCCAATTGCTTGCGAGTTTCCTAATCACCGCCACCAGGCATTTGTGTACTTTGGCACAGTCGATGTGCGTAACGAAGTTTTGCAAGAAGACGAGCACCATGAACTACGCTGGTTTTCTATGCACGATCTCGAGCGCTATCATGACCCAGAAGCGCCGATTCCAGACAATGTTTCTTGGTATGCAAGCGTTGCCCTCGAAGAGCTGGGGTACCATGGGGCGACGAGGATTTTTTAGCCAGATAGGCAACTATCTGGTTTTTTTATATAATAAAGCTATGAATCAAATTCAAAAACTTACGGACACCGAAAACGAGCGGCAAAAAAGTACTCTAAATTTAATTGCGTCAGAAAATTATCCAAGCCCCAAGGCTTTGACTCTCCTTGGCTCTATTTGGAATGATAAGTATGCCGAGGGTTATCCTGGTAAACGCTATTACGCAGGTAATGTAAATGCCGACAGTCTCGAAGAATTTGTTCAGGCTAAGGCACTAGAAGTGTTTAATGCCCGAGAAGATTATGGTGTAAATGTACAGGTACTCTCTGGTAGTCCTGCGAATGCAATGGTGTATTTTACTGTTTTAGAACCTGGTGATACAGTACTTAGCCTTAATTTGAATAGTGGTGGACATCTTAGTCATCTGCATACCACTAGCAGCTACGTAAAATTCTTTAAGCACTTTACCTATAGCTTGCGTGGAGGTAAGTTACACGAAGCTGAGTTCGAACAAGCCCTAAAAGAGCATAAACCGCGTTTGGTAGTGATTGGTTATAGTAGCTATCCAGCCCAATACGAATTTACACGACTGTGCCAGTTGGCTCATGCATATGGGGCGCTTGTTTTGGCCGACATTAGCCATATCGCTGGGCTCGTAGCTGCCGGTCAGCACTCTTCGCCATTTCATAGTGGTGCTAGCGGAGCAGATTTTGTAACTACTACTACTCACAAAACTTTGCGAGGACCTCGTTCTGCACTAGTGTTTGCCAAAAAAGAGTATATGCCAGCAGTAAATAAAACTGTATTTCCCGGAACAAGTGGGGGTCCGCACCTTAATCAAATAGCTGCAGTTGGCCAGAGTCTACTAGAGGTATTGGGCGAGGAAACTTATCCCGATAAAACCCCATTTAATGAATATATACAAGATGTTTTAAAAAATGCCAAAGCCCTCGAGTCTGGACTGAAACAGGCTGGTGTGCATGTAACTATACCGACTGCAACCCACTTGGTATTGGCTAAATTACCAGAAGAAGTAGATAGCCTTACCTTGCAAAACGATCTCGAAGAGGTGGGAATTATTACTAATCGCAATGCAATACCTGGTGATGAAAAATCTCCCTGGCGACCAGGCGGTCTGCGACTTGGTAGTGCTGCACTTACTTCTAGAGGAATGAAGCATGATGACTTTTTAATGCTTGGTGAAGCTATAGGGAGCTTTATTATGGGTAAAAAAGATAAGGCAGAACTTAGCATTGTTACAAAAGACCTACAGAAAAGCCTGAAGTGGTATTATTAATTGAATAATACCCCAAAAGCTGCTATAAATAAGATTGCACCTTTAGTATAAACACACAGAGGAGAGTGCAATGCAGTGGAGATACATGTGGAAAGAAGTTGTCTGCGATCTCTTTGCTGGTGAATGGAAGTTGTGGAGTTGGCGATAAGCCACGTCACGAATTCGGCTCACGAGGGAGGAGTTAATGAGCACAAAAGGCTCTGTATACGTAGCAGGTAAAGTTGGTGCTGGCACTGATGGAGTAAAGTACCTTCTCGCAGACTTGCGTAATCTTGGGTATGAAGTAACGTACGATTGGACCGATGCTTCTGGGGTTAAAAAGCCCTACCTTGCAAATGCAGCGAGGAATCGACCGTTTGCCGAAAATATGCTGCAGGGTGCTCACGACTGTGACATCTTTATTTTACTGGTGGCAGATAACCAACTCGGTGCACTTATCGAGCTTGGTATTGCCCTTGGCTCTTCATTAGAACGAAAAAATTTTCGGGCCTTTATTGTAACCGAAGGCATGGAGACATATCGCGAATCGATATTCTATTGCCTCGATTCCGTCACAATCGTTCATTCTCTAGATGAGTTAATGGCTTTGCTCAAAGATTAGTCTTTGAGTTTTTTTATTGACTAAATCTCTAATATTTGCTATTATTACTACTGATTACCAAAGACTGTAGCTGTGTAAAACACTTAATTTGCTGCAAGAGGTTACGATCAATATAGATTGTTTACAAACCAGAGGTCTTTGGCATGTGTCCAAAGATTTTTTGTTTGGTAATCAAGTACATTAACTAAATAAGGTGTTATACATATGGCAAAAACACGAGAGCAGAAAGAACAGGCTGTTAGCTCGCTAACAGAGGCTTTTTCTGCAAGTAAACTTGCTGTGTTAACAGATTACCGTGGCTTGAATGTACCAGAAATTTCTGCGTTGCGTGCCAACTTGCGCGAAGCAGGCATTCCATTTACGGTAGCCAAAAACACACTGGTAAAAATAGCGCTTGTCAATGCCGATAAGAAGGTAGAAGACACCTCAGTCCTAGTAGGTCCGGTAGCAATTGCTTTTGGCCCTGACGAAGTTGAGGCCGCACGAATCGTTTTTGAATATGCCAAAACGAATCCTGCCCTAGAAATACTTGGTGCCATCGACGAAAGCGGTAACGTATTAAGTACCGAAGACGTTGTAGCCCTAGCCAAACTACCAAGTCGCGAACAATTGCTAGCACAAGTAGTTGGTACAATTGCCGCTCCACTAAGTGGATTTGTACGAGTGCTCAATGGTAATGTTTCGGGCTTAGTCTATGCATTACAGGCTGTGGCAGATAAAAAAGCACAAGAAGCTAGTTAAAAATTATTAAGATACTCTAAGGAGAATAAAAATGGCAGAAGAAACTGCAAAACCAGAAGTAAAAGAAGAAGCACCAGCTGTAGAAGCTGCTGCAGAAACAACTGAAGACAAAAAAGAAGTACCTGCTAAGTTTAAAAGCTTGGTAGACGAAATTGATAAACTCAGCGTGCTCGATCTTTCAGAATTCGTTAGTGTTTTAGAAGATCACTATGGCGTTAGCGCTGCTGCTCCAGTAGCTGTTGCTGCTGCAGGTGCTGCTGCTGGCGGTGGCGAAGAAGCTGCCGAAGAAGGCAAGAGTAGCTATAACATTATGCTAACTGCAGCTGGTGATAAGAAGATTGATGTAATTAAGGCTGTTCGAGAAATCTCTGGCCTTGGTTTAGCCGAAAGTAAAGAAGTAGTTGACGGTGCTCCTAAGATGGTAAAAGAAGATGTTCCAGCCGAAGAAGCTGAAGCAGCCAAAAAGACCCTCGAAGAAGCCGGTGCTACTGTAGAACTTCAATAATTTCATTCATTTGAATGCAAAAAGACCCTAAGAAGGGTCTTTTTGTTTGGCTTTTGTTTTATGTTTTGTTACAATAAAGGCAAGTAATTTTGAGTAATTTTAGTAAAAATACAAAAAGGGGCTTTAAAAATGAACAAAAAAGACGAAGAAAAATTACAAGCACTCTCAGACCAGATGCATGCAGCGCAAGAGAGCTTGCAGCAAGTAACAGAAATGTTAAAACAAATGGGGTTAAATGCCAAAGATCTACCAGCTCCGCGCGAAGATGGCGCTCCTTCTGTTGGTGTAAGTGTGCCACGGGCTGCAGATACCGCCGATACTGTTGCGGGTAAGATTATAGAAGGGCATTTTGATGGTCAGAATATGATTGGCCCAGATGGCAAAACCTACCCGGTGCCAGCTAACTATGCTTCTAAATCAAAGCTTGTTGAAGGCGACTTACTTAAGCTAACCATTGCTGTAGATGGGAGCTTTATCTATAAGCAAATTGGCCCTGTCGAACGTAAAAAACTTATTTCTAAAATTGGTTTGGATAATGGTCAGTATGTTGCTATAGTGGGCGATCATCACTATAGAGTTCTTTATGCGAGCGTAACGTATTTTAAAGCCCAAGTAGGCGATGAAGTGACTATAGTAGTTCCAGCTACTGGTGGAGATGAAGCTAATTGGGCAGCTATAGAAGCTGTTATTGGCTCTTAGCTTATAGCCTTTGTTTAGAGCGAATCACTTCGTTGAATTCTGTACGAACAAAATCTCACGAGTGATAGGTAGAATTGCCAAAATCTAAAATCAAAAAACCTATAATCAAGCTAAGCGCGTAGTATAATAAATGAATAGATAAAAAGAGGGGATAGTTTTTTGTGTCGCAATTAGCTTTGTATCGCAAATATCGTTCTGGCGACCTAAGCGATGTGGTGGGTCAGAAACATATTACACAAACCTTAGACGCTGCACTAAAGCAGGGTAAACTCTCACATGCTTATCTTTTTACTGGTCCGAGAGGAGTAGGTAAGACCTCGGTGGCACGTATTTTGGCCCGAGCTATTAATGGGCTTGATAAATTAGATGATAATCCTAACTATTTAGACATAATCGAAATAGATGCAGCCAGTAATAGAGGTATCGATGAGATTCGAGCTTTGCGTGAAAAAGTGGCAGTGGCACCGGCAAAACTACAATACAAAGTCTATATTATTGATGAAGCCCATATGCTTACCCGCGAAGCTTTTAATGCGTTACTAAAAACCCTCGAAGAGCCACCTGCCCATGTCGTGTTTATTTTGGCAACTACTGAAGCACATAAATTACCCCAAACTATTATTTCACGCACCCAGCGGTATGATTTTCATGCTATAAGCGAAGATGAAATTGTTGCTCGTCTAAAGTACATTGCCGCGCAAGAAAAGATACAGATTACCGAACCTGCCTTGCGGTTAGTTGCACAAATGGCAAATGGCGGAATGCGTGATGCAGTTAGTCTGCTTGATCAGCTTTCCGTACTGACAGAAAAAATCGATGAGAAAATTACTAGTCAGTTTTTGGGGTTAGCCCTTAGCTCTGAGCTTGGTGAGGTATTAGATTTAGCTTGGCAAAACAAGCCCGAATTGGCATTACAAAAAGTATCAGCAATAACTGTGAATGGCGTTGCTCCTGGTGAGCTAATTTTGCAGTTACAGCGCATGGCACGAGAACACTTGATAGCAGAAGTGCAAAAACCGGCCAATCAGAAAAAGATTCAGTTTTACACTAACGCACTCGAGGTACTGCATACCGCCATGAATCAGCTAATCTATACAGCTAACAGTGCTATTCCGCTAGAACTCGCGATTGTAAAAATGGGTTACAATCTTAATTCTACACAGGCCAAACCAGCACAGTCGGCGGCTAAAGCCCCACAGACTATCAGCCAGACTCACGCAGCCAGCCAAACAGTGTTGCCAGAGCAAAAATCAGCCTCAACGACAACGAATACCGATGCAGTTGCACTGTGTGATAAAGCCCTGAGCGCAATTAAAGAACATAACAATTCACTGTATGCTCTCTTACGCTCGGGCGGGGCACATGTAGAGGGCAATAAACTCTTGGTAAATTGCCGATTTGCATTTCACCAAAATCGTATCGAAGAACACCACAACCGAGCTTTAATAGAAAAAGTTATGAGCAAAACATTTAATAGAACCATTCAGCTGAGTTGCAGTTTAGATAATAAGCCAGAAGTAGCACCAAAAGCAGATGCCAGTAGTGAGCTGGTAAACTCGGCAATGGCAATACTTGGTGGGGAGCTTGTTGATGGCCAATAATACTACTACCAATCGGGCCGACAAACTACCACCACAAAATGTAGAGGCCGAGCAAAGCGTGTTAGGATCGCTACTTATAGATAAAGACGCCATTATTAAAGTAGCTGATATTGTATCGAGCGAAGATTTTTATATTACTAAGAATGGTCAGATATTTGAAACTGTTCTTGGTCTTTACGAACGAAGAGAACCAATAGATGTAGTTACACTTTCTGATGCGCTGGCCAAGAAAAAGATTCTCAAGCAAATTGGTGGTGCCAGTTATTTAACCGATTTAGCTAATGGAGTTCCGAGTAGTGCCCATGCCGCACAATATGCCAAGATTGTAGCCGACAAAGCAACTTTGCGCCGACTCATAGAGGCTGCCAATTCTATTAACAACCTTGCTTACGAAGAAACAGCTGCTCTTGATAGTGTGCTTGATGAAGCTGAGCAAAATTTATTTGGCGTGAGCCAAAAACACCTTAAGCAAAACTTTACTCCAATTTCTGATGTGTTAACCGAAAGCTTTGAGCGCCTCGATGGTTTGCATAAAGACAAGCAAACACTTCGAGGTGTACCTACAGGCTATAAGAGTTTGGATAATTTGCTGGCCGGGTTACAAAAATCAGATTTAATTATCTTGGCAGCACGTCCTAGTATGGGTAAAACGAGCTTTGCTCTAAATATTGCTCAACACGTTGCTACCAAAGAGGGGATACCTGTGGGGATTTTTAGTTTAGAAATGAGTAAAGAGCAGCTCATTGACCGGCTATTATCATCAGAAGCAGGCATAGATAGCTGGAAGTTACGCACAGGCAACCTAGAAGATAGGGATTTCGAAAAAATTAATAAAGCTATGGGGGTATTGGCTGATGCACCTATTTTTATTGATGACTCGCCCATGGCGAATGTTATGGAGATGCGTACCAAAGCACGTCGTCTACAGTCTGAACACGATCTTGGTTTGATTGTGATTGACTATTTGCAGCTAATGAGTGGTCGAAATAGTGGAGGCGACAACAGGGTACAAGAGATTTCTGAAATCTCTCGTGGACTGAAAGGTTTAGCTCGTGAAATTAATGTACCCGTTATTGCACTTTCTCAGCTAAGCCGTACGGTAGAAATGCGTTCACCTAAAATACCGCAGCTTTCTGACTTACGTGAATCGGGTAGTATTGAGCAAGATGCAGATGTAGTAATGTTTATTTATCGTGAAGATTATTATGAAAAAGATTCTGAGAGAAAAAATATTGCAGATATCTTAGTAAAAAAACATCGTAATGGTCCAACAGGCGAAGTAGAACTGTTCTTTGTACCAGAGCAAATGTTATTTAAGAATCTCGATAAAACACATTAATTTCGCCTCAGCTAGACGCAGACAGGTATTTTTGGGTATACTAGCATAAGTACTATGAGCAACAAGACACCCCAGAAACCCAAACACAATGAGGCAATGCAGGTTGGCCGATTTGGATTAGTAGGAATACTGAATACCGTTGTAGATTTTGTTGTTTTAAACATCTTGGCAGCAACGGTTTTACCAAAGAGTCTAGTGCTAGGGTCGGTAACAATTTTTGGCACAAATTATACTGTTACTGGTCTGATAGTGGCAGGGTTGATTTCTGGAACTATTGCGATGATTAATAGTTTTATTTTCAATATGCGTTTTACTTTTCGAGCGCGTAAGGTAGATGCCTTGCATGCCACGTACTTCTTTGTGCTGACAATGATTGGTGTGTATGTTTTTCGCCCCATCTTGTTAAAGTTCTTCACTGATGTCTGGACGTGGCCAGTACTTACGGCTGACCATATCTCTACCTTCTTACATCTGCCACTTAGCCAGCTATTCGTAGAGCGTAATGTAGCACTTGCCGTAACTATTCTCTTGGTGTTGGTGTATAATTATTTGGTATACAAATATATCGTCTTTACCAAAGATAATAAATGAAATCTAAATCTTCGCCATTTCTGACATTCTTCCGCTCACATGCAGGCCTTCTGCTTTTAATTGCTGTACTCCTCATAGCTACGGTATTTCGTCTGTATCACCTCAATACCTTACCACCCGGTCTTCATCCTGATGAGGCTGCGAATGGGCTCGATATTGTGCAGCGTATATTTCACCACGACTGGCGAGTAATTTATGCAACTAATGGGCCGAGAGAAGCGCTGTTCTTTTATTTGCAAGCACTATTTGTATGGGCGCTCGGTAATTCAATCTTTGCGCTCAGACTAGCACCGGCATTACTGAGTATTGCAACAGTGGTGATGGTATATCTTTATACTAAAGATTGGTTTGGCCGACGTACTGGATTACTCGCAGCTTTCTTAATTGCTGTAAATCCTTGGGTGGTTACAATAGGAAGAGATGGTTTTAGGGCTGGAATGACGCCCCTTATTATAGCTGCAGTTGCCTTTCTTGGGGGGAGAGCATATACCCGCCAAAAAGTAGGGTATTTTATTGCTGCCGGAGCTGTGTTTGGTCTTGGATTTTATACCTACACAGCGTTTTTAATGTTCTCACTGGTGCCGATTGGGGGCCTCGGCTATCTGGCAATTCGCAATCGTGCTTGGTTAAAGACAAATTGGAAAAATCTACTTATTTCTGCTGCAGTTGCCCTAGTAGTACTATTGCCACTTGGTATAACTATTGTTCGCAACCCTGGTGCCTCTACTGCCCGAGCTGGTGGCACTAGCTTCTTAAATAAAGACCTCAATGGTGGTAAACCGGTGCAGACATTATTTATTGGCGCTGGCAAAACACTCATGCAATATAATTTTGTTGGCGATCAGAATAGCCGCCATAATCTACCTGGTGAACCATTAGTGAATACGTTTGTGGGTATTATGCTAATTCTTGGGTTGCTCGTAGCTTTTAGTAGGATTGGCAGAGCCAAATATGCTGCAGTAATTGCAATGTTTTTTGTAATGATGTTTCCAGCGATTCTTACCGCCGAAGGCTTACCTCATGCCTTGCGTAGTATTGGTACGGCCGCCAGCGTATTTACTCTAGCTGCTATCGGTATAGATTATCTATTAACTCGTTGGTATAAAACATTTCCTATTAACGCCCCTGCTCGCTCGGCAGGCGCAATAATGATCGCCCTGTTGCTGTTTCTTACCCTCGTGCAGGGATGGCGCCAATATTTTGTTGCTTGGGCACAAGACCCAGCCACTTATCAGGCTTACAGTGAAAATATGGTGCAAATTGGTAGGTATGTACTTCTTAGTGGTAAGAATAAGACCAACTATATTATTGCCGGTGGTTACGAAACTATGCCGGCTGAATATTTACTTGCTAATAAACAGTCGTATACGCTACTCGATAAGAATGGTTTACAAAGCTTACCTTTGCAGGCTTCACCACAGCTATATGTATTCCCAGCTGGCGATAATAGTGGCGGCATAATTGAAGTTTTAAAAGCAAAATATCCCAACGGAACCCTAACGCCACATTATTCGAGCTTTAATAATGCATTGCTATTTTATAGTTTTGAGGTACAGTAATGTCGGTTGTAGAGAAAACGTCATCACAACCTGATTTAACGATTGTCATTCCTGCATATAAAGAAGCTAAACGAATTGGTCCGACATTAGAGAAACTCGCCGAGTTTTTGCACAGTTACTCACCAAGTGTGGAAGTGATTGTAGTAGATAGAGGTAGTAGTGATGATACTCAAAAAGTAGCGATGAGTTATGCTAAAAAATTCAAATGGTTTTCTGTGCTTGACATTGGTCCCCAAACTGGCAAAAAGTCATATAAAGGAGAACAGGTAAAGAAAGGTATGTTGGCAGCCCAGGGTGAGTATGTGATGTTTATGGATGCCGATTTAGCTACACCGCTAAAATATCTTAATACTGTCGAAAGCCTGATGAAGAAAAAGCAGGCGGTGGGAATATGTGTCAGAAATTTACATAGCAGCCACAAAGGGTTGAGAAAACTCATCTCATCAAGCGGAAACTTCTTGGTTCAATTAATGATTCTACCGGGTATTAATGACACCCAGTGCGGATTTAAAGTATTTTCGAATGAAGCTACCAAAAAGATTTTTCCTTTACAAACTCTTAAGGGCTGGGGATTTGATATGGAAGTTTTAGCTATTGCTCGTCAACAAGGCTATCAGATAGAACAGTTTGATGTGCCGGACTGGCAAGATGTAGAGGAGGGTAGTAAGGTTTCGGGTGGTAGTAAATTCTCAGCAGCCAAAGCTGCTCTACAAACTTTGCCAGACGTTTTTCATATTAAATGGGGTTTAATTCGTGGTCGTTACAAAAAAGCTCCCCAATCATAAGTGGTTGTGGCTAGTTTTAGTCACAATACTCGGCGGAATTATTCGACTAAGTTTTATTGCTAAATCAAGTATTTGGCACGACGAAGGCTTTTCTATAATGCTTGCTAAGCGATCAACCCAAGAGATATGGGTTGGTTCGGCAAGAGATGTTCATCCACCATTGTATTACGAGCTACTACATATTTGGATGAAACTGTTTGGTAGTAGCGAAGTAGCCATTCGAAGTCTTAGCACACTCGCAGGTGTGTTGATAATTCCTTTAGGGTACGTAATTGTAAAGAAGATTGCTGGTTTGCGAGCGGCAGTTTTGGCAAGCTTTGTACTAGCACTAGCTCCTTTTCTAATTCGCTATAGCCAAGAGGCTCGTATGTATGGTCTACTTGGTTTATTCTTACTCTTGGCATTGTATGCGGTAATGCAGATTGCAGAGAGACCCAAACGCACCTGGCCGTATGTGCTCTACGTCGCAACAATTGCGGCCGGTCTTTACACACACTACTTTACAGTATTGGCGGTGTTAGCTTTTTGGCTGTATTTTGTATTACTCGACAAACCAAAGACTAGGCAGATAGGGAAAACTATTTGGCTTTCACTGCGGTGGTGGTTGGCCAATCTTGCCGCAGTAGTGTTGTTTTTGCCCTGGGTGCCAAACCTACTAGCACAATTACGTCGCGGGCAAGGTCTGAGTTGGTTACCACCAGCTACCTTACGCACTCTTCCAGATACTATTTGGCAGTTCTTTAGTTTTACCGATGGGAGAGCATTATTTGTTTTACTCTATTGGCTGGTTCCATTAATAGTACTTGTGGCTGGTGTTTACATTTGGCTGCGTGACAAAACTGAGCATAAATTTTCACGGCTGTTAGTACTATACAGCTTTTTGCCAATTGCAATTGGGCTCTTAATATCAATCAAAAAACCAATCTTTCACGAACGTTACTTTGCCTTTGCTGCTATTGGTATCTATTTAATTCTGGTTGTGGCTCTCGATTGGCTAGCAGGTAAGCGCACATGGTTGTTTGCGGTATTATCTAGCTTAATAGTACTTATTGAATGTATTGGTGTACGTAATGTTTATTTTCAGGCTAATCACCAAATGGGTAATGCAATGCAGACACTTAACCAAGGCTATCGAACAGGTGATGTATTGGTAGCCGGAGAATTATATGTCTATTTTGATGGTAGCTATTATAATACTACTGGCCAAACGATGTATCTCTATACCGCTGGTATGCCACCAAATGGATATGGCGAGTCGGGACTTTTATACAATAAAAATGTTTATCTAAACTCATTTACTTCTATACCTGCTGGCAGTAGGCTGTGGTTAATCGGTAAGACTGGCGACCATGCTTATTACAATTCAATTCCCGCCAATTGGAAGCTTTTAGAAGAAAAAATAGCCGGGTATAGCGAGGTACGTCTGTATCAGGTACAATAGGGGTATTGAACATTATTGCCCTAGCCAAACCACCCTACACAGGGTAAGAAATAGTGTTCTAAATATTCTTTAGATAACAAGAGGAGAGAAACTATGTCAATGATGGATAAAGCTAAATTAGCCGGTAAGGCTATGAAGCTACAAAAAGAATTAAAACGCATGCAGATAGAAGCCGAAGCGGGTGATGGAGACGTGAAAGTTACTGCCGGTCTCAGTATTGGTCAAGCGAGCATGAATGTCGAAATTCGCTCAATCGAGTTTTCTGAAAGTGTTACCGACGACACCGATAGACTCGAAAGATTACTTATTTCGGCTATCAATCAGGCCAACAAAGAATTAATGGCCGAAGCTACTACCAAGATGCAAGAAATTGCTGGTAATCTCAATATACCTGGAATGTAAAAGAATCCTTTGGAGGGGAAGCGTTGAATTCAGATGTTTTACCAGAGAGTGTTTCGAATCTTATCGAAGAATTCTCTAAGTTGCCATCAATTGGTCCAAAATCGGCCGAGCGATTGGTATTTTATTTGCTTAAACATGATGGCAACAAAGAACTTGGCCAAGCAGCAATCGATCTAAAAGAGGGCTTGGTGCGTTGTAGTATTTGTCAGAATTTTTCTACCGAACATATTTGTAAGCTGTGTGCCAACCCAAGTCGTGACCCTAAACTAATCTGTGTAGTAGCTCAGCCACTCGATATTGTTGCTATAGAAAAAACTGGCCTCTACCGAGGCAGGTATCATGTCTTGCACGGTGTTATTAGCCCTATCGACGGTATTGGCCCGGAAGATATTGAGATAGAAAGCTTGCTAAGTAGAGTAGAAAGTGAAAAACCTGATGAAATTATTTTGGCAACTAACCCAAATTTAGAAGGCGAGACTACCGCACTGTATATCTTAAAAAAACTGCAAGACAATTCGGTAAAAGTGACAAAATTAGCCCATGGCCTGCCTATGGGTAGCGACGTAGAATATGCCGATCAAATGACCCTGGGCCGTGCCCTCGATAATAGACAGGCCTTTTAGATATTTTGCTGCTTATCAGGTATAATAAGCAGATATGAAATTCAAAAAAGACATTTTAATGATCGATTTCGAGACGACAGATGGTCGCCCCGCGTTTGCCAAGCCGATTCAGCTAGCAGCAATTTTACTCGACAAAGATACCCTAAAAGAAAAGAAAGATTTCTCTACATATATTCAGCAAGATCTCACTAAAGCTGACCCTCGTAGCTTGCAAATTCATGGTATTACCCAGGATGATCTAAAAGATGCACCAGATCAAAAAGAAGTAATGCAACGATTTTTAGATCACTTTGGCACCGATGTTTTCTTAAGTTGCTGGACCACATTACTCGATGCGCGTATGCTCGAAGATATGCTGGCCTCAATTGGGAAAGATTTTATGACGTATGATTATCATATTCTCGATGTCTGGGCTATTGCCTATGCCGAGCTAGTTAAACAGGGTAAAGGAAACATTTCTAATTCGGTTCATACCTTTGCCGAGTTTGGCTTGCCACCGAGAGGCCACCACGATGCGCTCGAAGACTGCCGCCACGCGGCTGAAGTATTACGCAAAATTATGCTCTAAGAAAATTATTACAATCACGCACCAGTCGTCGTGATATGATACATATAAGGAAACCCCATGTTAAGACTATATAATGCTCTTACTAAGAGTAAAAAACTATTCAAGCCAATAAAAGCCAAACACGTTACCATGTATAGTTGTGGTCCTACCGTATACGACCATGCCCATATTGGTAATTTGCGAGCGTATATTTTTGCCGATACACTGCAGCGAGTGTTACGAGTAATAGAGGGTTATACTGTTGACTGGGTAATGAACATTACCGATGTTGATGACAAAATGATTGCCAGAATTCAACGTGATTACCCTAAAGAGGATCCGAATATGGCGCTTGGTATTCTGGCCGACAAATATACCGATATTTTCGTAGATGATATCGAAAAAGTAGGCATTCATCGAGCCGACATAGCTAAGCTACCAAGGGCGACTGACCATATAAAAGGTATGCAAGCGCTTATTACCAAATTGCTACGCGAAAAGATAGCCTATGAGAGCGATGGCAGCTTTTACTTTAGTCTCGATGCGTATAAAAAATCGGGCAAAAAATATGGAGTATTGGTAGATTTAGATTATCAGGCCAAAGCTAGGGTAACGGACGATCAAGACCAAAAAGAAGGGGTGGCCGATTTTGTACTCTGGAAAGCTGAAAAGAAGGGTGAGCCATTTTGGGATTTTGACTATCTTGGTAAAAATTATCCGGGTCGACCTGGCTGGCATATAGAATGCTCGGTAATGAGTACCCAGTATTTAGGGCAAGTATTTGATATCCATACAGGTGGGGTAGACTTAAAGTTTCCACATCACGAAAACGAGATTGCGCAGTGTGGTGGGCACCAGGCGAACTTTTTTGTGCATAACGAGCATTTGCAAGTACAAAGTAAGAAGATGAGTAAAAGTCTTGGTAATATTACCAAACTATCAGATATAACAGATCCACTGGCATTTCGTCTGCTTTGCTTGCAAGCGCATTACCGCAGCCAAATGGACTTTTCTGCGGACGCCTTGCAGTCAGCTCATGAGAGACTGAACAATTTGCGCGCTTATGCCGATCAATTAGTGCTGGCGAGCGAGCATCAGCTACCAGCTGTGGATGAGTCTGGTATAACATCGCAATTTTGGCAAATCTTTAGCGCGAGTCTCGAAGACGACCTCAATACTTCTGCTGCACTCGCAGCACTGGCAGCAATAGAGGGCAAGGTATTTAGTCGTCAAACCCTTGAGTTACTTCAAAAGGTAGATGCTGTGCTTGGTTTGCAATTAATAAACGAAGTATCAATTAGTTCAGAAGCGCGAGCCACGCTTGCAGATTATCAAAACGCTCGCGAAGCTAAAGAATATGTAGCATCAGATAAATTGCGCGAAGAGTTAAAGACAAAATATTTGTTGCAAGTTTCTGATACACCCTACGGACCTTTGGTACATAGAGTTCGCAAATAAAAAGAAAACCACCCAAATTACTTTGAGTGGTAGGTAGGCCTAACGTTGGCGATAACGTCGGCAGGAACTAATTCCGATATGAAAAGAAGAAAACCACAGCAGGTTAGCTTCGACAATATGAGCACAAGAAGGCACAACTTCTACGAGAACGAGTTGTGGTAAGTGCTCGGTAAGCTCATCGAACATTCTGCACGAAAAAGAGGTGCTAATATGTACAAAGTCTCTGTCGGGAGGAATTCTATCCAAAGACTGTTCAGTAGGTGTCCACATATACATTTGCTTCTTTGGTGAACGTTCTGTGGGAATAATGATTCGCTCTTCCCCGAGCGAATATTTTCCTCTGCTACGTCCCATACAGATAGAACATGTCCGTTTCAGGACTGGTTCGAAGAAATGAGTTTCACACATTTCTTCAGATTCAACCAGGCTCATTCATGTCTCCTGAATCTGTCAGTGAACCTAGATATATTAACATATTTAAATATTAATGTAAATATAATTAAAAACCCCAATCTTTCGATTGGGGTAAATTCAACCCTTGCCAGAGCCCTTGCACTTCTGGCACTTGCCAGAACCGTTGCAGTGGCTGCAGTTTCTGGCAGCCGGGGTGTAGAAGATGCCCTTGCCGCCGCAGTTGTCACACTTTCCAGTGCCATCACACTTCTCACATGCATGGTATGCCATGTTTCCGTTCCTTTTCAGCTAGGTGGGGTGGGTGGGTTTCTGGTGTAGCGCTTATAGCGCCATCTTAGGCCAAACCAACAAAAGCAAATCCAGAGAATTCCGCCGATAATATTACTCATCGTCGGGCAGGTCTCTAAACCGTTTGCGCACAGGCGATAAGACCAGAGCAAACAAGAGAACCACAAAAACAATAAAGAGTAGTATAGAATACCAACTACTCATCACTCTCAACCTTTTCCTTCTTACGAGGAATTCTTACGTCACTACGGATTGCAATCCAGACAGCCGGAATAACCATCAGCCAGACCACAATCATAATTACACGGGCCTCAATCATCTTTGCCGCCTTCGCTCTCTTTGGTACTCTTGTTCGGCTACAATCAGGTCAACATCAAGATCGATAGCCCTCACTACATCATCCTTAGCCGCTTCGCGATCAAACCGGCCACCAGGCGTAATAGGTTTAGTATTGTTGCCAATGTAACTAAACCAAATGTTGCATGCAGATCCTTCACCAAGCTGTACATGGCCAAGCTCCATACCAACTTCGCTAAGGTAGCGACAAGTTCTTGGGGTGTTCAACCAATAAGGCTCATTATGAACAGCAGGAGCAAATTCGTAATCAGGTGTATCTGGTGTACTCGACATCAACCCTCCAATATGTGAGGTGCAAAAACTAGGCATAATTATACAAAAAAAATATTAATCTGACAAGTTTTATTACTCAAATTACTATAAGCGGTATAATATAGGTATGCATAAGATAAAACTATCTAATACTGAGCATATAGATAATTACAAAAAACTCCTTCCAGCAGAAGATATCGATAGTTTATATTCTCTAGCCGCCAAACTAAAAGGTAAGAAAATTGTCGAGATTAATGCGACGAGTTTTGGTGGAGGAGTAGCCGAGTTGCTACGTAGCCAAATACCGCTTATGCGAGAGCTCGGTCTAGATATTGATTGGTATGTATTACCAGCCAACGATCAGTTTTTTAATATCACCAAGCAACTGCACAACTGTTTACAGGGAATATGCCCGCTTCACCCAAATGTCGATATAGAATATTACCAAGCCTACTTAGATGATGTTGCCAAGAACCTACCCGAGGCCGACATATATATATTGCACGATCCACAAACACTTGGTCTCGCACAACATTTACAAAATAAAAAAGTAATTTGGCGCTGTCACATCGATCTCACTGCCGCCGAAGACTCTACGCACAACTGGCTAACACAACATTATCAATACTTCTCTAAAGTTATTTTCTCGCTCGAATCGTATATGGCTGGTATAGAAAAAAACAAGGCAGCTATTGTCTACCCAGCTATTGACCCATTTAGCAAAAAAAATTACCTACTCAGCGACCAAGAGTGTCAAAAAATTATTACCCAGCACCCTATCGATATAAATAAGCCATATATATTACAAGTTTCTCGATTTGATAAGTTTAAAAATCCACTCGGGGTGTTACATATATTTTCTGAGCTACAAAAACAAATGCCAGAGATGCAATGTATATTAATGGGAAACTATGCCACTGACGACCCCGAGGGCCAAGAGTATTATAAATCGGTGCATAAGCTAGCAAAACAGATTGATCCTTATAATATTCATATTATTGTGCAAACTGACGATATAACCATTAATGCTTTTCAGCGTCGGGCGGCCGCAGTTATACAAAACTCTAACAAAGAAGGGTTTGGCTTGACCGTTACTGAAGCTCTCTGGAAACAGAAAATCGTGTTTTCTCGGCCGGTGGGTGGCATAACATTGCAGATACTTAACAATAAAACAGGCTATTATCTGGTGGATGAAGATAGTCTATCGGCCAACGAAATTGTTAAGGTTTTAAGAGGTGGTGAAAAACATTCAGCAATAGTTACTCGTGCTGGTCATGAGTTAGTAAAAAAGAAATTTATTACCCCAATAATGGTACGAGATTATTTACGTGCCTACACGTCTATCTAGACACAGCAGTAGAGACGCAACCACTAGTATTTTTAGCTAGGATATGCTATATTAAGGGCACTAGAAAGCCGCCATAGAAAGCTAGTTTAATATTAATAAGTCAGTGCAAAAGAGGAGCGGCAGACTTTTAACAGTTTACCTCTAGCCAAGACAGAAGAAAAAGGTAAATAGTTAGATGTCAAAAAAATTATTTGTAGGAAATCTTTCTTACGGAGTTACCGACGAATCATTAAAAGAATTTTTTGAAGGTGTTGGTACCGTAGAATCAGCCAAAGTAATAACTGATCGCGAAACTGGCCGCTCACGTGGCTTTGGTTTTGTAGAAATGAGCAACGAAGATGAAGCTAAAAAAGCTATCGATGAGCTCAACGAAAAAGAACTAGACGGACGCGCTATTAGCGTTAACGAAGCTCGACCACAAGAAGAACGCTAAAAAGCTTTCTTTCTTATTAAAAAACCGACTGTTAAAAGTCGGTTTTTTAGTACTAATTATTTTTTCTTTTTACCAAGCTTTTCTTGAAGTTCTTTAATACTTGGTTTTGGTTCGTCTAAGACTTCTAGCCTCATTGATTGACGCGAAAACCCAATTTGCAACATACCAATGGGAGAGCCAGGAATAAGCCAAAATGTTGAGTAGGCAAAACTTTTACGAAAAACCCTGCCTAAGCGATACGCCACCGCAACAGAATAAACCGCTCCTACACCCGGAGTAAGAGAGAGTGCAAACCAACTTTGTGGTAAACGTAATACCCTAATTAAGCAAGCAAAATTATACATAGGCACTATGGCATGCCAGGCCGGTTCTCCAAGCTTACGAAAAACCATGCTTAAGCCAAGTGCATAACAGAGGTAGAGAAAAATAGCGATAATAATAACAGCTATACTGGCATTAATAAGGGCTTGGATCATGTATTAATAGTAGCACAAGCAGAGGGTAATGGTGATTTAAACAATATTGATAACCAGATAAAAGAGAGGTATAATATAGCCTTATTGGGGAGTGGCCAAGTGGTAAGGCAGCGGCTTTTGGTGCCGCCATTCGGGGGTTCGAATCCCTCCTCCCCAGCCAACAAAAGAGACCTAGTAAGGTCTTTTTTGTTATACTACATACAGAAAGAACGATTTAGACTATGAACCCGACTGAACAAATAGACAATTTAATAACATCACTAAAAGACTGGCGTGGACCAATGCTTGCCAAGTTTCGCCAACTTATTCACGAAGCTGACCCTGATGTTGTAGAAGAGTGGAAATATATGGGTTCGCCTTGCTGGTATCATAATGGCAAATTAATTTCTGTTGGTAATGCTTTTAAGACGAGCGTTAAAATAGGTTTCTTATACGGCGCTAGCCTGTCAGACCCAGAAAAAGTGTTTAATGATGAACTCGCTGGAAACCAACGCCGAGCTATTAAACTTTTTGAAGGCGAAGAGTTTAATGAGACGGCTTTTAAAGAGTTGTATAAAGCCGCAGTTAAATATAGCCAGAGAAAGAATGATTAATATTACTCACCAGGCACCCTTTAGTTTACGGCAGCAAAATAATTTTTTTGGTGGCTGGCCTGTGGTGGCAGATAATAACGATCAATTTGCTATTGCCATAACCTTCCCTGTGGAGGGCTGGAAGAGTTCAGCAACAGTCATTATTACACAGACGGCCGATGGTAAACTGTCAGCTCAGGCTCATGGTAAAGATATTGATACCAACAAGGCGATAAACCAAGCTTTGGCTACACTTTCGCTCAATGTAGATGACACTCATTGGCAAGAGGTTGGTAAGAAAGACGCGTGTATTGCCGAGCTTCAGGCTAAATATGAGTTTGTGCGACCAGTATTGTTTCATTCTCCTTATGAGGCTGCTACTGGATTTGTTATTGGTCAACGCATATCGATAAAACAACGCCAAGCTATACAAGAACGATTGGCAAAACAATATGGCGACAAAATAGATGTAGATGGGCAAACCTACTATGCTTTTCCACGCCCAGATGTTTTACTAAAACTTACCGAAGAATCAGGACTCAACGAAAACAAGTTGCAGCGACTACACGGAATAGCCACTGCTACTCTGGCCGGTAAATTAGATAGAGAATATTTACTCAACCTTCCGGTTCGTGATGCGCTAGAAGAACTTACCGGCCTTAATGGTATTGGTCCATTTTATGCCTCTGGCATATTGTATCGCGGTGCTGGGATTGTTGATGATGTAACTGATGACAGTCTTACCAAGTATGCAATTATGAAAGCATATAACCTAAAAAAAGAACCAAGCCAGAAAGAAGTGCTTAAAATAGCAGAGAACTGGCGACCGTATCGAATGTGGTGTGAAGTACTAATACATATTTGGCTACGGCGAGAAGTAGGTATGCCTAAAAAACGCTATTAAGTTTGTATTGCATAATGTTCTCGGCGTATACTTTGTAAGTATAAGGAGAAAAAACAATGGCAAGCAATAATTCGAGTTATTATCACAAAAGTAGCACAGCCGCTGGTGGCGGTATGTGGTTTTTAGGGTTTGTTGGTGCACTTATTTACTATATGCAGCATGCCCACAGTTTTTGGCAGGTATTGTATGGTATTTTTCAAGCGATTTTCTGGCCAGCTTACTTAGTTTATGGCCTTCTAAGGCTTATCTATTCTTGATAGTATGAATAATTTATTTGGCGGTTACTCAGATCTAACCTTAGTAGTTGCTGTTATGTTGGGATCTCTATAGATTTATCTTGAGGATACCATATTTATCATGATTGGCTTGAGAAAAAATATCATGAATTGACAGTTTTTGATATTTTGTATTTGAACCAAGCAAAAGTTGGAGAAAACATGTATGAGCAAGAAAGTTATCTGATTTTTTATCTTTCTTACTTTTACGGACCTTGTTTTTATAAGTAACTACGTCTAGTTTTTCGTCAACAAAAGCTTGATACATAGTAGTAAAATCATTATCTTGCTTGAATAGTTTGTTAAAAAAGAAGACATATGGAGTTTGAACAAAACTTAAGCCATAATTAATTGTTTTTGATTCTAAATTATCTGTAAATGGAACCTTTATAAAAACAATATTTAATTTTGACCAAGTTGCAAATGGTTTAGTCATATCATCACACAAAATAATAATCTTAGCATTTTTTAACATTTTTAATTTCTCAATGTTCTGTAGCTTGGCCTGTATATCTTGAGCTAACACTAGTACCGTTATTTTACTGTTTTCTGTGGGCACAAAAGATAATTTATTCGCAGAATATGGAAGTTCACCAGTTAATAGCATCATTATATTATTCTTAAATTCCTGGGCTCTTTCATCTCCAAGTGTATTCTTTATATTATGTTCAAATTTATTTATAGAATGAGCGGCTTGGCTACGGTTTAATTTGTATTCATCAGCAATGTATGAGTAGGCGATCTGTATATATTCATTAATCAATTCTGATCGAGTAATATTATCTGGCATTTTGTCTGCATCGCTAATCCATTGATGGAATATTGTACTATCACTAAAAGAATTACCATTAAGGATTGAACGGCAACGATAATAATTGCCAATGTATGTAGTTTTATTTAACTGATCAGTTTGTTGGGTCTTTGATATACCTGATCGATTAATTCGATAATAATACAGAACTTCTGGAATAAGAAAGAGGGAATATTTTTTTTGCAGAACTATACGAGTCCAAAGACCATAATCTTCAGCGGGATATTCAGAACTTCGGAATAATCCAGCTTCTAGTAAACAATCACGGACGGCAACAATAGAAGGACCAGCAAGTTGACAATATCCACCTGTCATATATGCTAAACAGCTCGGACTTGACGGCCGAACATTTATATTTAATAGATCATTGCTATATGTTATATTTTGAGTTAAACACCCGACAACTCCGATATTTGAATGACTTTTTAGATATGATATTTGTTTTTCAAGTCGTTCAGGTTTAGATATGTCATCAGCATCCATTCTGGCTATATATGTTGTTTTCACTGATCTTATTACTTGGTTAAGTGTTGTAACTAATCCCTTGTTATTTTGATTAATCACCCGAATGCGTTTATCTAGAGCTGCATATTTATCGATTATTTTTTGACTATTATCTGTCGATCCATCATTAATTATTAAGAACTCGAACTTGTTATATGTTTGTTGAAGAATGCTTTCTATTGCTGGTTCTAGAAATTCATCAGCATTATACACAGGCATAATAACAGTAGTTTCTGGCTTAGAAATGTTGAGATTTTTTTTATATTTTTTGACATTTTTTCTTTTGTAGGGCTTAGTTACTAATATGTTATCTATGCCATATTTGTTTAATAATATATGTGAAACTTTTTCTTTTTCGGTACTTACAGAGTGTCTATCCTCAATAACTGAACTCACTTTTCCAAAAACCGTCGAATTAAGTATGTCTTCACCAATATGCCACTTAACCTTATGGTTTTTTAATATGTGCGAATTATATTTTTGAATAACATCGAATGCGAATTCCCCAGGAAAACAATGAAGTACTCGTATCTTTTCCCAGTTATCAAGGAGTGTCATTATTAACATTGATGAATGGTCTATAGAAGATAAATTGATTAAATTATCAAATAAATATGAGTTTGTATCGCTATTTTCAAGAGAATTTCGAACTTTTGTCTCTACTTCCGACAGCACCAGAATAAGGTTATTCTGATTTTTTGAAAGTAGTTGCAAGATCATACTATATTCTTCACTCTCTACATCTAATTTATCAACTATATAGATTTGTTTTACATTTCCATTAAATGCCCGGCAGATATTAGCATAGATATTTGTAACAGAGTGTGACTGAAATATGTCTTCAATGGTGAAAGTTTCATATAGCATCGGCTTTAATTGTGGTTCTAAAGAAGCAATTTCATTGTAGGAGTTAAGCTCATTTTCATTAAAGAGATAACTTAGTTGTCCATATGGGCTACTATTACTATCAGTGGTATAACTATAATTTTTCTGGACATCCCTCAATCCTAAGTTTTCAAGCAGTGTGAATGCAGGTACAGAAAAGAGAGTACGTATAAAATTATAACTATCTTTACATAGACGATAAGAATATGATTCGATACCATACCTATTAATAATAAACCGTTTTGTAAATAGCTTTGGAGAAGTGAATAATGATCGCTTTTTGATTGAATTAGTTCTGGTATTTGCTACTCTAATTGAATTTTCTTGTATATCACTTACAGAATGACTGGATAAAAATTTGCTTTTATTGGGTATATTAAGTTTTATAAAAACAGAGGGGTCGAAAAATGTCGACCTACCCACTGTTTTATATTCCTGCTTGCTATCTAAATTAACCGAGCCAATCTCTTTTAATCTATAAAAAAATATAGCCTTCGGAACAGTTATAATATTATAACCAGCAGCTAGGATATCGAGATTCCATCGCCAATCTTCATAACCAAAGTGCTTACTATTTGGCCTGTATTTGATATTTTTATATATCTCGTTATGTACAAAATTTGCAGAGAGAATTGGATTGCATACAATAGCGTCCGCACGGCAAAAATTAGGATCTTTACTGTGCAAAATATGTTGTATCATTTTAATACCATCATTATTAAAATAGATACATTTCTCAGGAGAAAAAACACTGGGATACTTGATTCTTTTTGCCCTTTGCCAGGCTAACCATAACCAATTGTGGGTAAAATAATCATCAGCATCTATAAATGCAATGTATTTCCCATTTACTTTTTCTATAAGAAAATTTCGGCTAACCCCCGGATCTCCAAAGCTATTCTCATAGATTCGTGTCTTACATAAAAAGTCGCTAAAATCTTTTACGAGCTTTCTTGTTGCGCTATCAGGACGATCTAGGTGCAATAAGACTTCAATAGTAACATCATGTGCTTGTGCATAAGATATTTGACTGGCAACATTTGTCAGGGTTCTGTATGCGAGTTTGTTTTCTCTATGCAGTGTAATACAGACACTTATATCAAACCTTATGTTTTTTATATGGCCCACCCCCCCCTTTTTTTTTATTATTCTTTCACCAGAATAGCAAATGGTATATGATTGTGTAAAGCGTAGCAGTAAGCTTGATCGATAAATTAAAGGATAACTATTTGAACAAAAATGAACTATGTCAAAAAGTAATTAATGCCAATTTGACTTATCTTGATAAACAGGCATTAATAGATTTGTATGAGACGGTGAAGAGAATAGAAACTGAGAAAGTACAAGGTAGAATCTTAGAAATGGGATGTGCTTTAGGTGGTTCAGCAATAGTAATTTCTTTGGCTAAATCACCCACCCGATATTTCGGTATATATGATGTATTTGATTTAATACCCCCTCCATCCAAAATGGATGCAGAAGATATACAAAACCGATATAAAGAAATACTTTTGGGAAATTCAAAGGGGATAGGTGGTGAGGTATACTATGGATATCAAAAAGGCCTTAGGGGGAAAGTTTTGGCTAATTTAAAAAAATTTAATATTACAACTAAAAACAACAATATACATTTAATACAGGGCCTGTATGAAGATACCTTACATTTCACTCGAGATGTCACTATTGCTTTTGCACATATAGATTGTGATTGGTATGAATCCGTAAAAGTCTGTCTGGAAAGAATTATACCAAGATTAAGTATCGGGGGTGTTGTTGTGATTGATGACTATCATACATGGTCCGGCTGTAAAAATGCTGTTGATGAATATTTTATAGATAAAAACGACTGTTTTAAATTTGAGCAAAAATCTAGGTTGCATATAACTAAGTGTCGCTAGCTAACCCAATTAGGTTTTTGTAATTACTACATATAGCCTCGATAAACCAGTTTTGAACCCTTAGTTACTGCTGATCTATTTAACTTAATAACTTGGTTGTTTCTTTTTTTGTTGGTATTTATTGCTTGATTAAATAATACTTTAATAGTGTCTAGCCAAGCCCTTCTGTCGCTCTTTTCCTTCTCATAACTTGGAAGATTAATAGTAGGATCTTGTAAGAAATTCTTATAGTTATTTTTATATCCAAGACCACGTTGCTTTTGGTGATAGTAATCATTGGTGGAAATTAAATATGCAGGAATACCAAGAAAATTAGAGAACATTGCTGTATGGTATGAAGAAGTTACAGCAAAAGCAATATTGTTTATTGAGTGCATGATGTTTGGATAGGAGTTATTAACCGGATTAATTATCAAAGCGAGTTGTGCTAGACTAACGACTTGATAATTTGTATATGGAAAACTAGTATCAAACTCAATTAACGATCTTAGACTATCTATTAATCCGTAAGATTTGTCATTGTAAGCCACTGCTGTAGTCGCACTGTATTTTGGATAATACTGAATAGCAAGATTAATTTTACGTAACATTGCTGTTATATCATTGATTGTGTAATAAGAAAAATTAAAATGCCACATAATAGTAGGTTTTTGTATTTTAGTTTTTAACCAAATTTTTGGAGTTGAGTGAGAGTACTTTATCCAATCTTCAAAAACTTCTGTAACATCATCAAATGAAAATTTAGGTTTTAACCAGGGAAAATTCTTCTTCATAATAGATAGCGACTGTCTATCTCTCAACCCAAACGCTAAAGGAATTTTTACTTGAAAAATATCTTTTAAGTATTTAATTGCGGTATTATCTATTTGTTGCCCAGAAAAAATATAATCACTCACAGCAAGTTGCTTTAATATTGATTCAATACCTGCTGCTGAAGACTTTGCCCAGAAGTGATTTAAAAAGCCACCACCATATACATGCAATAAACCCCCGCTCATAACATTTTGTAATATTATAAGATCTGCTTCATTGGCGTCTACATTTTTCGAAGATAAAAATATAAAAAAAGAAGTATGATACCAAGATTCAAGTAGCTTAGGGTGATTTGCCGAAGTTAGAGAGTTTAGATCCATAATAATTATTGGTTCTAAACCTGTAAAACGTTTATGAAACAGAATTGTGTTCTTTAGCTGAATAATATCACCAAAATTATTGTAGCCAGTACAGCTTCCATAGAGATATACCCTAGGCTTTGATGATTCTAGTAACTCCTTAGTTTTTTGATTTGAGTAGAAATACATTCTTATATTCTACATAAATATTCGTAAAGATCGACTATTATCCCAATTTCCAATAATTTATAGATTCATTATTTTTCCTATATCAAAATAAATATTAATAAATATGGTAAAATAAAGCGGATGCAAAAGAAACGATTAGTATTCGATGTTGAGTTCGCTGCCGAAAACTGGGACGATTTAGACGAAATTACTCAAAAAGATCTGCTGAAACGGGCTCCCGACAAAAAGGATGACCCTGTAGGCTACGAGCGCGAGTTAGAATCTGTTAAAGAACAGCTCGTATTTAGTCCGCTAACAGGTTTTATTATTGCTATTGGCGTATATGATATTGATGCTCAAAAAGGGGCAGTGTATTACCAAGACCCTACCAGCAAACGTAAAGACGAAGAGATAGACAATATTAAATATGTACCAATGACCGAGCCAGAAATGCTAGTAAAGTTTTGGGCGTTGGCCGAAACCACCGATGAATTTATTAGTTTCTTTGGTCGTCGCTCTGATGTGCCATACCTAAATATTCGTTCGGCCGTGCATAGCATTCGACCCACCAAAGATTTAATCTCGAACCGTTATAATTCTTCGAAGTTTCCCGGAGCTGTACATTGGGATTTGGCTGAGCTCTTAACATTTTATGGTAGTGCTATGTATAAAGGCAGCTTGCATCGCTGGTGCCGGGCTTTTGGTATAGAAACTCCCAAGACGACTATGAGTGGGGCAGATGTTGGCCCGGCTTTTGCAGCTGGCAAGGGCTTTGAGATTGCTAAGTATAATGTTGATGATCTTAAGGCAACAGCGGCACTGTTCCATAAGTGGGATCAGTATTTACGCGAGCGATTTTAAGAGAAGGAGAGAACTATGGCAATAGAAGTAGGTAAACCAGCACCAGATTTTAACTTGGTTGATCAAAAAGGGGAAAATCATAGCCTTAATGATCTAAAGGGTAAAACTACTCTCATTTATTTTTATCCAAAAGACGAGACACCAGGCTGTACCCAGCAAGCTTGTAGCCTGCGCGATAATTTTGAAGCACTACAAGCCAAAGGTGTAGATATTATTGGTGTGAGCAAAGATGATGTTACGAGTCACCAAAAATTTGCTAGCCATTATGATCTACCGTTTCCTATCTTGGCTGATACCGAAACCAAAATGACCAGTGCTTATGATGCGTGGGGAGAGAGAAATATGTATGGACGTAAATTTATGGGTACAATTCGCTCAGCTGTGTTAATTGGTCCAGACCTAACAATTCTTGCACATTGGCCCAAAATTCAGCCACTCAAAACAGTATCAGAAGTAGAAAAGTGGCTAACAACTAATCGTTAAAAGCCTTGATTTGGATAGTAATTATCGGCTTAATAGTCATTTTGCCATTTTTGTTGGTTATCTTTTCTGGTGCACCATATGTACCAACTTTTACTCGTGACTTAGAAGATATTTTTAAAGAAGTAAAATTGCCCCAAAAGGCAATAGTGGTAGATTTGGGCAGTGGCGATGGGCGATTGCTCTTAATTGCCGCCCAAAGGGGCTATACCGCCATAGGCTACGAGATAAACCCAATTTTGTGGCTAATTTCGGTTTGGCGGTTGCGCAAATACCCTAACGCACATACCTATTTACGCAGTTTATGGAAGGCCGATGTACGCGAAGCTGATTTGGTTTTTACCTTTTTAAATAAAATCTACGCAGGTAGGTTAGAAAAGAAATTACTTGCCGAAATGAAACCTGGTAGTTATTTTTCTAGTTTTGGCTTTGCTTACGGTAATCTTGAGCTAATCAAGAAACACCGGGCTAACCACATATATAAACTTTGACGCTTTATATTAGAGCCGTTACAATAGAAAGGAGGAAATATTATGGAAGTAAAACCACTAAAGTATAAATCATTACCGGGTCTGAGTGAGAGGCAATTAGCCGAGCATCACGATGTGCTGTATGCGGGCTATGTAAAAAAATACAACGAAATTATCGAAAAAATTCAAACAGTTAATCTCGATGAAAGCAATGGTACATATTCTGAGTTACGTGAATTATTTGTCGAAAGAAACTTCGCACTTAATGGTATTAAGTTACATGAGAGTTATTTTGATAATATGAGCGACAAACCAACCAAGTTAGAAGGCACCATTAAAACGTTAATCGAAAAACGGTGGGGAAGTGTCGAAAAATGGCGAGAAGAATTTATGGCACTCGGTATTGCAGCTCGCGGCTGGGTAGTGCTGGCATTTGACTATAATCTGAATAGTTTAGAAAATTACATTTACGATATGCACAACCAGGGCGGGGTAGCCGATACCGAGCTTGTACTAGTAATGGATGTTTATGAGCATGCCTATTTTCTCGACTATGCCACGGCGCGCAAAGATTATATTGCCAAGTTTATGGAAGTAATCGACTGGGATGTAGTTAATAAGCGCGTTGCTCACCAAGCCAATTAAACGAAAGGATAATGATATGTTACGACTAAATCAACCAGCTCCAGAATTTACTGTTAGCGCATACAAAAAAGGCTTAAAGGACGACTATAAGGAAATTTCGCTTAAAGACTATAAGGGTAAATGGGTAATACTATTCTTTTATCCACGCGATTTTACCTTTGTCTGCCCAACAGAAATTAAGGGCTTTGCCAAAATGTATAAAGACTTTCAAGAAATAGATACCGAAGTTTTGGCTGCCAGTACCGATAGTGTATACAGCCATAAGGCATGGTTTGAGCGCGACTTAGATATGGTTGATTTTCCGGTGCTTTCTGATACTTCACACTCGCTAGCGCGTGCCTATGAGGTTTTAAACGAAGACAATGGTGAGGCCGAACGTGGTACTTTTATTATCGACCCAGAAGGTAACTTGCGTTATGTGGTCATCTCAGATAGTAACGTGGGTCGTAGTGTAGAAGAAACTATGCGAGTTGTTAAGGCGCTACAAACAGGTGGACTTTGCCCGCTAGACTGGGAGCCCGGACAAGCAAACTTAAAGAAAGGCTAGTATGACTTCCCCCATAGAACCGCCCCTAACACCTATTCCAGAACACAATCTTCCCGTCAGCCCTTCAAAGTCTGCTACAAAGAAGAATCAACGCTTGTTAATTGGTTTAATTGCTCTTGGTGTAGTGGCGGTTATTTTGCTAATTAGTACCATAGTTTTTAGTGTGCAATCAAGCAATAAGGCAGCCCAGTTAAAAACTGCAACTCAAGATGGTGCCAAAGCTGGTGCCGAGGCTCAGAAGGCGGCGGACGACAAGAAATTTCAAGAAGCCCAAAGTAGTGACACGCGTACTTACACTGCTCCAGAATTTGCTGGAAGCTTTAGTATTAAATTACCCAAGCTTTGGAGTTTACAGGTCACTCCAAATGAGGGCACTAATACTATTGCCGCTCTTGCTAACCCAGAATATATCGATACTAAAGTTGAAAAATACGCACTTCGCTTTAGTCTTATTAATCAGCCCTATGCTTCGTACAAAACCAAGTTAGATCAGCAGGCTAAGCAAAAAGTTTCTGCTAGCTTTAAGGGGTTGAGTGCATCCCAGACAACTCTTTCGGGTATAGAAGGTACCAAATACGTTGGGCAAATTTCTACAAAAATACCCAACGGTACAGTTATCTTGGTGCCCATTCGAGATAAGACTTTCTCAATTGAGACCGATGACAATGCAGTATATTCTGAAGTGTATAATTCTATCCTCGCATCAGTAAAACTTAATCCGTAGATTAAACGATCTGTTTACTGCGAAACTGCACGTGGTAGTGATATTCATAGTGTTTTTCGATAAGTAGATTGGCTTTTGCCAAAAGTTCTTCTACATTTTGTATTTTTTGCAGCTTGGTAATATTGTCTGCCAAGACAATCCGCCATAGTTTAATTACTTTCTCTGGCACAATTCCATAATGACTACTGGGGCGCAGACCAGTAATGTTACCCGTATCATAATCGAGATAATATTGGACTGCTGGCTTAATATCTTCGAAGTTTGGTTGCGATCCCATAAAATGAAGTAAACGCACGGAAAAATATAAATTTACAAGTTGCGGCTCTTGCTCGTGCAAAAGTGCTTCACAAGATTCTTCCAAAAGAGTAAAAATAGCCGGGCTCGGTTGATCTTCAGCAAGACAACGCGAGAGCATTTCGCAAATCCGATAGCCTACAGCTACCGCCTCGAGAGAGGCAGATAAGAGATCGAAGTGTTGCATTATTTGTGCACCAACTAAAATATTTAAATTCCTTCCATAAACAAGACGTATTTTTATTCGTGCAAATGGCTGCATTTGCCCACTTAGCTTAGCTTCTGCTTTGCGAATACCTTTGGCGATAAAGCGAATTTTGCCATATTCTTTTGAAAAGAAGGAATATATACTATCGGCTTCATTAACCTTATAGCGAGAAAGTATGTAGCCCTCGGCCTCAATTTGCTTCATTTTATTAAGGCTTTTAAGTTTTTCACTAATTCGCTCGGGCTAATCTGTGCCTTTACATAATAGGCAGCAATATTTAATGAAGAGCGCAACTCGCCACCAAGATGCGTATCGGCTTCTGTCAGATTAGTCAGTATGACAACCTGTGTTTTTTGCAGGTGTTCGTTGCGTCGGATAATCTTAATTAATTGTAAACCATTAATCCCCGGCAATAGAATGTCCAAGACTATCAAACGTGGGGTGTTGGTTTTTAACCAATCGGCTGCGGCCTTACCGTCTGTTTCGGTATGAACTTCTAGACCCTCGCGTATGAGCTTCTGGGAGTACATTTCTAGCAAGAGTTCATCATCTTCTACCAAAAGTATTTGAGCAGACTTCATATTTGTATGCTACTCCTGTATAGTCTCACGAGCAAACACCTCAAGCTGACGAGCCGAGGGAAGAGAGAAATATACACTGTTTGGTTGACGGCCAGTAATACGTAACTTCACGTCATATGTTTCTAAAACACAGACAATGGCCCGAAGAATTATTGTTTCGAGCGAATCACTTTGCAAGGGTAAGCAAGCATTTTTATCTTTTAGAATGCCATACAGTCGAGAAGATACCCAGTCTGTCTTGGGGGTAAAAAGCCGAACCACAACTTTACTTTCTCGCCGTCGAAAACTCACAGCTAAATTGCTTCTAGAAGCTTTTTCGATAGTAAAGATTTCTTGCAGTAAATTGGCGAGCAATTCATCTGGAATAGAAACGAGTAATGACTGGTATGTGTTGGTTTGTAGCTTGGGCCAGGAGTGCTTTTGGTGCAGAATATGGAAGATTTTTTCTGGATGTATGGTTTGGATTTCGGCTGTTTTATAACTGGTAGAGATATCTAGTAATTGTTGGAGTGTCATTACGACAGTATCTAGCTTTTTTAAACTAGCTTTGAGTTTTTTTTGCGTTTTTGTTTCTGTTAGATCGAGCTCGCTAAAGCCTTGTGTGGTGTGCTGAATAGTACTCAGGCGTTCTAATAGGGCAAAATTAAAGGTTTTAAACCCCGGTGATTCAAAAAAAGCCGTAGACTTTTCGCCTATGTTACCCTCCATATGCATATCTCTAGACTACCGTGAAGCCACAGTTAAGAGCAAGCACAAGCATTACTTCTGGATGTTTGGGGATACACCCTAGATTCAGCAGATAGAAACAGCTATAATTATAGGCATGAATAAACCAAAAATATCTATGGAAGAATTGGTAAGTTACTGTAAACGCCGCGGCTTTGTATTTCAGGCGAGCGAAATATATGGCGGTGTAGCCGGTATGTACGACTTTGGTCCGTATGGTGTTGAGCTAAAAAATAATCTCAAACGACTGTGGTGGAAAGAAGTAGTATATAAGAATACCAATGTTGTTGGCCTTGATAGTGCAATTATTCAGAACCCTAAAGTTTGGCAGGCCTCTGGCCACGTCGAACGTTTTAACGACCCAATGGTAGATTGTAAGGCCTGTAAAAAGCGTTTTCGGGCCGACAAGCTTGCCGACGTAGATAGTACTGATGTTAAAGAGCTAACTGATATTATTGCTAAGCTCGATTGTCCTAACTGTGGCAAGCACGACTGGACCGATATCCGACAGTTTAACTTGCTTATGAAGACTTTCTTAGGACCAGTAGAAGACGATAGCGCCGTGGCGTATTTACGTGGTGAGACCTGCCAGGGAATTTATACCAATTACGATAACGTGCGCGAAACTACTCGTGCCAAACTTCCATTTGGCGTAGCGCAAATTGGTAAGGCCTTTCGTAACGAAATAACACCCGGCGATTTTCTGTTTCGCCAGCGTGAGTTTGAACAAGCCGAAATGCAAATGTTTGTGCACCCAGACGAGGCGAGTAAGGTGTTTGCCGAGTGGAAACAAGCCCGTATGGAGTGGCACCAAAGTTTTCTTACTAAAGAGAATTTACGTTTTCGCGAACACGGCGAAAACGAACGCGCACACTATGCCAAAGATGCGTGGGATATCGAGTACAACTTTCCGTTTGGTTTTAAAGAAATGGAAGGTATACATAATAGAGGAGATTGGGATCTTAGCCGACACAGTAAATACAGCAGTAAAGAACTTGATTACTTTGACGAAGCTAGCGGCAAGAAGTACATTCCTTGGGTAGTGGAGACTTCTGTAGGAATGGATAGGCTATTCTTGGCTACTATCTTAGATGCTTACCATGAAGAAAAAGTTGGCGACGAAACTAGGGTGGTACTAAAGCTAAAGCCTGAGTTAGCACCAGTAAAAGTAGCTATATTACCGCTTAGCAAAAAGCCAGAACTTAGCAAGGTAGCCCAAGAAGTGTTTGCTTCTGTGGCTGGAGAGTACAATGTAGAATATGATGAAACCCAAAGTATCGGTAAACGCTACCGTCGACAGGACGAAATTGGTACACCACTATGTGTAACAGTAGATTTTGAGAGTTTAGACGACAAAGCCGTAACCGTACGCGATAGAGATAGTATGGAGCAAGAGCGAGTAAAGATGTCAGAGCTAAAAGAGTATTTAGATAGCAAGCTTAGTTAGTTATATTGAATATTTACCAGTAATATAGTAAAATATCCTGGTCTAGAACCTTAGCAGGCCAAGGAGTAGGGTATGCCACTTGTAACCCTCACTTGTAGTCATAGGTATTACCCGCCTCACAATATGGCTCCAACCAATGATGTACAGCGGTTCTTGCTCGAGTATGCAAAAGCACTTCCAGAAAAACTTAGTTCTATGATGAATGGTTATGATCGCAGGGTATTTGAGACCGACACACCTGCTATTGCTGTACAGGTAGCAATAGAGAGATTTAATAGCCATAGCATCAATACACCTGATGTTTGGACTAAGATTAAATTTACCGAGTCAGACCCTGGCTCTTTTGATCTCAGGCATGCTGTCTGCTCAGCTCTTATCAAGCTCATTGATAGACAACAGTATGAATCGGGTTTGTATCAGCATTTACCATTTTCTTGGGCATTTGATGGTTTCTTTGATGGTCCTGGCTTTGGATGCCTTAGCGATAAGCATGGCAAAGTTGTTTTGCGTTGGTAATATATTTTCACCTCTTCGGAGGTGATTTTTTATACCTTAAATATTAGCCCTACAACAATACCGATGGCGGCTGCTATACCACCAATAATAAGTACTTCTAGAGCTGAGCGCGTAGGACTTTTATGCGAGACCTTACCCTTATAAATGCCCAAGAAGAAAAGTCCTATAAGTGCAGCCACGATACTTACCGGTATCGCTTGAATATGGGGTAGTAAGAGGTAGGGAAGCAAAGGAATCATACCAGCCACTACATAACCGACAAATATTATTAGACCACTCACCAGTGGGCTTGCAGGCATTTTTTCTTTTTCTACATCTTCTTCTGTCTGCTCAGATATAAACTCACTAGCCGCCATAGACGTAGACTCAACAGCGATTATTACTAGGGCAGTAGCCAGAATAGCTTCCTTGCTGGTTGAGGTAATAGCAATACCAGCTAACGCACCAGTAGTAGAGACCAAACTGTCTTCTACACCAAAGAATCCGCTGTGCAAGTAGTCTGGAGAGATTTTTCTTAAGTGCCTCATATACATAAGTATAACTAGAATTAATAGTATTGAACACAATATTTATTCGTAATTTGTTCGGTATTGTAGTTTTTGCTTATATTAAAGCAAAAAAACTTATGCTTACCACCAAAAAAGTTACCTAAAATACTAGCAAGTGGGTAATAGAGAGCTGTATAATGGGGTTAGTGGGTAAGAGTGGGTAGCAAAAATACCAACCACATCGAAACTGAGAATTACAATGAATCAACTAGATTACTTCGAAAGAAAATTAGACAGCAAGAACCGACTCACTATCCCAACACAATTACGCGACAAACTTGGTGGCACAGTAGTAATAACCCCAGGATTCGGCAAGTACCTTCATATGTACTCTTCAGAAGTCTGGAACACTGAAATGGAACCGGCATTAACCGGTGATATTTTAGATGAAACTAAGGCTGATTTAAATGTTCGCTTTAGAATGGGTAAATCAGTACATAACTTAGATTCCAAGCAGGGGAGAGTAACTTTAGAAGCTCATCAGATGGCTTTACTTGGCTCTCGCGATATCATCGCGGTGCGAGCTGGTAAATACTGGCGACTGCAAGCCAAAAGCTAGCTGATGGTCTTTTAGACAAGTACGTTAAAATCAAAAATAAAAACCAAAAACAAAATCAAAGTTAGCTATTCGGCAGTCAGTACGCGGTCTGGAGGGTGACGCGTCTAAACAAACAGCCTAGAACATTTATGCAAAACAAACTCCACCTCACAAACTATCTCTACTCCATAAAGGACTTATCTCTAAATAATAAGTCCTTGCCACAAAAAATATGCACTGATAACTTTGTTCAGTGCCCTTTTAATAAAACAAAAACAAAAAATAAACAATTGGCTGCTGAATAGGTAACCTTGACATGGAAAGACACAAACCAGTCTTATTAGATAAAGTAATTGAGGTATTGCATCCCCAAGCAGGGGAGAGCTTTGCTGATGTTACCGGCGGATGGGGCGGCCATAGTGCTGCTTTATTAGAAGCTGTAGGCAAGAGTGGATTTGGCTATATATTCGATCAGGATTCGGCTGCAATAGCAGCTTTAGAGCAACGATTTAGTAGTGCAGAAAACGTAGCGATCGTACAAGCCAATTTTGCAGACACTGTATTTGAAGAGACGGTACCGAACGTAGATATGATTTTGGCCGATCTAGGGGTAAGCAGCCCACAACTAGACGAGCCAGAAAGAGGGTTTAGTTTTCGCGCAGAAGGGCCGTTAGATATGAGAATGGACACCAAACAATCGTTAAGTGCCGCCGAGATAGTAAACACGTATAGAGAAGATGAGATTGCCAAGATACTCTATGAGTATGGAGAAGAGCGAGCGAGCAGGCGAATTGCCAAGGCTATAGTAATGGCCCGCAAAGTAAAACCGATTACCACTACTGCTCAGCTGGCTGATATTATCTCACAACAGATTAAGACTTCTGGTCGGATTCATCCGGCAACCAAAACGTTCCAGGCTTTACGTATTGCCGTTAATGGCGAATTAACAGCCTTAGAACGGTTTCTAGAAATTGCGCCTAGCAAGCTTGTTTCTGGTGGCAGGATAGCTATTATTAGCTTCCATTCCCTAGAAGACCGGCTGGTAAAAAACTGTTTTCGCTCGCTCAGTACGGCTGACCGCGATAATTATGGCCAGATTGTGTCAGAACCACGATTTAAAAGGATTACCAAAAAGCCTATTTTAGGTTCAGTATTTGATAGCAATAATCCCCGGGCACGCAGTGCTAAATTGCGTTGCCTCGAGAGAATAAATTAAAAAACAAAAATAAAGGAGATAAACAAA
>JAKOQC010000188.1 GCA_029778565.1 bacterium
GATGATGAACTAGGGTTCTAATATGAAAATCGACATTATCGCTTCCTCTTCTAGTGGGAACTGCTACATCATCGATGATGGTGTTACTAGGCTCCTGCTAGAAGGGGGCATTCCTTACCGTCAGTTGATTAGGGAACTCAACAAACGAAGTCTCAAACTCACAGACTTTTTAGGTTGTCTTATCTCACACGGTCATAATGATCACTCTTGTGCCATGAAAGACATCTCACGATTCATACCAATTTACGCATCCAAGGAGACATTAGGAGAGATGAAGGGAGTAGCTATTAGTCATGCTACCAAGACCGCAATAGGAACATATACGGTAATTCCATTTGAGACGGAGCATGACTGCCCTGGTAGTTTAGGATTCATAATTTCATCTACCATAACGAAAGAAAACCTAATGTTCATGACGGATGCGAAATACACGAAGTATAGTTTGAAACAGTTTCCATTCGACTATGTGATGATTGAGTGCAATTACGTAGATGAACTGTTGGACAACGATGAAATTAATTACGCACTAAAAAAAAGACTTTTAAACAGTCATATGTCACTTACAACTTGCATTAAGACTCTCAAGTCATTAAATCTTAACAGGTGCAAGGTTATATACCTCATTCACCTAAGCGACCATCGCAGTGACGAAGCATTAATGAAAAAAGCAGTAGCACGTGAGTTTGGGATACCAGTCTATGTGGCTGGGAAACATGGCGGATATAAGTAGAAGGGTAGGTGTTTTTATGTGGCAGATATAAAAGATCCTGAAGTTAACACTGGTTATATCAAACTACATAGAAGAATAATTGATTGGGAATGGTATGATGACATAATCACAAAAAGTGTGTTTCTCCATTGTCTTTTAAAAGCTAACCATACAGAAAAAAAATGGCGAGGAATAGTTATCAAGAGAGGTAGTTTTATTACTAGTTACTCACAATTAGCTAAAGAATTAAAACTATCACTTCAAAACGTAAGAACAGCAATAAACAAGTTAAAATCAACAGGCGAAATAACACACGAAACAACAAGCAATTATTCAATTATAACTATTAATAACTACGAAATTTATCAAGACACTAACACACTAGATAACAGTCAAGCAACAAACGAGCAACAAACGACTAACAAACGACTAACAACAACTAATAATGATAAGAATGATAATAATGATAAGAATATTAATTTATATATATATACACCAGCAGATGAAGAAAAAGAACCAGAAAAGGAGCAAAAAAAGAAACCAACTAAACACAAATATGGTGAATATCAAAACGTACTACTCACTGATGATGAATATTCCAAACTTAAGAACCAATTTCCAAAC
>JAKOQC010000189.1 GCA_029778565.1 bacterium
GCGAAAATATATACTTATTTAGACAAGGAACAGGTTCGCTTACTTATCAAGCAAGAAACGATGAACGAAAGAAATTGGGCATATCTGGTGTATGCTTTATTGATTTTAGAGTTATGGCTCCAGAAAGAGGGTAAGGGATTTTAGTATTTACTTTGTAAAATTAAAGGAGCATTATTATGCAAAAAACTAAAAGAGTCTTGGTTACCGGATGCGCCGGGTTTATTGGGTTTCATGTGGCTAAAAGTTTGTTGGCCGATGGGTATCTGGTGGTGGGGGTGGACAATCTTAACGATTACTATGATGTGAATCTAAAAAAGCCCGATTGGAGCAATTACAGAAATTTGCAGAGTTTTCCTTTATCCGTGCTTCCTTAGAAGACTGCAAAGCAATAGAGGAAGTTTTTCGAATAATTCCCTCTCTGCGGGTTTTGAATCTGAACTGGCGGCAATAGGTGCAGAATATAGACAGATACCCCTTCAGCGTACAGGCACTAACCCCGCAAAGGATATGAGCACTGTGTTTGCACCTACTAAATTGCTCAAAAAAGTGTTGAATTTCCTATCCTGTTCTCAATAGTAAACTGGTTACCGAGTTAGGAGAAACTGTATACTCGATATTGGAGGTAAGGACAGACAATGGGACAAAGTTCGATACTGGTTACTGGCTGCGCAGGTTTTATCGGTTTTCATTTATCTATGAGATTGTTAAACGAAGGATATCAAGTTGTAGGGTTGGACAACTTGAATGATTACTACGATGTATCGCTTAAGCGATCACGCCTCTCGTTGCTTGAAAAAAAGACAGGGTTTCGATTTGTTTACGCCTCATTGGAGGATAAAGAAGCTGTCGAAGATGTATTTCGGGCGAACTCTTTTGACGTAGTCATCCATCTAGCCGCCCAGGCAGGTGTTCGCTACAGCATACAAAATCCTCATATTTATATAGATTCAAATATCGTTGGCTTTTTGAACATCTTGGAAGGTTGCAGACATTATGCGGTAGGGCATCTGATTTTTGCGTCTTCAAGTTCGGTTTACGGGTCAAATAGAAAACTGCCTTTTTCCGTTCATGATAACGTCGATCATCCGTTGAGCTTGTACGCTGCTACGAAGAAATCTAATGAATTGATGGCACATACATACAGTCATCTTTATGGCATCCCTACCACTGGCTTACGCTTTTTTACGGTTTATGGTCCATGGGGTAGACCTGATATGGCTTTGTTTATTTTCACTAAATCTATTTTAGATGGGAAACCCATAAAGGTGTTTAACTATGGCAATATGAAGAGGGACTTTACCTACATAGACGATGTGGTTGAGGGCGTTGTCCGTTTGATCGATAAGAAACCTGAGCCAAATCCAGAATGGGATGATACTAACCCTGATCCAGGAACGAGCTTTGCACCTTACAAAATATATAATATAGGTAATAATCAGCCTGTGGAACTAATGTACTTTATATCGGTCTTGGA
>JAKOQC010000190.1 GCA_029778565.1 bacterium
ATAAATAGAGATTAAAAATCATAAAAATTATTATTTGATAATATATTGATAATATACTATCAAAAAACAGCAATAAAAAAAAGAGCACCTTAGTAGAAATTCCAAATCACAAATTCCAAATTCCAAAAAAGCACCAAATTCCAAATTCCAAACAAATTCTAAATACCAAATACTAAACAGAAATCAGTTGTCAGAAATCAGAAAACAATCTCCCCACTACTGTCATTGCGAGGGCGAAGCCCGAAGCAATCCCGTGGAATGTTTGTGGACGTGCATCGGGATTGCCACGTCCTACTGCGGTAGGACTCGCAATGACAAAAAATAACTATTGTCATTGACACGAGCGAAGCGAAGTGTTGAAAAGAAAATAAAACTCCTTTTATTGTCTTTGCGAGGAGTGAACGAAGTGAACGACGAAGCAATCCCGAGGAATGTTTGTGGACGTGCCACGAGATCGCCACGCCCGCCTGTGGCGGGCTCGCGATGACAACACCTAGCACTGTCTTTGCGAGGAGCCGCAGCGACGAAGCAATCTCGGGCGAAGCCCGCAACAATGTATCGGAATCGCCCCTCACCTTCAAAAAGGTGAGGGGTTATAACAAGAGAGAAAAAGGTTTAAAATCAAAGAACCAATAAAATTAGCCAAGGGTTGACCCTTGACTAAGGTCAACCCCTTTTATTTAATTTACTTGCTTTTTTTAGTAACAGCCAACCTGAGTTATTATCGCATATACAAATCTGCACAGCGTTTGCCCACTTCGTGATGGACAACAATATTCACGATATCCCGTCCCTTGTTGTTGAGTAGTACTACAGCAAGAATATTCCACAATAGGCTTGTTTCCCCAGGTATGTGCCCCAGTTGTACAATCAGGATACGAGCCCCTTCCTCCTCCTGTTACGCTCTGTGTAGTTGTAAAGTATTTGTATTGTGTCCATCCGTTTGGACAAGCTGATGCATTAAATCGACACTGTTTAAAGGTAACATCGCTATCAACTACCTCACCTCCAGCATTAATACATTCTTGTTGAGTATGAGCACCATTTACCAATGGTTGAGCACCGGTAATAATACCCTCTACTTGAGCTATTAACTCATCAACATAACCCTTGGTAGCTAATTGTTCTGGTGTTGTGGGTCTTGCTGCAATAATATTACCGCTAGCATTGATACTTCCATTAACATCCAATTTATATGCCGGGCTTGTTGTTCCGATACCAACATTGCCAGTGCTTGTTACTACCAAAGAACTGCCATTGACTTTCAGTTGTGAAGAAGAAAGTTCTGAGGAACCTACCTTAAACTTGGTTCCAGCAGTAACCTGTTTAGTGGCATAGATATCGCCTGTTACATCTAGTTGTGAAGATGAAGAGGTAGTACCGATGCCAACATTACCAGGAAAGTTATAGTTG
>JAKOQC010000191.1 GCA_029778565.1 bacterium
GAAGGGCACACAAAACCATATCTGGTTTATGCAAGGATTAGCACCACTAAGGTCAAAACATTGGAAGGTCCAACGGGCAAAGAATACTTAAGCTATATGTTTTCGATAATGGCGACAAGGTACGGAGATATGGTTGCACTCAGAGAGAAGGTTGAGAAACTGCTAGAATCCTTGCCGCAGACACAGTTAGAAAATTACTACATCGAGGACGTGACAATCAATAATGTGACCGAACAATATGAACATGCCTTAAAAGTCAATCGAGGGATCATAGATTTTACAATTTATTTTGAGGAGGTAGAATAATATGGCTAAAAGAGCATTAGGAACAAAATTACAAATAGGCACAGACAACCCAGTAACAGTAGCGGGATTGACTTCTATTGGTGGATTAGATTTGTCGGCTGATACCATAGATGTTACTACTTTGGATTCCGATGGAGCTTACAGGGAATTTATTGCTGGCTTCAAAGATGCTGGTGAAGTATCGCTTGAAGGTTATTTGGAACTTGAAACAGGGAAAGGGCAAAAAGAATTGTATGACTTATTTGAAAGCGGCGCAGAGGAACAATTTACCATTTTATTCCCTAACAATATGGGCAGTTGGCAATTTAGAGGCGTAGTGACTGGCTTTAGTACGGGCGCGGATTTGGAAGATCCATTATCTTTCTCGGCTACAATCAAAGTATCAGGTAAGCCCACCCTAACTGTTGGTACTGGTTCCTAAGGCTAGATTTATTCTAGCCTTATTATTTTTTATGAGGAGGGGCAATGATGAGTTATCATCCAATAAAGCTTGACAAAGTGAGAAATTTTCGATATGGGATGAAGGCTCTTAGCTTAATCGAAAAGACACTCAACAAACCGATATCAAAAATAGACATGGAAAATCTTACAATGGAAGATGCTGCAATAATGATTTGGGCAGGACTGGTCCATGAAGATAAAGACCTAACACCCGAAAAGGTTATGGATTTAGTAGATGAATATTCCGATATAACAACTGTATTGCAAGCTATGGGTGAAGCCTTTCGGAGTGCATTTGGAGGAAACGAAAGGGAAAATGAAAAAAACAAGTAGAAGGTAGCGAGGAAGAAGAGTTTAGTATAGAAAAAGCTCTCGAACTCGCTACCTTTATTGGTATTCCGATAACAGAATTTTGGGAGATAACACCTTATGAACTAAATATAGTTGCAAAAAGTTACCGCAGGCGTAAAGAACTTGAAGCGAAAGATAACATAACGCTTGCATATCTAAATGCTATGTGGACCATTCAATGGCTAGGTAAGCGACATCAGCAGCCACGACCATTAAAAGAAATTTTAGACAGTATAAGCAGGGAAAAGAAAATCATGACGGATGAACAAATGTTTAAACAGATACAAGTACTCAACATGATATTTGGCGGGGAGGTGAAGGTGCTTGGCGAAGAGTAATTTTATTGTTCGTGGTGGTGCTGATTTTAGTGGTATAAAAAGGGAACTAGATAAGACCCAGAAGCAGTTACAAAGCTTTAAAAACAATGTTAGCAGGGCTATGAAGACAATTGGCACCATTCTTGGGTCCTTGGCCATAGGGAAACTAATCAAGGATAGTACGCAAATGGCCATGGGCGTAGAAACGGCAATTGAGAATATCAATCATAACATGGGACAAGCTGCAAAGGCTTTTCAGGATTGGGTTGAAACTCAAAGCAAGTCCTTTGGTATGGCCAAAGCCGATGCTTATAATTATGGCTCGATATTTTCTAACTTATTAAGCAGCTTCACCTCTAGCGCCGAAGAGACAGCAAAACAGACGCAGGAACTAATGAAGGCTGCCGCAATCATAGCCAGCAGGACGGGAAGGACTTATGAGGATGTAGCAAATAGAATTCGCTCAGGTATGTTGGGGAGCACAGAGGCGATTGAGGACCTAGGCGTATATACAAACATATCCATGATTGAATCTACTGAAGCGTTTAGACGTTTTGCTGGCGATAAGTCTTGGGCGCAGCTGGATTTCCAAACTCAACAACAGATACGTTTAGCAGCTATATTAGAGCAAACGTATAAGAGGTATGGCGACACATTAGCTGATAATACCCAACTAAGACAAGCGCAGTTTATTGCTAGCCTTAAAAATATCCAATTATCCCTAGGTCAAGCCTTCCTGCCGATATACAATGCTGTATTACCTGCCTTAACGACCATGGCCAACGCTATAGGCCGTGTGGTTAATTTGATTGCACAGTTTACAACGGCGCTGTTTGGTGCGCCAAAGCAGGCACAAGCACAAGCGACAGCCATACAAAGTCAGGCAAGCGCTATGGAGGATTTGGGTGCAGCCACCGCAGGAACCGGTAAAGCAGCAAAGAAGGCTGCTAAGGAAGCAAAGGGCGCTCTTGCAGGCTTTGATGAAATCAATCAACTTGCAAAGCAATCCAAAGCCGATGCTGGAGGCAGCGGTGGAGGAGCCGGAACAGTTGGTGGTGGAGCTGCGGTAACTATGCCTCCTGTAGAAACTGGTGGGTTTGCCTCAAGCATTGTCGCGGTAACAGATAAAATAAAGGCTATGGCCGAAAGCTTTAAGGAGTATTTGGAACCTGCCAGAGAAGCATTTGGAAGGTTGGTAGAAGCATTTAAGCCTTTGGGTGAGAATATAGGCAAAGGCCTCAAATGGCTGCTCGATAACGTATTAATTCCTTTGGGGAAATGGACTATTACCGAAGTTATTCCCCGATTCATGGATACTCTAGCAAATGTATTTAGAATTCTGAATGAAGTAATCGAGGCACTTAAGCCCCTTTGGTCCTGGTTGTGGGAGAATTTATTTTTACCCGTTGCTCAATGGACAGGCGGCGTCATATTGGATATTTTAGACGGTATTAACAAAGGATTAACCGCTATTGGAGATTGGATATCTGAAAATCAAAAAACAGTTGAAACACTGGCTATTATTGTCGGTAGTTTTGCAGCTGCTTGGGGGCTAGTTAATGCTGCTATAACTATATGGAATGTAGTAGCGGGAATAGCAACGGGAATAACTGGCGGTCTGGCCGCAGCTATAGCATTTCTTACATCGCCAATAGGCATTGCTATTGCTATTATAGGAGGATTAATAGCTATAGGCGTACTTTTGTGGAAAAACTGGGATAAAATCAGGGAATGGGCTGGTAAGCTGTGGGAAAAGATCAAAGAGGCTTTCGGCAATATCGGTAAATGGATATCCGATACCTGGAATAATATAATCCAGTGGACTAAAGATACATGGAACAGTATTACAACATCTATATCAAATTCTCTTAATTCTGCAAAAACAGCAATATCCAACATATGGAACAATATAACAACATGGATAAAAAATGTATGGAATGGGATTAAAAACACAGCGTTAACGGTGTTTGATTCCATTAAAAACGGTATTGCAAATGCTTTCAATGCAGTAAAAACAATGGTAACTAATATATGGAACGGAATAAAAAGTTTCTGCTCTAATCTCTGGAACGGTATTAAAAACACTGCTGTAAGTATTTTTAACAGCGTAAAGAGTTCAATAGTTAACGTATTTAATAGCGTCAAAACAAGCATCACAAATATCTGGAACAGTGTATCATCTTGGCTGAATAATTTGTGGAATGGTATAAAAAACACAGCATCAAGCGTTTTTAATGGCATAAAAAACTCAATAATTAATATATTTAATAGCTTGAAAACGGGCATTGCTAATATATGGAATAGTATTTGGGGGACAATCAAAGGAGTAATCAATTGGATCATTGGCGGTATAAATAAGATGATCAATGCCCTAAATAAAATAAAAATAACTGTACCAAGTGTAAACATACCGCTTGTAGGCAAAGTGGGTGGCTTTAGCATCGGTTTACCCAAGATACCTACTATTCCCTACCTGGCTCAAGGTGGTATTATAACAGCTCCCACTTTGGCTGTGATGGGAGAAGGCTACAAAAAAGAAGCAGTTCTGCCTTTGGAAAGTAACACTGGTTGGGCTGATATTATAGCAGAACGCCTGGTGGCGGCACTGCAAAGGATGCAAGTTGCCGGTGCC
>JAKOQC010000192.1 GCA_029778565.1 bacterium
ACCACCGCTCATACCAATGTAGACTACAACTTCGTCCAGAAAAATGCCCGTTTTATTTTCGACACCAAAAACGCCATGAAAGACGTCAAAAACCGGGAAAATATAGAATTACTGTAAGGCGTGAGGAGAGAGGAGAGAAGTTTGAGAAAACATCATAAATTAGCTGCCTGGCAAGAGTCTATAACCCTGGTTAAACTAGTTTATGAATTAACGTCACATTATCCAAAAGAAGAATTGTATGGGATAACCCAGCAAATGCGTAGAGCAGCCATATCAGTATCAAGTAATATCGCCGAAGGTGCCGCTAGAGATAGCTCAACCGAATTTGCCAGGTTTTTAATCATAGCCAGGGCATCATTGAGTGAACTAGAAACACAGATTCTTATAGCTAAAGAGTTAGGTTATTATCATGATAATAAAGTCCTTGAGCAGTTAGATAAAGTCTTTGCTTTAATCGGAGGATTGCTTAAAAAAGTAAGGAGTAAGGTATAAAAATACTTCTCCTCACACCTCACTCCTCCCTCCTCACCAAAAATTACGAAAGGAAGTGACCGAGGACAAAGGTTGTAGAGGAAGAACGGAGACTGTGGATTATGTCTCCTCACCCCTCACGCCTCACCCCTCACGAATATGAACTATGCAATTATCGGCTGCGGCCGCATTTCCCCCAATCACCTAATGGCCGCCAAAGAAAACAATCTAAACATCGTAGCCCTATGTGATCTGATACCCGCCAATATGGCAGAAAAAATCACTATGTGCGGTTTGTCTGCTGACATAAAACAATACACCGACTATAAACAGATGCTGGACGAGGAAGAACTAGACCTGGTGGCTATTGCCACCGAAAGCGGCAAACACGCAGCCATTGCCTTGGATTGCATTGAAAAAGGCATACACGTCATCATTGAGAAACCAATCGCTTTATCTTTAGAAGATGCTGATGCCATTATCAGTGCCGCAGAGCGTAAAGGTGTAAAGGTCTGCGCCTGCCACCAGAATAGGTTCAATAAATCCATTCAGAAAATTCGTGAAGCCCTGGAACAGGGTCGCTTTGGCCGTCTTTTCTACGGCACTGCTCATATTCGCTGGAACCGTGGACGTACCTACTATGAACAAGCCCCCTGGCGCGGTACCTGGGAGCAGGATGGCGGTGCTTTAATGAACCAATGTATCCATAATATCGATCTTTTACGCTGGATGATGGGTGATGAGGTGACTGAAGTCGTTGCCTATACTGACCGCCTCAATCATGACTATATAGAAGCTGAAGACTTTGGCATCGCCTTGGTTAAATTCAAAAATGGAGCTTATGGCATTATAGAGGGTACCACTAATGTTTATCCCGCCAATCTGGAAGAGACTCTGTATATCTTCGGGGAGAAAGGCACCGTCAAAGCCGGAGGGAAATCGGTGAATATCATTGAAGAATGGGTTTTTGCTGATCAATTAGATGATCCTGAAATAATCAAAGCGCAATTTCATGAAAACCCGCCCAATATCTATGGCTTTGGACATAAACCATTATATGCCGATATGATAGCAGCTATAGAGAATAATCGTCAGCCCTATGTAGACGCTCAGGCGGGAAGAAGAGCCGTGGAATTGGTTTTAGCTATTTATAAGGCCGCAGCTGATAGAGGGCCTGTACAGTTGCCTTTGGATAGATGTAGTACCATGGATTTTGTGAACAGATTTAACTTTGGTAAGAAGGGAAAAGAATGATTTATATACTTACTTATAATGACGCTCATAGGAAAACGTATGATGTTTTAAATTTACTCAAAGCCTGTGGCCACAAGGATGTAACGGTCATTGCCTTGCCGTATCACTACACTAAAAAACATAAACCGTTAATAAATCATCGACCACGAATATATGCAGCTATTCCACCTGACAAGTTATGTAAATCATTAGATTATAAGTATGAATTTATTAATTCCTTTACAAAAATTACCCCGATATTGGATAAAGAACCGGGCCCCATACTTATTTGTGGAGCCGGAATTATACCGGCCGAACTCATTGAAAAATACACAATTATTAATTCTCATCCAGGAATACTTCCTCTGGTAAGAGGACTAGATGCATTTAAATGGGCAATTTGTGAGATGCAGCCGATAGGAGTAACTACACATATTATTGATCATGAGCCGGATGCCGGATTTCTTATTGACCAAAAGATAATTGAGGTTACGTGGGGGGATAGTTTTCATTCTCTCGCTCAGAAACAATACGAGATGGAAATTACTATGCTTGTTGACGCTTTGGACAAGGTGAAGAACATACCAAAGGAAAGAATCAACACTGAGGGATTTCCTGTACATAAGAGAATGGGCCAAGATTTAGAAAAACAACTCTTCGCAAAGTTTGAAGAATACAAGCGGAAATTTGCTACCGACTGAAGCAGAAAGGAAAGGGGTACTTATGCAATTCCGTGACCTTAAAGCCCAATATCAAGCCCTCAAACCCCAAATAGACAAAGCCATCCAGAATGTTCTGGACGAAGGACAATTCATCATGGGCCGCCAGGTAAGAGAACTGGAAGAAAGCCTGGCTGAATATGTAGGCGTAAAACACTGTATCAGCTGTGCCAATGGCACGGATGCCTTGCTTATGGTTTTAATGGCCTGGGACATAAAAGCAGGCGATGCAGTATTTGTACCCGACTTCACCTTTTTTGCTACCGCCGAAGTAGTTTCCCTGCTAGGGGCTACTCCTATATTTGTCGATGCCGATGAAGATACTTTCAATATGGACCCAGTAAAATTAGAAGAAGCTATTCAACGGACATTGAAAGAAGGTCGTTATCATCCCCGAGTTGTTATCCCGGTGGATCTGTTTGGTCTTCCCGCTAACTATCCGGCGATTAAAAAGATTGCCGAAAAATATAACCTGTTAATATTAGAAGACGGAGCCCAGGGCTTCGGCGGAAGGATAGGAGAACAGAAAGCATGCAGTTTCGGACATGCTGCTACTACTTCTTTTTTCCCAGCTAAACCATTGGGTTGCTATGGAGATGGAGGGGCTATATTTACTAATAACGATGGTTTAGCCGAAGAACTTAAATCAATTCGTATGCATGGTAAAGGTACTTCTCGCTATGACAATGTTCGTATTGGCTTAAACTCCCGGTTGGATACAATCCAGGCTGCTATCTTACAGGTTAAGCTTAAGGCCTTCATGGACTATGAACTTGAAAAAGTAAATCAGATAGCTAATGTCTATACAGAAAAACTTAGGGATATAGTAAAAACGCCTGTCATTCCAGATGGTTATTATTCTAGTTGGGCTCAGTACACTATTCAGCTTGACAATAAAGAACAGCGGGATGCCTTACAAAAGAAACTACAAGAACAGGGGATACCCACAATGGTTTATTATTCCAAACCATTGCATAAGCAGAAAGCTTTTGAGGATATAGCAAGCAATACAAATAGTCTAAACACAACCGGAGATTTGTGTAATAGAGTCCTTTCTTTACCCATGCACCCATATCTAGAAGAAAAGTCAATCGCAGAGATATGTGAGAATATAAGAAGAGGAAAATAAAAAACACAGGAGGACGCAGGCGTTCCACATGTCATTATGGATAAAATAAAAGAGATATTAAATGAAAGACTCCCTGCCGGTAGTTTTGCAAGAAATGTAGTAACGCTAATGACTGGGACAACTTTTTCGCAGGCATTACTGGTTTTAGCAGCACCCATTCTCACACGGTTATATAGCCCGGAGGACTTTGGAGTTTATTCCTTATATACGGCCATATTGGGAATATTAGCTGTAGTAGCTTGCTGGCGCTACGAATTGGCAATAGTTCTTCCTGAAAAGGATGAAGAATCTTCAAATTTATTAGCTCTTTCTATTTTAATATGTTTTTTTATGGCCATCGTTACTCTAATAATGGTAGCATTATTTAACTTTCCAGTAGCCAACTTATTGGGCGCACCAGAGTTGTCACTTTGGCTATGGTTTATGCCTTTAAGTGTACTAACAGTAGGCTTATTTCAGGTCTTTAACTACTGGAGCACTCGGCGAAAGCAGTTTAAGAGACTTGCCGTACGTCAAATTACTCAGAATACAGTTACTGCGGTTACACAAGTAGGGATCGGAACAGTCTATTCCTATGGGCCTATGGGTCTGATAAGTGGAGACATTATCGGACGAATGACTGCCACGGCAAGATTAGGAATGAAGATCTGGAAAGATGAAGGTAGAGAAATATTAAAGGCTGTAACTGTTGATAATCTTAAAGCTCGATTGCTGGAATACAAACATTTTCCGATATTTTCAACCTGGGCTACTCTGCTAAATACGATTGCTAATATGTTACCAATATTAATGTTGGGATATTTCTTTAATTCTGCAGTAGTTGGCTTTTTTGAATTAGGGCATCGACTGTTAGCTTTGCCACTCAATTTAATTGGATCTTCTATTGGTCAGGTATTTTTTCCTAAAGCTACGGAGATGTATCGAAACGCTAGTGTAACAGATTATTCTCTGAGAATGTATTCCGTATTACTTTATATTGGGATAATTCCCATTCTGTTTTTAATGGTAGTAGGTCCAGAGCTATTCTCGCTAATTTTTGGTTCACAATGGTTGATAGCAGGAGAATATGCCAGATGGCTTGGCCCTTGGTTAATATTTCAGCTAGCTTCTTCACCGATATCAATGCTTTATTATGTGCTTGATAAACAAAGTTTGTATTTCATATTTTCACTTATATTGCTTATCATGCGGTTGCTAGCTCTTTTTATAGGAGGATTATTAAATAATCCATTATACACCATCATGCTGTTAGGTTTAAGCGGAGCAGTGGTTTACTTCATAAACGCAGTCTTTTTGCTGAAAATAGCTGGCAATAATTTAATAAAGATATTAGCAACTACTGTGAAGCCATTTGTTTTAGTGTTTCCATTTTTAGTGCCAACAATTTGTTTCAAGTGGTTAGTACCTGAGTCTTTGTGGAGCATATTGATATGTGCTATTTCAGGCCTAGCCTGTGTGATAGTACTTGGTTTACCGAAGAAAAGGATGTCTTGTGATGAATAATTGTGATTGGAGGGGGAAATTTTGTTTATTAAACCTATTTCTTTAGGACTGATTAGTTTATTATTGTTTCTCACCTTAGGATGTAATAATCCGGAGGTATGGCCATTAGTTGACAAAAAACCTGAGTATAAGGATTACGTTACAGAAGGCTTAAAATCTTATAAAGAGAGTAATATAAACCAGTTAAGTCCATATAATTGTGTAAAATGAAGAGCCAAGACAAGGCCCCTGGTTTAGAATGGTAAGTGACCAAAACAAACCAAAACCGGAGGTGACCTTGCAATGGCTCAATACCATGTTACCATCGACTCAGAATTACTTCAGCATCTATTTTTGTCGGATGCCAAGGATTCCAGCGTATCAAAACTGCTGGAATCAATCCTGAATCAGATTTTGGAGGCACAAGCCACGGAACAACTGCGAGCTGCACCATATGAAAGAACTCAAGAACG
>JAKOQC010000026.1 GCA_029778565.1 bacterium
AGAAATAAATTTCCATGCCAATATCGCAGCTACAGATAGACGAACTGCTTGCATAGAGAGTTATATCTCAAACGTTAGTGGAAGTAATGTTGCTGGAGATTTACGTTTTTCAACAAATAATTTAGGTGGTTGTGCTGAAAGAATGCGAATAGATCCCAATGGCAATGTAGGCATAGGTACCACTACCCCACAAAGAGCTTTACATGTTGCTCCTACCTCTTATGTATTTAATGATGGCTTCGAAGATGGATCTTTATCTCCATTTACTACTGGTGGTAATGCAAATTGGGCTACAAGCACTACTAGCCCATATGCTGGTAGCTATTGTGCTGAGTCTGGCACTATAGCAGCTTCGCAATCTACTTATATTCAGCTCACCCAGTCTCTTTCCTCCCCAGGACAAATTAGTTTCGCTTATAAAACATCTTCTGAGTCTTGTTGTGATAAATTAAAATTCTACATTGATGGTGTAGAACAAGCTAATTGGGGTGGCGAAATAGCATGGACAGTTGTTAGTTTCTCAGTAGGTCCAGGTAGTCATACTTTTAAATGGGAATATTCTAAAGATGGTAGCGTAAATAGCGGCTCCGATAAAGTATGGATAGACGAGATAAAAATTTCTAATTTATCAGATCTAGCTATTATAGAAGGTAATACAGATATTAGTGGCAATACAAATATTGGTGGCAATGCTATTGTTAATGGTAATGTAGGTATAGGAACTACAAGTCCTACAGCCAAACTGCATGTGGTTTCACAAGCATCTCAAAACATAGCATATTTTTATCAAACAAATAATAATTATATGTATATAAAAGATACATCCGCCACTGAGCTGTTATATGCATATAAACGGCAACTGACTAGTAAAGGTGATGGACAATCAACAATATATGGGTATAGAACACGAGATAGTCGAAATGATGGCACAGGTTATGATTGTGATTCTTCAAATGGTGCCGTAAAAGGCTATAATCTTTGGGGTGATTTATATTCTTATGGTGTTGGTGGTTTTAATTGGAATGATTATACTAGATGTGGTGGAGTATTAGGTGCTAATGATGATGGGTCATATTGGGGATCTTTGGGATATAAAAATTCTGGAAGTAGTAAATATGGAGCATATTGGACAAGCAGTGGATCAGGTAGTGGCTATAGTGCTACTGGTGGTGCTATGGCAGGAGTAGGTGCTGGCGGCTATGGTGATATGCTAGGTCTATGGTCTCGTGGCGAAGTGATGGGTGCTATATTTGCTGGTGAGCTTTTCTCTGCATACAATCTAGGTAATACATATACCTCAGGTACACAGGTAGA
>JAKOQC010000193.1 GCA_029778565.1 bacterium
CACCACTGCCTATTGCTTTGTAAAATATACCAGCTTCTGCCACAATACTACTAAGCATAGATTTGTTTGTATAAGGGTTGTTTGGCGTTTTTGTTAATATGTCTTGTAAATCTTCTAATTTTGGTGGATAAAAAGAAACAGCATTAATGCCACTTTCTATCTTGTAATTCTCTAACGCTGTTTTGATTTCTTTGATATTAGCATCAAATACTTTCAGCCTATAAGAAGCATAAAAGTTCATGAATCTCGGTACTGCGATTACAACTACCACCCCCAATATAACACATACCACTAACAATTCTACAAGTGTAAATGATTTATGTCTCATGTTCTATATATAACACAAACTACCAATACTAAATCGTATGTACAATAGAACGGCATGCCTGATAATACACCACTAATATTACAATCAATTACCTTGGCGTATTTGTTCTAATGAGTGTATCAAATTATGCTCTTTTAGTATTTGTTATTACATTAATACAAAATACATTGTTGAATTTTTTCGCAATTGTAAATACTTCGGTGCAACAAAGTCAATCGATATCCCAAGAATAAGAATCACAACCATTAGCCTTATTAATATAAATCCACGTTTTTATACAATTATTGTAACAGGTACTACAATAACACTAATAGTACACTACCCCACGAATAAGTATAAACACGGCCCCGGGCTCCACTTGATGGTAAACATACAGGCCTTCAGGATTATGTAACAACCCACCGCCACCGACTCCATTGTAAACCAAAGGAGTGTTTGCAAGTTCTCTCCATATTGGTAAAGATTCATCATATATATAATTCGAAGGACTTCCATTGAGATAATATGCACTTTTAGAAGCCCCAAAACCTATTCCAGCTTTTACGGAACGACCAGGATTTAATCCACACGCACCCGAGCTATTTCCTGCACACCCGCCACTAGCTGTAATGGTCAGTCCATATTGGGGAATACTCACTGTTGATGGTTGACCGTTCCCCGTACTAACTGTGTTCCCTACGCTCACACTCACTGTTAACGTCTCATGAACATCTGGAAGCGTTGTGAACTTAGCCCAATTATAATACCCACTGCCACCACCCCACCGACTATTGCTTGCAGCGTGATCACCACCTGCACCAATGGCTACAACTTGCATCGTTATAGGACGAAAATCTGATGCGTAATCAAAAGCAGAACTGACTATGCTTGATAAAGTTATTTGGTCTAACCCACTGGATCTTGGACGGACTACTACCGCTCTATCATGTCTATCTTTAAAAACATTCGTAAAGTATTCTGGACGGCGAGTATATACTACCGCGATTTCTACAACATCGCCTCCACCAATTACCGCGTCACCGCTACTCTTTGCCATAATGCCTTGTATTGTAACGTTCGATAACGCTTCTATACTCCCTGACAGGCCGTTATGCCCCTCCTTTGATATAGTGTAGCTATACTCTCCGCACGGTTTA
>JAKOQC010000194.1 GCA_029778565.1 bacterium
CTTTGGCCGGTCTCGTATCTACCTTTACGTCTGAGGACAAGGGAACGTCCGTACTGTTAACCATGTTGGGCTTCGGTGTTAGCGCTTTTGGTTTGATGGGTTCTGGATTGCTCGGAGGTATTTTTGGTGGTGGGGAAAAAAAAACTTAACTCCTAACACACCTGCCGCCGAAACATCTACTCCGGAAACGCCGCAGCCTACACAGGGCACCCAACCTGCTTCTGGGGAAGCTGCGACTGCTGAAACAACATCTACTGAAACTACTAACGCTTCTGGTACAACTACGGCGCCTGCTGAAACAACATCTACTGAAACTACTAACGCTTCTGGTACAACTACGGCGTCTGCCCCGGCAAATACTCAAGCTTCTTCTACCGGGGTTCGCCCAGAAGAACTTGGTTTACCGGCTGGCTCGGTTAGTAGTGCGGCCTTGAATACTACGATGGATATACTTTCTAAAGCTGGTATTGCTAAACCCGATCAATTTATAAAGCAACTCCCCGATAAGCGAACTGCTTCTCTAATTATAACCGCTGTTGGTAATCCTGATACTCCGCTCCGTTCTATTCAGAGCTATCTTACTATAAATCCGAATGATAGTCCTGCAACTAAAACCACTAAGCTGTTAATAGCTCGTGAAGTATTGGCTAAACCTGCAAGTGAACATGTTACATCCAGTCAAGCCTGGTTTACTAATATAGATGAGTTTGCCGAGTTTTATGTTAATAACTGGGATGCTAATGCTGTTTCTACTTACAATAAATATTTAGGTGAGTTGTTCTTCAGACTTGATCAGAAGGTAGAAGGTCCTAAGACAATCGGTAACGCTATTACGTAATTATCGCAGGCTTGATATGAAGGACACTTATTTATTAGTTAAGACTAATATCGGTTTCGTTGTATTTAGGCATAATTCTGTACTGGAGGTTTTTCCTACCCCTTATGGGTTAATTCATTTCATCATGGCCCATTCGGACGGGAATTATATTATTTTCCCGTGCCGGGATA
>JAKOQC010000195.1 GCA_029778565.1 bacterium
ACGTGGATACAATCGAATAAGGCGGTACGTTACGTATTTTGCGCAGTTGTTCAGTTGGATCTGTCTCGTCATAACTGCCATACTGTGACCAGTCAAACTTCCATTCAATGTTAAGTGGCTGAAAATCAGTTTCAGTAAATTTTGTTTTAGGTTTTGCCTGTGTATTATAAAGCATTTCTGTGGTATATACAGGTGCTTTAAAAGATACATTTTTATAATATTCGTCCCATGTTATATTAGGCTGTCTTGCTTGTTGCTGCCGATAAAACGTATCCCAATCCATATTACAACACCTCTTTACCTATTTCCACCGACAATTAATGCGTCATAGTTAATGTACCCGCTACTGCTACGCTGTTTTTGTACGTTTGAAAGTCTCTGTTTACTCTTTTGCTGTGCTGCATATGCGTTTACCGCTGCCTCTAAACTTTGATATTCTTGCGGTGATAATACAGACATATATTGATATTTCTTTTGTACAAATGTACCTGCAGGATTACTGCTATTAAACACGTCATTATAAGCCAATTGATAAGGACTAACATTGCTGGTAGTAGCACGGCCACCGCCACGGCCACCGGCTGCTCTTGCCCTTGCTAAAGCCAGCTGTTGCTGGTCAATATACTTCTGCCAATCAAATTGTTTTTGCTTAAACTGTTTCTCCCATTCCTGTAATGCTTTCTGCCAGTCAAATTGTTCACGCTGGAATTGTTCCTGACGTTCTTGTGCGGCTAATTGATTATTATACTGTTGTATCTGCAATAGCTTATTTTCCTGTTCCTGTTTTAACTGGTCAATAGCACTTCGTATTTCTGTGGCTCTATCTATATCCAATCTTTTTAGGGAATCTGCCAATTGCTGTTCTAATGTTACAATCTGCTGGTCTATTTGTTTAATATCTAATGCTAAATCCGATTGTAACTGTTGAAGTGCTTTGGCTTCTAATTCGCCTACTTGCGCTTGTCTATCTGCTGCATATGAGGAACGTGCTAACCCACGTTTTAAGGCTTCATCGGACGCCCTTTGCCTTTCTATATCATATAATTCCTGTAATTCACCCCGTCTAGTACCATATAACCGTTCTATCTGTTCCTTTTGCTGTTCTAATGCCTGCTTTGAACGTTCTGCTGCCTGTTTTGCAGCTTCCACATTTGCGCTGTATGTTGGTGATACCCTTTCTTCTGCCATACGTCTTAATTCTTCATCAGTCAACGGTGTATAGGTTAAATAACCAAGTGGTGCATTTTGCGGTACTGTCGGTGATTGAGCAGCAGTTTTAGGAGTAGTAGTACTAGCAGGTTTTGAAGCGGTAGTTTTTGCAGGCTGCGAAGTGGCCTTAAGTGCGTTAATAGCGCCCCATGTTTGAGGTCCGACTATTGCATCCACCTTTAATCCCTGTGCCTGTTGGAACGCCTTTACTGCTGCTGCTGTTTTAGGACCAAATATAGCATCCACATTTCCTTTATAATAGCCTTTATCTTTTAAAAACTGTTGCAGTTGTCTAACTTCTGCACCACGACTACCCTGTTTTAAAAGCGGTGTTGCCATATATCACACCCCCTATAGTAGATAGATCCGTTATTGTTCTTTATCATTTTGTTTCTGCTGTTCAAGCTGTTTTTGCAGTATTTCAACCTGTGTCTGCAGTATTGCCACCTGCAGGCTTAAATCTGCAATTTGACGAGTGAGTTTTTGTATTACAAGGTTTGCGTCGATGTTCATTACGATATCCCTCCTTCTAATCGCTGTTCAATGGTTTCTAGATGCCGATATTGCTCGAAACCGCATCCTGCTTCTTCCATATAAATTCCTTCGTATCCTTTCCTAATCCCATTTATCTCAAATACCACTTCCGCTTTCTTTTTTCCTACTAAAACCCTAAACCCTTTCTCGCCTCTCTCTAAAATCGAAACTTCCGCCATGTTTTGTATGTGCGGTACTACAAAATAATCTGATATGGTTTCTCTGAACATTGGTTCTATCTCAATGTAATGCTCTCCCGGTTCTAATTCTCTTTCGATATAGGTTATAAACCTGTTTTCCGGAGATTCAATAGCATATAGCTTCCGCATGCCATAATTTTCCGTTTCTACCACTGCGGATTTCTGCCCATATACTTCAAAATCACCACTCACATACATAAATCCGCTTGTCATTACACCGCCCGGTCCTACTTCAATTCCACCAAGTCCGCCTACAGATGGTTGATATGCTTCTATGGCGACATGTGCCGGAGAATCAATATTTGGATGTCCAGCAACAACTTCGATTCTTGCATAATTGTTCGATGAAATTCTGGATTCCATCTCGACTACACCTGTATTGGAACGTAACATTAATACGGGCAATTTCCATATATCCGAATATACACCTATTATTTCCCCGCCTTTTGTACCGTCTGAATTATAAAAATCTAAACTATCATAATCTAGTTCTACTCTTCGCACCCCATCTTTATTAGCACGTAGTCGCCCATCG
>JAKOQC010000196.1 GCA_029778565.1 bacterium
AAGTGGTCTGACTATGAAGACAGTGACCCTGCTGTTGATATTGCCAAGGCTAAGGAGAGAATTCACAAGCTTTCTGGTATTAGGGCCAACACGCTCATCCTTTCCGAACCTGTGTTTAATGTTTTGAAGTTCCATCCAAAAGTTCTGAAGCTGTTTGCAGGTGTAACTCCTGTTGGGGTTGCAAATATCGAACAGATTAGGTTGGCTCTTGGCGTAGATAAAATCGTAGTAGGTTCTGCATTAAAATCTGGGGCTACTAACCCTGGTAGGTCCGATACTCTGGATTATATTTGGGGTAATAGTGCAATCCTTGCTTATGTTCCGCCTAAGCCTGGAAAGAAGGTTCCTGCTATTGGTTATACCTTTATGTGGAATAAGGATGGCGAAGGTCCTGTTCAGGTTAGGTCTTGGTACGAGCAGGGCAGACGTGCAACAATCGTAGAAGCTGAAAGATGGTATGCACATAAGATTATTTGCAATACTGCAGGATTCCTGTTTGCTGACGCTGTTGCACCGCTGGCTGATTAATTAATAGTAAATTAAAATAGGTCGCTATAGGATTGCCTGTAGCGACCATTTTAACATTAGGAGGTATATTATGGCAGAGAATAAAAAGAAAACAACTACTACAAGGAAAACTAATAAGAATATGATTCAGGAGATAAATGAAGTACAGGTAGCTACTAATTTAGCGGAATCTAATATTACTTCTGAGACTAATTTTCAAGAAGATAAAGCAGTATTGGTTTCGGAAAAGAAGATTCAACTTAGTGTTTCTGTAGTTAAGAGTATTGACGTACCTGATGAGGTTACTTCTGTTGTTGTAGAAAATTTTGGGGCTGGAGATTTGTATGCAGACCCTGAGAATGCAGTATATGACATCAAAAATATTGTAAGGCCAGGCGAATCAAAAGAATTTAAGAATGCAAAAACATTAGTTTTGATATCTACATGCAAGCCTGTTGTATCTATAAAGTTTTATAAGTAGTTAGAGGGGAGGGCTTGGTATGCTTATCCTAGAGCCAGGATTCGAAAACGTAGTACGTTCTCGGTTGGGTGTTGATGCAGATGATTTAACTGATGAAGAGTTAAACCAACCCCTCATAGTTGACCTTGCTGAAGCGACTATAATCCGCAGGGTTCCTGCCTATGAATCAATAACAGACCCATTGGATTTGTTATATTTACAGAACGCTGTCATTTCTCAGATATGTTATATTCTATGCCCAAGTATGCCTAAAAGACTTAATTTAAAA
>JAKOQC010000197.1 GCA_029778565.1 bacterium
ATGAATCCATTGCTACTGGTGATTTGGTGGCTTTCAGATACGATTTTGAGTCGCATTTGAATGATTATGCGACTTACAAAGATAGTAACAATCTGAAAGTCGCCAAGGTAGAAAAAGAGCTAAACGACTATAAGGCTACTATGCAACAAGTAAACATAAATCAAGAACCTAAGCAAAAAGCTACTGGATATGGAATAGTAAGCCTACCAAAGAACGCAGCTAATGGGCAAGTTAGTGCTGTTGTAAAAGGTATGACGTTAAAAAATGAATTAAATTATAATCGTGATACTTGGGCTGAGTGGGAATTGCTTCAGGGAAGTACCATAGAGAGTAATAATCTAAAAATAGCTAAATTTAATAGTATCACAGTATGGCTAAATGCAAATTTCAAAACTAATACTAAGTATGGTTTTATATTTTATAAAGTTAACTCTGGTACATCAAGACTTAGCTTGTCAAGTAGTTCTGCATTTAACACTAACCTTTGGTTCACATCAAATTTAACAGGTTCACAATATGTAAAAGCAATAGAAACAACTAAATCAGAGATTACATTAAATAGGGTAGCATTTTTTACTAGTGAAACTTCTGAGGAGTCTATGATAATAAAAGATATTCGTTGTTTCGAGTTACCAACAGGCTCAGAAATAGAAAATGATTTTGAAACACTGACTGCAGACCAACTTGCACAAAAATATCCTTACATCAATGGTGATGGCACTAAATCTACATTTGGTGCAATAAGGTTTAAAAGTGTAAACGAGGATGAAACAAAGGAAAGCACTCTATATATACTTGGCAGAGATGAGGAAGGAAATATACTAGAATTACGCTCACTTCCAAAGGGTACTAAAGATGAATTTAATATCACTGAAGGTAAGGCTACCATAAGAACAGAAGAAGTTGTTTTCAATGGTAGTGAAAATTGGGTTTATACAGCAACTTATTCGGGAGAAAACACAATTGGTTTTTATCTTGGAATACCAGACATGAAAACATCTTTAGGCAGAAATTTAATTTGTGACAAGTTTATACCTTCTAGTACTATAACTGAAGATATTGAACAAATATATGGAGGAATAGGAGGGCCCCAGGGAGCTGCATTTATTAGAATAGCTAGGTCAAAATTAACAACGCAAGATGTAGCAGGTTTTAAAGCGTGGTTACAAGCTAACCCAGTAACGCTAATTTATCAGTTAGCGGAACCGATTATAATACCGGTCCAAGTATCAGGGAATCTAGTAACATATCCTTCGGGCACTATATACATTGAACCTGTAGTTGCAGATGCAGGAGTATATACCGACAAGATGACCGTATTATATCAAGACTTACCGATAAAGGTATTGGAAAAGTTATCAAAAATTGACTTTATGACTGGGCTTGAAACCGAGCTTGATGTTAGCGATGCCGTAATAGCCGAGGATAAGCTATCTTTCACCCATCCCGACCTTGTTGATGGTGATATCGTATTTTTCACATACGAGTATGACAGGGAAAGCACGGAAGGTGAGACGGAAATTGAGTATTACGACAGTCGGTATGTCGTCAAAGATTCGGTCACGGGAAAATTTTATAAGTGGCACATAACGGTAGCAAATGGAGTGCCATCAATAGAGTTGAAGGAGGTGTAGAGCATGAATGAAATACTACTCAATGCTTTGGTAGCACGAATCAAGGCAGGACAGATGACAATTGAC
>JAKOQC010000198.1 GCA_029778565.1 bacterium
ATAATCATATTATCTCCAATATTGATGGATTACAAGCTGCCTTAGATAGTAAATCAAGTACTACGCATAATCATGATTCTATTTATTTAAAGCTGGCTGGTGGAACTTTAACTGGTGACCTGTCGATCAATAAAGCATTGGCTGTTATCAACGCTGGTACTTCTTCTAATAATGTATTAAGTTTACAGAGTATGGGATCTGTGGAAATTATTATAGATAGTAATAATGATAATACAGATAAGTTATTTTCTATTAAATCAAATTCACAAGCTAATAGCCCTATAACTAAAGTAGATGAAACAGGTAATTTTACCACTGCTGGATATGTCGCTGTATATAATGGGTCTGCTAAAATAATATATAATGCTAGCACTGAGTCACTAGACTTTGTGTTCGTATGATGAAAGGAGTTTAGATTTTAGATGGCTTTGATTGGATGGTGGCCACTTAATGGTACTCTTGAAGATAATAGTATAAATAAAAATACATTAATTAATTCTGGAGCATCTGTTGCTTTAAGTGGACCCTTAGGTAAATGTTATGAACTTATAGAAGCTTCTGACAAATTAACGTGTGGTCCTAATGATACAGTGTCATCTTGGTTTAATATAAAACCATTCAGCGTAGCTGCTTGGGTATATTTTAACAGTACAGATAATGCTAACTATGGCATTTTTACTATAGGTACTGCTGCAACTGAACAGATGTTACATATAGTAAAACGAAACAACAAACTTTACTATGGTTTCTATGACGATGACTGTCAGAGTAATATTACGTTTACAGCTAATACTTGGTACCATGTTGTGTGTACTTGGGACAGTGTTACTCGAGATAAACGAATATATATTAATGGAATTTTAGATACACAAACAACTAGTTCAGGTTATTTAAATGTTCCAGAAAATAGTCAATTATATATAGGTAGTTATACTGGATTGTCTGCACCTATAAATGGAAAAATCTGTGACGTTCGTGTCTATAATCATGTTCTTTCAGTTAAAGAAATAAAAGAACTAGCAAAGTGTAAAGTATTGCATTATACATTCAACCAGTTTCAAGAACCTACTACTAATTTACTACCACAACCACTGTCATTTGAAACCGGATACACAAAAGAATCATGGAATGGTACGATAACAGACAATGCGGTTATGGCGCCAGACGGTACAATGACTGCTGCATACATTAAGTATACAAGTGGTCATTTTTATAAGCGAAATACGACAACCCCTACTTGGACAATTTCCCCAGGACAAACGTTTACATTCTCATGTTGGGTCAAGCAATTGACAGATTTAACATATGACGGAATATATATTTGGTGTTATAATGTGGTGAGTGGCAAACGCGCGCAAGCAACTCAGCCTTTAATTAAAGGAGAGTGGGTTCGACAATCTGTAACATATACAGCTCAAGAAGGTGAGACTGACTTTAGTTTTACGTTTATAAGCAATTATTCTCACGCTCCTAGCGGGTGCGAGATAGCAATATGGCATCCACAAGTAGAGTTTAAAGATCATCCTACTCCTTTTGTAGTTGGTTCTAG
>JAKOQC010000027.1 GCA_029778565.1 bacterium
AAATATATCTTGCTTTATATACAAGTGACCCTTCGGATACAGATACAGGAAATGAGGTTTCAGGAGGGGGTTATGAAAGGATGCTAGTGACGTTTACAAGTCCTTCAAATAAACTAATCTACAATGCTAACGATATTGAATTTCCTGAAGCCACCGAAGATTGGGGAGTAATAACGCACGGTGCATTTAGAACCGCAAAAACAGGCGGGGTTTTGTTAAAATCCGGCAGCTTAAAAGAATTAACAGGTGGAGAAGTAACCAGTAAACTCATATTAAAAGGCGACCAATTAATCATAAAAGCCGGCAATATTGCGATAGGCTTTGATTAAAGGCGGTGAGCATTATGGAATTAAACGTAAAAAATATGTCAAGAACTCTATTGACGCAGGACATAGGTTTAACTGAAACATCATTTAAAGTCGCAGATGCGGAAGCACTCCCTAACCCGCCTTTTTTAATCACGGTTGAAGGTGAAATAATGCGGGTAGGGAGTAAAAATGTAAGCACTAACACATTATCCAACGTATTAAGAGGACGAGAAGGGACATCTCCTGCCCCTCATTCATCCGGAACGGTAGTTGAAAACAGATTTACAGCAGGGACTTATGATGAAATAAAGCAAACAGTTACTTCTTGTAATGATGCTTTAACTTCGCATTTGGCAGATGATATGCATATACCTAAAGGCTTAATAGCTATGTGGTCGGGTTCAATTGAGATGATTCCAACTGGATGGGCATTGTGTGATGGTACTAATGGAACACCAGATTTAAGAAATAGATTTATTGTTGGGGCTGGAAATGAATATGAAGTGGGAGATATAGGTGGAAGTAATGAAGTAACATTAACGATAAGCCAATTACCAAGTCATAGTCATAGTAGTGGTACACTTTCAACAAATAGTGCAGGTAGTCATAGTCATGATAGTGGTACATTAAGCACTAACACAACAGGAAGTCATACGCATACTATTGGATTTGGGACAGACAATTTATCACGTTCAACAGGGAGTTTTTCTGCCCCGTTTGGAAGCGGTTCTGCAACCACATCGTCGTCTGGTTCCCACTCTCACAGCATTAGCGGGTCTACTTCATCAGCAGGCTCGCACTCACACAGCGTCACTGGTGCTACTTCATCCGTGGGAGGTGGAGAAGCTCACGAAAACAGACCCCCATACTATGCTTTGGCATTTATTATGAAATTATAGGAGGTAAGTATATGATAATCAAAAATATAAAATTTATTAGTTTAGATTTGATTTTGGCTATTCAGAAGAAAGTGAGGAAGATAAAAAGAATTTAGGTAGAATAGATGCAGAGGGTCTTGTTGAGATAGACGATAACGGAGAATCAAAAGTCATTACTCACAAAACGAGGTTAGACGAAGCTAGTTTTTTAGATTTTATGAGCGAACAAGAAGTTGAAAAATTAAATTTTGGCACGGATTTCAGCACGTCAATCCAACAGTTAAGGAAACTAGTAGCTATGAAAACGGCAAGTGACTTTGGCTTTGAGTTGGCAGATGTCGGATATATTCAAAGAACACCTATAAGGAATGATGTTGAGGAACTGAGAACCCGTATAACGGCAACAGAAGATGCTGTTTTACTACTAATGATGGAAGGAATGATGTAAATGCAATCACTAGCATATAATTTCATTTTAAATATGTGGATTATGAAAAGAGTTGATGAAACATTTGTACAAGGACAAGTGACGTTAAACAGACTTACACAAGCGGAAGCAGATATGATTTTGGCAACAGCCCAAAACGCCTAGTGCGCTATTTTCTATGTCTTTATTTCACATTCGGACTTAAATGCGACATAAAATCTAATTCACATAAGACTTATTATATGAAATAAAACACCTTATAAAAGGTGGTGGTAACCACGTTAAATTCAATGATGTTTAATGAAAAGGTGCTTAATTACTCAAATAAGCACTATGTATCTTTAACTGCAATAACAAAAGGGGTTGTATCAATAAAGCCTTCTTGCAGGTATCAGGCAGCCATAACAGCGGTTACAAAAGGCATAGTAGACATAGATTGTACACTCAGACGTTACATTAAACTATCTCCAATGATAACGAAGGGTATAGTCAGCATAAAACCAAGACAATACATAAAAGCATTTAACAAGGCTTTATTAATAGAAACCTCGCATAACGACGTCCTTAAAATTCCAACCGGCAACTTATTGTCAAATAAAGAAGGCCAGATAGATTGTATTATCATGCCGCTGAGAAATCCCGGCTCAACCAATCAATATATATTCGACGGAAACGGACAGACCAACAGAAACCTTGAACTTCTTATTAAAACTAATGGCTCAATCTGTGCAAGATACGGAACAGGGAATACAACTCTTGAACTCACAAGTCAAAATCCTGCATCAAAAGATTACCCTTACAAGGTAACCGTTAAGTGGAATTTGCAAG
>JAKOQC010000199.1 GCA_029778565.1 bacterium
ATTTAAATCGGTTCATGGTGTAGCCTCCTTTGTTTTACATCTTGTTCTGCTCTTTATTGATTGTTTCTTCTAATTCTGTTTTGTGCTTGCAAAGCCCGCAAACCTGCTGTCCTTCCGGAATAATTTCCCCGCACATCACGCATCTATCTACGGTTGCAATACGTATTTTCTTTTCTTGTATTTTCAAGCTAAACACTCCTTCCTTTTGCCCAGCCTCCCCAGCGGCACCGGCTGGCGCAAGCCGCTGGTTAAGCTGTTGCATATTTTGCAATAACTCATCATCTATACATAACGCCCCTGGCCTCATGCCAACCGGTAACCCAAAGGTCAAACGGTCCGGGGCCAATGGGTTCAAATGCCGACAACTTTACGCAATCTTTCATCTGTTGTCTTTGGTTTTGGACCTGTTTTTGCTCCTGGCTTTGTTGTGAGAGCCTTTTCAACAGGCCAACCTCGTTTTATACGTTTTTGTAGCAAATTGTATGGAAGACCCATTGTGTTTGCCCAATCTTTGATATTCATCGTTTTTCCGTTATAAGTTAATCGGATGCAACGCCTAGTGTTATTGGACTGTTTTGCTTTTGGTATCCATTTGCAGTTACTAGGTTCGTAGTTGCCATCGTTATTAATCCGCTCAAGAGTTAAGCCTTTTTTATAACCATTAGCAATAGCCCAATCTCGAAATGCTTCATAATTCAGCCATTCGTCACATACGTTAATCCCGCGACCACCGTAATTGTGATATGATTGGTCGTTTTTATTTAAGCAACGATGTTTCATTGAGCACCATACACGGTAAAGGCTGGTATTGTATTCCCCATGCTTAGTTGCGGCTGTTATAAATCTGTTTCTTCCTTCCTCGGCAAGACAACCGCAACTCCTGGTATTGCCAGAAGTTAAGCTGGAACCTCTAACTCTCGCTAAGTTCCCGCAATCGCATTTACAGAGCCAGATAACATCTCCCTGTTTAGTTGTGCGCCCTACATCTTTAATTGCTACCAAGCGCCCGTACCTTTTTCCTCTCCTGTCAACATACTTGCCCATTTATATTACCTCCGTTATGCAATATAAGTAGGTTTTCCGGTTATTTTTTGTACTTCTTCTTTAAACCTCTTTTCACATGAGTTTTGTTCTGAAAGATGAAGCAGCCAGATTTCTTGTACTTTGCTCAGGTCATTCGCCCGAAGGAACTCTTTCACATTTTCCAGGCTGAAATGGCTCTTGAGTATTCTGCTTTTCAACGCCGGCTCAATAAGCCCTGCTTCAACATTTGCCCGGAGATTGTCCAGGCTGTAATTACACTCTACGGCAATCAAGGTTAAATTTCTAAATCTAAATGGAGAG
>JAKOQC010000200.1 GCA_029778565.1 bacterium
GAATGGATTGAGCAAACAAAGACAATTAAGATAACTTATCAAGACTAACTTGACAGCTCATTACTATTCTTGGTGAGATAAGGGAGAGGGCTTTCCTCTCCCTTATTGTTATTGCCTAAAAACCCCTTCACCGGTTTTAGGGGTGTAAAATGCACTCATAAAGGACATAAAGAAAGGTAAGGAAAGGGGTGTAAAAGAATGAAATTAAAAGGTTTACGTAAACTGAGCAGTGCTTTATTGGTAACCTTAATGTTATTTACAATGCCAGTATCAACACTTGCTGTTAATTCTACTGCATTTGCTAATACTACTGCTACTGCGATTCAATTGCCCGTTATCCCAGACAATGCTCCTCTACCTGCACGTTTTAGTTGGATTGACTATGGAGTAGTTACTGAACCTAAAGACCAAGCGCCTTATGGCTTGTGCTGGGATTTTGCAAGTATAGGTGCTTTAGAATCACAGGTAGCTATTCATTTTCAACAAACCGTAGATTTATCTGAAGCAGCTTTATTCAAAAACGTTTTTAAAAATATCAATGCATTTTTGAGCTCTACCACATCTTTGCGAGATGCAGCTAATGGCGGGAACGATGTCAGATCAGGAGCCGAAGCGTTAATAAGGTATGGGGTTCCTTTTGAAGACTGCTATCCTTATACTAAAGAAAACGTTGAAGGCGATGGCTCTTTTGCACATTGTCCTATAGTTTATAGAGGCGAAGTAATAAGGTTTGTAGCTAAAACAGAATCAGCAACCAATGGAGACATGGAAAATATTAAAAGAGCTTTAGTGAAACACGGACCTTTACTAACTAACATAACTGCCCCACCATACCGTCCTACGTCAACAGTAATTGATAGTACTGATGCAAAAATAGGACATGAAGTATTACTTGTCGGCTGGGATGACAACCTTGGAGCTTGGCAAATTAAAAATAGTTACGGACCAAATTGGGGCTGGGCTAAAGATGGCTTGGCGTATCTAAAATATGGAGCATTAAAAGTAAGCGAAGTATACTACTTGACAGCTACTACCTTTGCCCCTACAGATGTCGTCGTTGCTGGAGATAATGGAACTACTATAGGCAAAGATACGCTTACAGGAGCTCGTCAAGCTCAAATTGCAATGCAGTGGACTGTAACTACACCTGTATATCTAAAAAGCGTAGAATTTTGGACACCTGCTCCAAATCTTCATTATACAGCCTACATTTACAAAGGCAGTGTTACAAACCATGATGCTATTCCTTTAGCAGTAAAAGAAATTGATACACAAGAAACAGGTTACTACGTAATACCAATGGATAACATTTTGCTTAGTCCAGGCACTTGGAATGTGCAGATAAAAGGCAACACATCAATTATTGCGACAACTGGTCCCACAGATTTGTCTCCTAACTTAGAAATTTCTCCTAATACTACTTTCTTCCGTGTATCCGATAATGCTAATTGGATAGATGCTATTACCAAAAAGTACGGTATTCCTATACGTATACGTTTAAACACAGGATCAAATACTTCTCAACCTCAGCCTCAGGTTGTTAATTTATCGGTTACTGCATCGCCATCAGAAGGTGGTTATGTGCAAATAACACCAACTGCTCCATACTTATTAGGACAAACTGTTCAGCTAAAAGCAGTGCCAAACAAGGGATACCATTTTGTAGGTTGGTCTATCAATAACAGTAACAATCCAGATCTTACAATAACTCTAAAAGAAACCACAACGATTACTGCTATATTTGCTCCCGATGTGTTTTCCATTAAACTTTCTGATAACATAGGCACTACCTATTCTGAAAAAGCTACATTTGGTGAAACGCTTGCTATACCATTAAAAGTATCCGAAGATTTGGTAGTAGAAAAAATATTGGTTAACGGCGAACCTTTAACGGATACCAGTACAGTTGTCGTGCTAACAAACATTGATCAAGATTACAGTATTGAAGTAACTTACAAACAGATCAGACGCATCAGCATGAAAGTAGGTTCACCTCAAATGTTTGTGAATGGGAAAATTGTTCCATTAGACGCTCCACCTATTATTGTAAACAGCAGAACGCTTGTCCCTCTACGTGCTATAGCAGAAGCACTTGGCGCAGATGTTAACTGGAACCCTGATACAAGGCAGGTAACTGTAAAGCTAAACGATACTACAATTTTACTTACTATTGGCAGTCCATTAGCCATGGTAAATGGTTTAATTATTCCTATTGACACAACTCCTATCATTTCTAATGGACGAACCATGGTGCCGCTAAGATTTATCGCAGAAACACTAAACGCTGAAGTTAGTTGGAATCCTGATAGTAAAACTGTAGACATTGTTCATGAATACCTGCCATAAACTTACTAAAGGAGGTGGTGTAAATGGAACAAAAAACAAGTGTTAAAAAACTAGTAACACTTACAGTCGTAGCAGTGTTTTTGTTAAGTCTTGTAGGGCAAGTAGCATGTTCTGGTGCAAGCTCTTCCGATTTGCAGGAGGTTCAGCGTGCTTATGATATTTCTGGTGTTACTGCTTTGTGGAACATGGGCTATACAGGTTCTGGCATGAAAGTAGCCATGATAGACGAAGGAGTAGACTACACACACCCTGATTTGGGCGGTTGTTTAGGACCTAACTGTAAAGTAATAGGTGGTTGGAACTTTGAAAGGAATAACGGCGACCCTATGATTGGACCTGATCCTACCTATCACGGTACACTTTTAGCACTGCAAATGGTTGCTAATGGACCTAACCTAAAAGGCGTTGCACCTGATGCAAAACTGTTAGCTTACCGCTTAATGAACGATGATTACGACTTTAGAGTGCTTGAAAGAGCTATAGATGACGGCGCAGATGTAGTTAACTTCTCTTATGGTTTTACACCGAAACGTCAAGAAAATAACTTTTATAAAGGTTTTGAAAGCAAAGAAGCTGAACGTGTTTATATGAAAGCTGAAGAAAAAGGTACTCTTGTTTTTATCTCTCCAGGAAACTTTGGTAGCGCACTGTTAGAAACAGCCATTCATACATTCCCTGTATTTCATGCAAAGGCTTACTATATGCCAGTAGGTGAACGTGTTTCAGAATATACAACGCTTTCCATAGGAGCTTACGATGTGTTTGCAGATGGTGGTGAAATAGCAGAATATTCTTCTATCGGACCAAGCTTAAACGGAGAAATGCAACCTGACATGCTGGCTTATGTAGGATATCCTAATCCTGCTTTACCTCAATTTTCACGATTTGGTGGAACTTCTTGTTCAGCACCTTTTGCAGGTGCCGTTGCCACACTTATAAAGCAAGCACACCCTAACTGGAGTGCATTAGACATTAGAGCCGCACTTATGAATACAGCAAGTGTTCTGTATAACAAAATTACTGGCGAGCCTGTAAGTGTAATGATACAAGGTTCTGGACTGATAAATCCTGTAGCCGCTGTAAACACTACTGCGTTTATTACACCTTATGAAATCAACATGACTGCTACTGGGCTAAAACCAGTAGAGCTTGCTGTAAAGAACATAGCTAACGCCACACAAACATTTACAGCTACAGTGCAACCCACTTTAGGTAACTACGAATACGGTCAAAATCAAGGTTTGACCTTATCTTTAACAGCTACACAAATTGTAGTTGGACCACATAAAACTGCTACTCTTGCTCTTCTGGCAAGTGCAGATTTGAATACCTTAAGCAAAGGTTCACATGAAGCATTAATTTGGTTTAGTAACGGCACTGCTACTCTGCATGTGCCTGTAGCTATTTGGAATGACCTTAACAGCATATGGTGGTACCGTGATGACCCATACGATGTAGGCTGGAATGAACAGTTGCCACCTAAGCTGATAAATGTAAGAGCTTCTTACCAGCCTGATGTAGTTATTGACTTTACTATTAACAGAGGCACCTTTGTTCCTTGGTCTGCAGGGACTGCTGAACCTTTCTGGAGTAACTATGCTGAACATGTAACAGTAGACATTTTAGATGCTAACAGCAAACTGGTAAAAACAATATTTGACAAGAACCACCTGCTGTTAGGACACTATCAAGCGGTATGGGACGGACGAGATGCTAATGGAAAGTTTGTTCCAGACGGCACTTATACATACATAGTAAAAATGCCTGATACCTTTACTAATTGGGATATTCCTATAGTTGATACCCATTCTATAGCTACTGGAACTATTACAGTAAAAGATGGTTTCAAAGATGTTTCTTTCACACCGCCTCAGTATTTAAATACTAAGTACGGACCTGATAAACCATTACCAAGACCAGAACCAACGCCTACTGACATTCCAATGCTAACTTTTACCGTTCCGCAGGAGCTTATACAAGTACCGAAATATGTATTTGAAGACAGTGTTAGCTACACGTTTACTGGCACTACCGATCCTTATAACACATTAACAGTGGAGCATGTTTACTTCTTGGGACGTGATGAAGAGAAAACTGCTAACTACAACATTAAAGTCAATCCAGATGGCTCTTTCACGTTCACAGTTAACCTAAAAGAAGGCACGAACTACTTAACGTTTAAAGCAGTAAACCCGTCTAACGGCAGATTTATATCTAAGACACATACAGTCTATGCGTATCCAGCTAACCTCATAGAACTGAAAGTAGGTAAAGAGACATTTACAGTGAACAAGGAAACTGTTAAAAGCTTAGACAGTCCACCTATTATTAAGAACAGCAGGACTTTAGTGCCTATAAGAGCCATTGTGGAAACCATGGGTGGAGATATTAAATGGTACCCTGCTGACAGACGTGTAGACATACAGTATAAAGATCAAAATATCAGCTTATGGATAGGGATGAACATAGCTAAAGTAAACGGTAAAAATACCATGATCGATCCTGATAACCCTAATGTAGTCCCAGAAATAATTAATGGACGCACTATGCTTCCTTTAAGGTTTGTTGCAGAAGCTTTAGGTTGTCAAGTGGAATGGATTGAGC
>JAKOQC010000201.1 GCA_029778565.1 bacterium
AGAAATAAATACTACATTGCAAATTCATCCTGACGCACTTTCGACACAATATATTCGACTTGGTTCATATGATAGTATCTATAGCTATATGAATGGCTTTATTGCTGACCTTCGTATTTCCAGTATTGCGAGGACGGATGAGGAAATACTTGCAACATATCAGAGTGGTCAACCGTTGTCTGTAGATGCATATACAACGTACAAACTCAATTTTGATGGGGATTTAACTGCACAACGTGCAAAGCCACTAATTTATCAGTTAGCCAATCCTATTATTACACAATTGCCAGCGCAAACACTTATTGGTTATCCCAATGGTACTATTTACTGGGAACCCGTTGTAAAGGATACAGCCATTTACAATAATGGCGTATCAATAGCAGATACTACATTGCCAATAAAAACACTCTTAAAGGTTATAAAGTATGACCCTAAAACAAAAACGGCGATAGATATAACCAGTACATGTACCATATCACCAGATAAACTTTCGTTTACTTCAACTGCCTTGACTAATGGTGATACAGTAATATACGAGTACGAATATGACCAATCCTTGACTACTATCCCAACATTAGAGGTAACAGCTAATATGAATTTAAAAGCGGTTGTAAACGGCACGAGTAAAGCAGTTGCTAACTTAAATAAATACGTTTTAGACTTAAATGACTTTACTATTGCAACATTGCTCAATCATGAAATGCGTTTAACGTTATTGGAGGTGCAGTAAATGATTTTTGAGTTAATGAAAAGAGCCATAGAACAGAAAAATCCGTTTATGACAGAGGATATAATTCGTTTACAAATAGAGTTTTTTTATACAGCAGGCAGGTTAACACAGGAAGAGTATGATACGCTTACAAGTATGATAACGCCGGAGCAGCCACAAGAATAAGCAGGTGGTGAACATGAACCAACATAATCAGCAAATACTGAAACTATACGAAAGCATTAAACGGACAGCGGGCTGCACAAAAAGAAGTATAGAAGCAATAATTTGGAACGATTTACGGTTATTTGCTGAATATTTGGGCGATAAAGACTTTGAAGAAGCCACCACACTTGATGTGGAAGGCTTCTTCTCTTATTGTTTGAGCGAGCGCAAAAACGAATTAGAGACAGTATCCAGAAAACAAACGTCATTAAATGCTTTCTACAAAACAATGATTAGAAAAGAGTATTTTAATATTAAAAATCCATTAGATAAGATTGATCCAGTTAAATATAACTCAAAGCCTAGAGGTTACTTAACAAAGCAAGAGTTCAAGCAGTTGATAAAATACTTGCAAGATAAAAACGATTTGCGAGGATTGGCATACGTTCTATTAAGCTATTCCAGCGGTTGCAGAATAAGCGAAATAAGACAATTAAACAGAGATAGCCTTGATTATGATAAATTGCAATTTCAGGTACTAGGCAAAGGCGAACGTTATAGAACGTGTATATTCAGCCAAGAAGCAGGAGAAGCGGTTAAGCGGTATTTGGAAACCCGTACCGACGATAATCCCGCTTTGTTTTTGTCAAGGGAACATAACCGATGGGGCAAAGAATCTATTGAACGATTTTTACGTAAAGCAGCACAAGAGGCAGGCATTAAGCAACGTGTATTTCCGCACTTGTTGAGACACACAAGGGCTATGCATTTATTGGAGGATAGCGTTCCATTAAATGAGATACAAAAGATTCTAGGGCATAAGAACATAAATACCACTCAAATATACGCTGTTATGTCCATTGAACAGGCACAAAAAACCGTACAGAAGCTAGACCAACAAAATACATGGTTAGGGCGGTGATAATATGCTACAAGACGAAGCACAGCAAGCGTATGTAATAGCAGCCTTTCAAGGCTATAATCAAATGATAGATGAACAGTTATTAGACGCTGGTTTTACAAAAGACGCACAAAATTTTGTAGTAGAGGATGGCAGATTAACTGTAACCAAAGGCAATACTAAATTTGTACCTCAACGAGTACCCGGCGGAGTACAAACGCTTATGGTATTTTACAAAAATAATCTTGATGGAACAGTATCTTCACAGCTTTTAGCAGCGTCACCTACTAATCTATACAAATACGATAATGGCTGGGTATCAATTAAAAGCGGCTTATCAAGCGGCTTTTTTTCGTTTTTAAATTATCAACAGGGCGTTGATGATATTATTATTATGAGCAATGGGATTAATCCAATGCTTAAATATG
>JAKOQC010000202.1 GCA_029778565.1 bacterium
TGTAGTCGGCAATTTTTAACTCTTGTGTGCTGTCATCAAGCGTATACTGTAAACTTGTCAACTTGTTTTTTGATCCAGCAAACTTCTTAGTCATATTAAAATTCTTAGTAGTTTTTGTCAACTCGATAAACGAGTTTATCACATCATTAATTGATCGATATTTAGCTTTAGCTAAATATTGTTTATTTTGTATACAACTCCTTTTAATCCAGTCCCCAAATAAAATTAATGAAGTGTACTTATTAAAAACCTTATTATGAATACTCTCTAATACAACAGTATTCAAAACACTGCATTTTTTAGGGTCGAAGAATAAAATTACCTCATCAAATCTTGCAAGAGATTGTGTATTAGCCTGTAAAGCCTGATCAAGCAACTTATTCAATTCTTTGCTAACTCTTTCAAAACACACTAAATCTCCTTTTACAATTGCGTTCCTTTGTTCGTAACCATAATAGCATAATCTAGCTATTAACTGATCCTGATGAGAAAGAATACAAGTAATAGGAAAAGAGTATAAGTCTAAAATCCTATACTCCACTGGAAATATAAACAAATTGCCTGTATGAGGTTGTGTATAGAAACTTACTAACTCTTTTCCCATTTATACATTCATTCCTTTACGCTTCATATTTTAATATAGCTATAGCATACAGCGAGTTACTTGCATTATTGAAGATTGAATAGGGTGTATTTACTAAGAAGGATTTATATACTTTCTCTGTTGGAAGATCCTTGTCGACTATCATGTCATCTAAATGCACAATTGAGCTTCGATCAGTAACTGCAACTCCATCAAGTTCTCCTCTATAGCTGTCGTATCCATGAAATACGTATATAGGAGACATATGATATTTCTTTGTGTAAGCCGACGGTCCTTCTAAAGCTTTATCTACAAACTCGTCGGGAGTTGTAAACGAAGGATAGTGGGCTTGAAACGGAAAGCCGGAAGCTGTTTTTAACATTGTAATATCAACTACCCCAGTTCCTGTCTTATCGCCGTATTTATGAATTAAAGGCTCATTAATCACTGATTCTGAAATTTTGTGATCGTATACTAAATTCTTAGTAAGCGTAACAGAAGTTCCTGAAATTGAATCAACTGTTACAATTTCTCTAGTGGCACTTTCGTCAGCAATAATTAAATTTTGCCCAACGTATATATTAGTTGTATCAGAAACTTCTATAGTGTTAGTTCCAGCGGAAGCTGGGCTTCTTAAAATAGCACTAACAGGGTTTCTTTCTAAATAAACAAATGGAGACTCGTCGCTTGAAACAACCATAGCTAAGTTTCCTTGACTATCTGGTAAGGCTCCTTCAAAAGACTTTATTTCCCCGAAATAAGCCCAGCTTATAAGCCTATCATCAAAGCTTGCTGATGGGTCTCCCGATAATACTGTCGACACTCTCTTAGGAGTAATTGATATCCAATACTGAACTGGAAGCCATTCCTTAACCTTAGACCGAGTGTCGGACATAAACCATGAATACCTAGCTGGAATCGAATCACTATCTGTCGCCCACTTATTAGTAAATGAGTCGTAATTAGTACCCATTTTACAAGTAATAGAGAAATAGTTATCCTTTGTAATTTCAGTATTAGTGTACCTACTCATTACTTTCACAACTGGCTCCCTTTTAAATTCAAAGTAGCCTGTTGGTCCATTAATAACCTGATGTTTAATAACGGCATGATCTCTAATAGCTCCTATTGATTCTGGATACGCTAGTTCCCAAAAAGTATCTACTACCCTAGCTCCAACATTGTGATCTTTAGTAAACGTCGTTCCGTCCTTTAGAGTAATTATTTTAGTTTCAGTGTCGACTTCTTTTACTTCAATACGCTCTGAACTAACAGTTCCAGGATCAATTTCAAGAATACATCCTGGAGCAATACTTGTTACATCATTCACCTCAAACGAAACGGCGCCTGCTGAAACCTCAGACGTTATTTTAGTATCAACTATTTTAGTTGTAACAATACTTGATACTAAGTCTTTTACTAAATTTGTCACGGTTGCGTAACTTCCTTCGATAAATCTCACTTTTACTGATGGCATTATTTAACCCCCTTCATTAATTTCTTTTTGCGATGTTAGATCAAAATCTACCCATATAACTTTCGATGTTCCAGTAGTATTATGATATATAAATGTTAAAGTGTCTTGACTTGAGTCTATCTTTCTTACTGGCTGAATTTGTTTAGCTTGTCCAAGTTCTTTAGTATATATTTTATTAAGTATTACCTTGTCGTTCAATCTTAAACTAAAACTATCACCGTCTTTATATCCTGTACTGGCAAATGCAATACTAAGAAGTTCGTATTTATTGTTGGCCGGCAAGCTGATTGTAAATTCAAAGTCTTGTATTAAAGCTGGAATATCAAATCGTTCTCCTTGGTGATAAATATATTTGTACTTTGGAAATAGGGGCCAAGGAAATTTTAAAATGTCAGCTATAACTCCTACATTAAACCCCATTTAGCTCACCTCCTAACTAAGGGCATATAAGCTTATATTGTACAAAGGCGTACGGCGGAGATTGAGTTCCTAATTCCGGCGTATTAATGATTATATCAAAGTTATTACTATCTCCCTCAACAGCACTAGTTATTCTGTCTCTCTTAAATATAGACACTGCTCCAGTAATTGGCCCAGAGTCGGTGTTTTTAGCTTCAAATCTTATTATATTCGACCCTGACTGTAAAGTTACATCCTTCCACTCGCCCTCAGTAGTGAATACAAAATCCTGAAATATTAGTGTATTGTTAATATATATATCAACCGTATCGTTATCAAAGATTGATGTATCTCTCAAAAA
>JAKOQC010000203.1 GCA_029778565.1 bacterium
CCCATTCTGGTGAAGCAAATCGAGAACTTAATAGACAACGATGTTACAGATATTGCTGTAGTAGTTGGATATAAAGGCGAGGTCATAAAAGAACTGGTCAATCAAAGGTTTAGCTTTGTCCATATTATTGAAAGTCCCAATTATGCAACGACTAATAATATGTACTCTGCATATCTAGCCAAAGAATGGGTGGGCCATAGTCCTTTCATAATGATGAATGGAGATGTATTTTTTGACAGTGTGATAATAAAGGACTTGTGTGATAATGAGGCGAATGATCTTATCTGCACAGATGTTGGTCAATATATGGAAGAGTCTATGAAAGTCGTAGAACAAAACGGTCGGCTAACAGAAATCTCCAAGGATATTCCAAGAGAGTTGGCGCTAGGTGTATCTATTGATGTATATAAGTTTTCTGAACAATCAGGTGGAAGCTTTTTTGAAAAGTGTTTTGAATATATTCACGGGAAACGCGAGGTTAATTTGTGGAGTGAGGTAGCGCTAAATGATACTTTCAAGGTCCATAGGTTTCTTCCTTGCCATATTAGAGGTAGATGGTTTGAGATAGATACCTTAGAGGATCTTGCTTCCGCGGAGCAATTATTTGCTATCGATTGATTTGCTATAGGTCTGTTAGATTATCTATAATGAGGTTATTGCGTGAAAAAAACAGCACTTTTATTAATGACAATAACGATACTCTCCAAGGCCTTAGGATTTGCTCGAGAAATTGCCTTGTCATACGTTTACGGAGCGTCAGCCATCACTGACGCTTATCTCATATCCCAAACAATTCCCATAGTGATTTTTTCCTTTATCAGTGTGGGCATTGCCACAGGGTATATTCCTTTATATAGCCGGATCCTCAACGAACAAGGACAACTAGAAGCAAACAGATATACTAATAATCTAAGCAATGCTTTACTTCTACTGGCCTCAATTATAGTAGCCATTGTTTTGTTGTTCACCCAACCAATCGTCAAACTGTTTGCATCAGGCTTCAGTGGTGAAACCTTAGCACTAGCTGTTGCATTCACCAGAATCAGCGTCTTCGGTGTTTACTTTACCGCTCTTTTAAACATCTTTGCGGGTTATTTAAGGATACACGATAACTATATGATACCAGCCTTAGTTGGGTTCCCCATGAGTTTTGTGATCATCGCGTCCTTATTCATTAGCACCAAAACCAACATTTACGTAATAGCCATTGGTAGTGTCTTGGCTACAGCCTCCCAATTACTTTTATTGATCCCTTTTGTCCGTAAAACCGGATAC
>JAKOQC010000204.1 GCA_029778565.1 bacterium
AATAGTATATCACAATGTGCTATAACAAATACAGCTATGCGTGTGAAATTACAGTTTGTTTCTAATAAACCAATAGTGCTACCTGTACACTATTTGTATAGTGTACATCAATTGGTGTACAAATTATTTACACCAGCTGTAGCGCACAAAATATACCTAGATGGTTTTCCATACAAAGGCAGGAAGTTAAAACTGTTCAATTACTCACGCATATTAGAACACGGTAAGGTTGAATCGGGCAATATAATATTTGACAACGCTATTACATTCTATTTTTCTTGTCCACTACAGTATTTAGTAGGAGATGTAATCAAGAACGCTTTTGTTGCAGACAAACTAGATATTAATGGTAATGAGCTTATGCTCAATACATGTGAAGTTGTACCTACTCCTGTATTTACGACTGATAGTGTAGAAATACGGTTGTTATCCCCAATGACTGTGTATAGTACATTCCAAAGGAACGGCAAGAATATCACACACTATTATAGGCCAACTGATGCTACGTTTGCGGAACTCGTGAGAGATAATGCACGCCGTAAATATGCCGCTACTATGTTAGCATCTGGGAACACTGACGTCAATAATGTGGTTGATATGCAGCTAGACATAGTACCAAAGAAGTATGATGCTAAGCGCGACCAGAAGGTGCTGTATTTCAAAAACAAAGTAATTGAGTGTTATACAGGACAATATGTGTTAACAGGTAATCCCAAACTAATTGAAACAACATATGAATGTGGTATCGGTGCATGCACATCTATGGGCTTAGGTATGTGGAATTTTGTAAAGGAGATAACACAATGATAGAGTCAATAGCATTGCTTGGGCGTTTGACGAGTGAACAAGACGACAAAATATCCCGCAGAATAGAAAATTGCTACAAAGACAATAGCAAATGGGAACAAAAACTAGCGCAAATTACCATAGATATAACCAATGGTATACCAGTATACAAAGGTATCACTGTAGTTGATTTACGTCCTGAGCACAGTAGGCAGATATTATATAGGGGCGGGACTGGGACTGGTATAAATCCAGTGCCAAGCGCAGCCAAAACTGATAAAGATACTTTGTCCATAAAAATCCTAAAGTTTTTTGAAAATGCCATAAAAAAAGATATATTGACTGTCGATGAAAAAGAATGGCTAAACAATGTGTACCAATGTCTAAAAGCAAACGAACAAACTATCAGAGATGTGATAGAAGACATATATAACAAAAACAACAAACATAGCGTTTACTTGACGCTTGTTTTTGTAGATGGCGACAATACACTGTTTGTTGCGGATATGCCGATATTTGTAAAGCTGTTCCTTCACTTCACTACTCCTAATAATGTAACTCAAGGTACATGCAGCATCTGTGGAAAAGATAGTGCGACTGTGATGGCCGCTTCTTCTAGTCAAACCTATAAGTTCTTCAATCTTGATAAATGGGGCTTCTTCTGGGATTTGTTAAAGCAGTACCAACCGGTGGCATTTCCGGTATGCATTGATTGTTTGTTCGATTTGGAGAAAGGTAAAGAGTATATAGAAAATAATCTGAATTTCAAATTGGCAAAAGGAATATATTACAGTGTTATCCCTCAGTTCTTCATTGACGATAAAGCTGCTATACAGCAATTTATAGACGTGATAAACACCGATGTATCTAACGCTGCATTCAGTGAGCAATTAGTGCTACGCAATATTAGCAAGCTTGGTGACAGTATTGCCGTTAATTTTCTGTTCCTTGACACAAGCAGCGGGAATTCTGCTGAGAAGATAACTATGTTAGTACAGGATGTATACCCATCAAGATTGAGTAGAATTTACGAAGCACAAGACACTGTTACACGTATGTATTTTGATGAAAAACAAGGCAAGAATCCAAAGGATATGGATATATTCGCAATAGCGCGTGACTTCTTTCCGCGCCAAGCAAAAGGTATTCCAGTTAGTAACGATAAGAACAAAAAAGGCTTTGATAAGTACTTTTTGTCCGTGGTACAAAGTATCTTTGAAGATAAGCCATTGGACAACTACTTTGTCTTCAGTAATATTATGAGAGAGATAACACAAACACACCACGATATGCTAGCTAAGAAAATAAGTAACAGCGCTTTTGACTATACAGTCAAAGACGCAGAAATGTTCATATCATTCCTAACAGAATTAAATCTGTTAAGGGATAGAAAGGAGGGAATTATGGAGAACGACGAGATGTTTGACGAGTATTTTGCCAAGTACAAAGATTTGTACAACAACCCACTAAAGCGCGGACTATTTTTGTTAGGTGCTGCTACACGCACATTTGTCGATTTACAATACAACGAACATAATAGCAGACCATTTCTTAAGGAACTTAAGAGCTTCAAGATGAACTTGTCTGACTTTAGAGGGTTAGTAGCGAAGTTGCAGAACAAAGCCATTGAATACGAATACGTTGACAACAAATGGCCTATCAAAGTCATAAACACAATTTTACCAAGTGCAACAAATTATCTGTTACAAGTTGATACAACAAGCATGTCCTTACACGAAATGAATTTCTACTTTGTTGCAGGTTATCAACAAAGTTGG
>JAKOQC010000205.1 GCA_029778565.1 bacterium
CAGTATCGTAGAAAACAATTTAAACCAGTTAAACCTGCCTATACTTAAAACCACTACCACCAAAACCAATGAGGTAGTACACCCCGATGTATATATCTGCAGAACCCTTCATAACAAGCCCGTGATAATCAAGGGCATGGACAGGTATCTGCATACGTTATTAATTGGGGTAACCGGCTCAGGTAAAACCTCCGCAGTATTGGAACCGATGATCTGGCAGGATTTACAAAATTACCGCAGAGGACATCAATTAGGCATAACCGTAGTTGCACCTGACAGTGAATTTCCTCATAAAGTAAAATACTGGTGTCAGCAGTTAAGTATACCGTACCATGTGGTAGATTTAGACGACCCTAGGTCCAACCGATTTAACCCACTGGAAGGGGATCCAACAACCGTATCAGAAATAATGCGTACCGTACTGAGAGCCACTTTCGGAGAGCAGGAAGCCTTTTTTGCCCAGGCACAGGAATTACATGCCAAGAACACCATGTTGTTACTCAAGCGCCTTAGAGGCAACAATATAAATTTACTAGACGTATACCAGGCTTTAATGGATGTCGAGGGCATGCAATCATTAGTAGACGATTACGAAGAGCAGTTTGGCGAAGATGTAATCACCGAATACTTCAAAAAAGAAGCCTTCGGGCGCAACAAAGATAAATTGCATCAATTCGCAATGGGGCTACGCTTGCAGATATCCGACCTTTTGACTAACCAAACCATACAAAACGTGTTGGTAGGCAGATCAGATATAAGTTTAGACCATGTAATGTCCGATGGAGGAGTGTTGTTATTTAACACTTCCCTGGGCAAAATGGGTCATATGAGTAAAGTATTCGGGCAGTTTTTGATAATGCACATACAAAATGCAGTTTTCAGAAGACCCGGCACCGAATTCACCAGAATACCGCACTACTTGTATATAGACGAACTACCAGTTTACTATAATCCCGAACTGGAATCCTTGCTAAATATCGGACGAAAATACCGTTGTGCATGTACCTTTACCATACAAGGCCCATCACAATTAGAAGTTGGCCGACAAGGACAGGCCACGCGAGAAAAGATTATGAACGGCTGCAGGAATAAGATAATTTTAGGTGTAGAGTCATCCCGAGATGCACAATTAATTTCAGAGATATTTGGAGAAAAAGAGGATATAGAATTACGGAAACACCGTAAACGCTTTGCTATATTACCCGACTCATATGCCGAAACAGTAAAATTAAAGTCACGGTTTGACTACACTAAGATTTTAGAATTAGACCGGTGGCACGGAATAGTAAAGATCGTTAGTGATGGTAGAAATATGGAACCAGTAGAAGGAATATTTGAGCCGCCCTGGGATTTCCAGGCTCGGGTAGCCAGAGAGTTAGAAAAAACCAGACGATTATCATTAGCGCAATAGCCCGGACTTTCCGGGCTTTTTTATTGCCAAAATAAATAAGGGGGTAGAAAATTGTTTACCGCAGTACGGAACAATGACCTGATTAAACTCAAAAAAGATATTTTCCTCGGAGCAGATATAAACGCCAAAAACGATAACGGGGATACCCTGATAATCAGCGCCGTTAAGTTGGACCGCTATGACTGCTTTAACTACTTGCTTCATGCAGGAGCAGATATATATATCGAGGACAGCCTCGGACAGAACGTAATAGATTTGATAATCAAAGACCGTAAATACGAATAC
>JAKOQC010000206.1 GCA_029778565.1 bacterium
CAGTTTGTCCGTCAGAACCACGTAATACTAAAGCGGAATTGTTACTTTCATCAATACCAAGCATTATACGTTCATAAAGTTGTGTATCTATCTGGTCAAATATTTGCAATTTTCTACCTGATATAACGAATCTATTATCACCGCTTGCTATAGTAACCTTTGTTGTATTCACTGTACCGGCGTCTAATTTATCTGCGCTTATACGTGATATATGAGCGTCTCCAATAGCGCCTTCTGCTACCTGTAAAGAACCTACAGCACCTTCGGCTATATGTGCTTGTTCAATTGCGCCATGTTTAATATGTGCGTTTTCTATTTGAGATTGTTGTATTTTTGCTGAAGTAATAGCGGCATCCTGTATTTTAGCAGTACCAATGGTTGCATCTGCTATTTTTGCTGAAGTAATAGCAGCATCCTGTATTTTAGCAGTACCAATGGCTGCATCTGCTATTTTTGCCTCATCTATAGCAGCATTGGCTATTTTGGCTTTAGTTACTGCTAAATCCTTAATATGTGCAGTACCTATGGCTGCTTCAGCAATTTTGGCTTCGGTAATTTCTGCGTTTGCTATCTTCGCATTCGTAATTGAAGCGTCTTTTATTTTTGCATTATCTATTGCAGCGTCTTTAATATGTGCAGTATCAATTGACGCCTCCTTAATCTTTCCACCAGATATCGAATTATCTTTATAATGGTTTTCATTGATTGAATCCGGTCGTATATCCTTTTCTGTTATATTCTTTACACGATACCATAAAAGCCTTAACTGGTCATTTAATACCTTTAATGATAATGGTGAAGTATCACGTATAGTTTGATATTCTTTCATGGACATTCACCCCATTTAATCTTCGTCTGCGTCATAAAATAATTTTGGTATAGCTAAAGAAAACCTACTTCCGTCTACATTGGAAAATCTTAATCTAAAATGCCTGCCTTTACACCTTAATTTAATACGCTTATCTGTCTTTATGTTTGGTAAATCTACTGTTACGGAACTAGATTTTTTGTCAAATATACCGTCTATTTTAAGGCTTGTACCATATAATTTCTCAAGCGTACAGTACATTTCCGTACTGCGTTTTACAACATTTGGCGCACCTAAATTGGTATACGGTGTATCCCAGTATGCTACTATTGGCTGTCCATCGAATGTGTCGCCTTTATCGTATTCTAAAACATAGCCCTGGTTATTGGAGAATATCAATTTATTATCATATACAAGGAATGTGTTTACATTAAATCCACGCTTTATAATGAATTGTTTAGTGTCAAGATTATATTCAATTATGCAATTATTTTCTGCACTATCACCTTCAGGTATGGCTAAAATATATCTGTTATCATAAAAAATACCTACTGCTTTATCGGCGTAGGCTTTGTTCATATTCTTTATGATATCTTTTATCGGCTGACTAATTAAATGTGTTTGCATACCATCATAGATATATATTCCATCCTTTGCTAGAAAAAACGCTACAGTACCAGCATTAGCAATTGAACGCTCTGCTATTGCACCAGTTGAAGAGAAAACTTGTACCTTTTGATATTCACCTGGATAAGTCCCGTTTATTTTCCATATATTGTATGTTTTAAATATAACTACATCATCAAATATTGTACTTAAGCCTATACATACTCCACCATCCCAGGTAGGTAGTTCTATAAAGCCGCCTTCGTCTAATCCTGTTTGCCAGTTTTCCGGGTTTAAGTCGTCAGAATAATATACACGGTTAGGATGAAGTCTATCTACTGTTGCCCATATACGCTCATAATGTAGTGAAATCGATCTTGCTCTCGGTGGTGTGCCGCCAAGGTTTGCTACTGTAGTACCATCATATTTAAGCATTGGATTAATCCCATTGCTCATAATAATAATATCATCAACGCCCTGTTGATAATTTAAAAACGAAAAAAAGCCGCTTGATAAGCCGCTTTTAATTGATACCCAGCCATTATCGTATTTGTATAG
>JAKOQC010000207.1 GCA_029778565.1 bacterium
GCAGCAGGTTTAGCCCAAATTGTATCTACATATACGGTAGTATCTTGTGTGCCACCGCTTAAATCAAGAGCTATCTGAATATATCGGCAACGGGGATCTAAATCTAAAACTCCTAAATTAAGTTGAAAAGCAAAATCTAACCATGAGGATGTAAGTCCACTAAAAGCTCTTGAAGAAGTTTTAATGTAATTGAGGTTTATATCATACTCTCTCAGTGTAAAGTAGAGCATGCTATCTCCTGAGGTTCTTTTGGCTACAACCCCTACTAAGAGAGGTCTGTCTTCTTCAGTAAGTGGGATGAATTTGTTGTAAATTATCCGTACTACAGGGATATAATTGCTCGGTCTAAACATTTTTAATGAATATTTACCTTGCCAAGCGTCTTCTGTAGTTATTTGAACATACGGAGTAGGCGGTCCTGATGGTATGACCCATCCATCTGGTATTCCGTCCCCATCTGTATCATCCTCAAAAGATGTTCCCCAAGCTATAAGTTGAGTATCAAGGGACAATTGCTGAAGAGTAATAGCGTCAGCTTTTATGTGTTTTGTTTGTATTGCATTAGTTGAAATTTTTTCACCAGTTATACAGTTAGCCGCTAAATGGTCTGTAGTTATACAGTTAGCTGATAAATGGTCTGTGGTAATTGCACCTGCTTGTATTAAATTAGAGGCTATAGAATTTACAGCAATATCTGCAGTTTGTATTTGGGCAGTAGTAGCAGATACTTCTGTAGAGAAATTTGAAAAATTACCACTTGTATCATAGCTTCTTACTTTGAAATACCATGTCTGGTTGACATCAGCACTAAAGGAATAAGAGTTTGATTTCCCAACGTAAATTAAATTAGAAGAAGAAGGAGTAAAGTTGGGAGTAGTGCTTGCATATAATTCATATCCTGCTAAATCTGGTTCTGGAACTTCAATCCATCTTACTACTATTGTTTTGAAATAAGCTGTGGCAGTTATGCCTGTTGGAATAGATGGGGGAATGCTATCACCAGCTGTTGTAATTGTAGCCTCAGAACTCCAATTACTATAGTTTCCAAATTTATCGTAAGCTCTAACTGAAACTTTATATCGTGTCCCTGTCATAAGATTTCTAAATACATAATAAGTGTCTTTAGTAGAGACTACTGTATAGTCAGTTTCTGTGCCTTTTCTTATTCTGACTTGGTAGCCTTCTAAATCACTTGCTGATACTTGGTCCCATGTCGCTTTTATTACTGCGATGTATTTACCATATTTTTGAGCATCTACACCATCTAAATAGGTTTGAAGAGATAAGCCTGTAGGAACATCTGGAGGAGCTGTGTCTAC
>JAKOQC010000208.1 GCA_029778565.1 bacterium
CAAAGAGTTGCTAATAGCATCGTAGCAAATGGTAAGTCCTTAGCCGATGCGTTAGCATTAGCGGCGGCCCGCGCCACGACATTCCAATTGCCCAGCATATCTTTACCTAGCTTTACTCCGACTCCTCACGTCATCGGTGGCATTCTCACCCGTCCACACTTGGGCCTTGTCGCTGAGGCGGGGCCAGAGGCTATTATACCGTTGTCTGCTGGTATGAGGCCGCGAGCTTTAGATCTATGGCAACAAACCGGCGAATTGCTGGGTGTTATGCCCGAACTACCAAAATTGACTGGGCAGGCGGTAATCACAGGTGATAAAGATATTAGCGAGAATATTCAGTATGTGACATATGTTTCAGAGACAGGAAAAAGATTTGCTAATGTTGTTGAGATGAAGCAGTACCGGAATCTAGAGAGATTGAAGAACGATGTTATTCGTGATAATATCCAGCGAGTGACTGACGTTTCGGAGACCACGAAAAAATTTGCGGATGTGGTAGATATTGAAAAATATCAAAGATTAATTGATGAAATAGCTTATCCTGCAAATATAAATGAACCGCAATTAAGGACGTTGCCTGGTAAGGTATTGGTTAAGTCAGAATTAAATGATGTATTACAATTACCGCCAGTGAAGCCAATACTATCAAAGTTGTCGTTAGATGAGACACAAGATAAAACCATTAGTAAGAATATCCAGCAAACGACGGAGGCTATAGAAACTACAAGAAGGTTTGTTGACATAATAGGTATTGAGCAGTATCGGACACTAAAGAGGATGAGAAACGATATTAGCCACTATATCCAGCAAAAAGCCAACATTTCAGAAACTACAAGAAGATTAACCAATGTAATAGACATTGAACAGTACAGAAACTTAAAAAAGACGAGGAACAATACTATAAACGAAAACCAGATGCAATTTATTACTGCAGCAAATAAAATACAGACAGTAAAAGCCTATGCGACAGGCGGCATATTAACTAAACCCCATATTGGTCTCGTAGCAGAAGCCGGCCCGGAGGC
>JAKOQC010000209.1 GCA_029778565.1 bacterium
ATTAAAGCTCCGGCAGCTATATGCAACCAATGACCGTTAGGATCATCATATGTTATCGGGTCATTCTGGCAGTATGTATACAGGTTCAAACTAAGTGGATCGTTGTATTGTCCAGTTACTGTATCTTCTGAGATAAACCTTGCTATTTTCGGATCATAATATCTTGATCTTAAGTAATAGTACCCTGTATCGTCATCATAATAATATCCTGAGTACTTATACGGATTTTGTTTGCTTTCCAGTTGATATAATATGTTTCCAAATATATCATAATCATACTCATTTACTGTATTGGCTGCACCATCTATAAGTTTTACAACATCCGCATGTCCATTGTATAGATAATACAGAGTATCGGATTCTCCCTTAATATTATGGGCAATCAGGTTGACTCCCTGGATATTATGGCTTTCTAATCCATCGCTTCTTACTTCAAGCAATATACTCTGTCCATCGTAGTAATACTTTGTGGTTACTCCGTCTACTGTTTTTTCCACTCTCAACCCGAATGCTTATGTTATTCTAAAAGTACCCACTATTTCAATTGAAAATTCCCCCACCCTGAAATTAAAATACCTTATGTAAATATTACTTATTTACATAAGGAGTTGGATGAAGGTGATTAAATTGCATCAGAAACAGGAAATCATTTTAATGAAATTTAGAGAAGGTGCATCAATAAGAGCAATTGCAAAAGAAGTTGGTGCAGACAGAAAAACTGTACGTAAGTACATAAGGCAGTATGAACAGCAAAGGCAACAGTTAATGCAGATTGGAGATGTACAACCTACTGAGCTCATTGAGTCCATTGTTCAGCCACCAAAGTATGATACCAGTAAAAGAAAACCTATCAAAGTAACTGATGAAGTCTTAGAGCGCATTAAATATTATCTTAATGAGAATCAGTCTAAGAGATTAAAGGGACAATCTAAACAAATTATGAAGAAAATTGATATATTTGAAGCTCTTAAGGAATAAGGATTCAATATTAGCTACACTACAGTATGTCAGACTATAGCCAAAATGTTATCTCAATCTAAAGAAGCTTTTATCAGAGAAAATTATGCTCTTGGAGACATATGTGAATTTGACTGGGGTGAAGTAAAGCTATGTATTGGTGGAGTGAATCGCAAGTATCCGATGGCCGTGTTTACTACTGCTTACGGTAATTACAGGTATGCAAGACTTTTTGTTAAACAGAAAAGCGAATTTTTTCAAGAAGCTCATGCATACTTTTTCAAGTCTATTCATGGCAATCATATGACAATGGTTTATGATAACATGAAGGTAGCCGTAAAGGGGTTTGTAGGACGAAATGAGAATCAGCCGACTGATGCCCTCCTACAGCTTTCCATATACTATGGTTTCCAATTTCGATTTTGTAATGCATATCGTGGTAATGAAAAGGGGCATGTAGAAAGAAGTGTGGAGTACATAAGAAGAAAAACTTTTGCAATAAAGGATACTTTTGATAGTCTTGATGATGCTAATCGTTACCTTGAAGATATATGTAACAGGCTTAATGATAAGCCTCAACCATTGAAAAATAACAAAACAGCGAGGGAACTTTTAGAGGAGGAAAGGCCATATTTATTACCTGACGTACCTATGTTTGAATGCTCAAAACTTGAAAATTTAAGGGTTGACAAATACTCAACTGTAATGTTTGAAAGTTGCCATTATTCTGTACCGGA
>JAKOQC010000028.1 GCA_029778565.1 bacterium
GAAATGCCAAAGGATTTAGGATTTGTAGCGTGTGGCGTGTACGAAGACGCTAAGACGGTTGCTAAAAAGATTACAGAGGCACAAGGATTTGATAGGTTCTTATACTATCCTGAGCTAATAGCCGGGTATGTACAATGGAGACAAGACGGCAATTACGATTCGGTGTTAGCGAAGAAGGTAGAAGATGATTTATGGAAAGCTAACGCATCGGATGTGATTGGAGCGTGTGATTTTTTTTTGGAGAATTTGAGCGGATTGAAGCGTGGCACTCTAACAGGGTCGCTGAATCCAACTATGAAGGAGAGGAAATTGATGCAGGGTATAAAGCACTTTATGAAGCGTTTGGGTTTGTAGGGGTGTTAGACGTGTTAACAGGTGGAGACATAACTAAAGAGGATGCGGTGTTAGCTTTACCAGTTTACCAAGTGAGAACTAAATTACAATTCAATAGCCACAAACAGGCTTGTGATAAAAAGTATAAAGAGATTCAAGAAAGAAAGATGAAATGAGATACGAGTCCTTACATAATCTAATCAGAGACACGCTTGGAGCGATAGATGTAGATACGTATTTCTATCATGGTTCTGAATACAATCTAAACTCAGAGGCTAAAGAGCGTTATCCTTTGGTGTGGCTTAACCCGTCAGAGACTACGATGTCTTTCTTTAATGATTCAAGAACTAGCGACGTGCAATCTGTTACGATGCTATTCTTAGACTTAGATAAGACCAACGGTGATAGCGCACGAAGCAATAATATTGTATTCAATATGGATGTCCTTGCAAGAAAGTTTGCAATGGATTTAAACGTTATGGTTCAAGAGATAGATTGCGTGATTGATTCGGTAAGGATTACGCCGTTTATCAAAGTAAAGGCTTCTGTTCTTACAGGTGTAATATTAAGATTTAACATAACAAGCCCTGACGATGTTGAGTATTGCTGATATACTTAACGAGGTTGGACTGGATGCGACCGAGCGCATTAAACAGAATTTAGTTGATGCGGATAGGATTGCAACTTCAGGGACTTATCAATCAGTTCAATATAAGGTAGTAGGTGATTTATCGCTTATTACCTTAACGATAGAGGCTAATAAAAACATAGTTTACCTAGAGCAAGGTAGAAAACCTACACAAAAAGGAAGCAAGGGTAGTACTATATTGTTTGATGCTATTGTGAAATGGATTGAGGCGAAGGGTATAGTTGCAGACATTGACAATGAGCGTCTTGCTTATGCTATTACCAACAAGATTAATAGAGAAGGGTATGAGGGGACAAAAGGCTTGTACACCGATGTACTTAATGATGATTTTATTAAAAAGGTTTCCGAGCAATTGGGACGAAATATAACCACTCAACTAGCAAATGGCATTAACAGTAATCCAACGACCTCAAGCGGAGATATATAGCTCTACCAATCCAGACCCATACGAACCCCCACTATTTGTATCATATTGGAACGCCTCGGCGTTACCTCTAGTATATAAGCTAGAAAGCGACTTGTTCCCTACTAATTCGGTAGACACAATAGATTCTATCGGAAGCGTCGAGAATTATAACGGCTTTGCTTTAATAAACCTAACAGGTGTTTATTCGACCTATGAACTAGGCGACTATATCGTAATAACCGACAGCAGCGTAGAGGCTTATAATGGGATATTTCAAATTAGATATGTTTCCGATGCCAATTCATACGCAATTAATAGTATTTATCAAGGCGACGCAACGGCGTTCGCTCAAAAGTATTATAAGAATTACAATGCGGTTGTTAGGGTGTACGCTGGTCTACCTCCGTATCACCCATACTCAGCTGATAAGCCTTTACAGTTGGTTACTACTGTTAATGTAGTTCCCGACACGAGTAATATTTGTTATCTGAACATACAGGAAATAGTACAAAGATTTTTGCCTTTTGACAACGAACTAGACACAAATAATATAAATGCTTTTACAGGGTTTTATATTGAGTTTGCGGAAAGCTATTATGAGGGTGGGGAGAACGTAGTGACAACATATCAAAATGATGTGTTTGCCGTATGTGACGAAGGACAACAGATTATTAACGGAACATTCGACACTAATTTGTCGGGTTGGTTTCAGACAACAGATTACTCTAATACTTGGGTTCAATCGTCAGGGAAAGCGCAGGTTACAGGGTTTGGTTTTAGTCAAATCTTATATCAGCCAATATCTGTAAACAATGGGAAGTCTTACACGTTAAATATAGACTATTCTAAAAGCCGAATTCCAGATACTTGGTTCTATGTGTTTGGGTTTAATAGTGAGGATATTTCTTCTTTAAACTTTACAATGTTATACGCTGGAATTATGCCTTTGTCAGGCTCTTTGTCAAAGGAAATTATCATGCCTCAGTCGTTTGATTATGTAGGATTTCAGGTTTATTCAAGACGATTTGATAACGTAGTAACATTAGATAATATTGAGTTTACTCTTAGCGTGTTAGACGATTGTATACCTGTACTATGGGCTTCTAATTCTGCTCAGCAGTTTAGATACCGATACAATGGAAGCATGGGCGAGTATATGTTATTTCCTAATAAGATAAACGGTAAGTTCATGACAGGTAATTGGACTCCTACGCTTTTTAAAGACAACTACTTAGACCTATCTATAATTATTCCCGATGGTATAGCCGAATCTTTACGAGATATGGGAGGTATTACTAAGCTAACAAAGCAGTATGATATAAACGGAAACCTATTAACAGAAAGAAGCGAGATACTTCCTTATTATGGTGGTGGTGTGTATAGAGTTCCTGTTGAACCAATAGAGGACGTTGTTGGTGATTTATCGGTAGAGTTGAGAACATCACCAATTGGCGAATATTCTTTATTCCTTAACGGTGTAAATTATTTAGAGCTTGCTTATTATTCAGAGCTAGAGTTTCAATATACAGACCCCTTTACAATCTATTGGAAGGGTACTATTAACTCTTTGATAGCAGGGATTGACCTTGTGGCTGACAATCAATTTAGTTCAAATGGATATAGATTTTCGGTATTGGCTAATGGGCGTTTAGTTTTAACGGTAAGAGATAACTCTTTTGGATTATCATTTGCGATTACTAACCAAGCAATCCCGTTCAATGAAGAGGTTGAGATAATGGTGTCAATTACTACAACAAATACCTATTTCTATATTAACGGCGTTCAATGTACTAATTCAACAGAAACGCATAACGCAACAGGAACTATTGATTACGATACCAATTTAATCATAGGTCACGTAGAGGATGATATTACAACAGAATCGGTATGGCATACTGAATTAAAAATATTCTCGGCTGCAATTACGCCTTCAGAGGTAAATGATGACACGAACCTAGTTTTATTTCTTCCTTTCTATGAAGGAGAGGGGGCAACCGTTACTAATCTATACGGTACTGGTGGAACTATTAATAACGCACAAGATACAGATAGAGGTAATACTAACACTTGGGTGTGGACTATTGACCACGAGCCTGTATCAGACCCGAATGCTCCGAATGATTATTTTGAAGTAGAGGATATTTTATTATCCGAAGTTAAAACTGTTAAGTACGACCCGTCGTGTTACAAATATCCTTTATACATTACATGGCTAAACACATTAGGAGGATGGGACTATTGGTTATTCACAGCTAAAAAAGACTACGGTATTGAGGTTGACGATGTGGTAACATCTGAAAGAAATATTTTCCAATCATTCCCCGACAACTTCCAGAATGAAACATGGGAAGAGTTGATAAGGTTAGAGGCTAGAAATGTTATGACGGTAAGAAGCCAACCAATGACCCGTGAACAATTGCTAGAGGTTAGTAAGATTGTGTATAGTAAAATGGTTCAAATCGTAGACTCCGAAACAAGCAAGTATACTGTATTAATAGATAAGCGTTCTATCGACCAATACACAGATGGGGACAAATTGCACTTTATAGAATTTAATATTTCGCTTCCTAGAATTATAACGCAATGATAAAAGAGATAATAAACGGGTGGTTTAGAATGCTTTTTAATCCTTATGAGAAATCAAAGGAGCGAAAAGCTATTTGTGGTAAATGCGAAAGCCGTGGAGTTGTAAGTTGTAAAGAGTGTGGATGTGTTATCGTTGCTAAAATAAATTGTTCAATTTGTGAATGCCCTTTAGGTAAATGGTAGAGCTTTTAATTAATAACGTATATATTCCTGTTGGCGATAAGTTGTCAGTAGACAAAGGTGTTAACGGGCTTGGAGATTTATCAAGTAGAGGAGGGGACGTCTCCGCTTCTTTTGATATAGAAGCAACGCCCGAAGTATTATCCGCTTTTAATGGAGTATTTAATAGACGTGTGTACGCTCAGGTATATAATAACGGGACATTACAGTCAACGGGTTATGTA
>JAKOQC010000210.1 GCA_029778565.1 bacterium
AACTATTATATAGACAAGGAGCTAGTAAGCACGACAAATTCTCCAACGGAACTAGGCAGTTTATATTTAGGTAGTGATGGCGATATTGATTTTATAAATTCTCTCATTTCCCACCTCCGTCTATCCTCCATAGCCCGCACACAGGAGCAGCTTGCGCCGCTTGATAGACCGCCCGAAGTAGACGAATACACAACTTTGTATCTGCCTTTTAATGGGGCAGATGGTACGAGGGCGGCGAAGTCAATATCAATATAGAGAGATTTATCGGCACTGGGGGAGAGGAGGGGCGATGTTAAATAGATATTTAACTGTACTCGTTTAGTGTTAAGTTGGAGGTGAAGTGATTGGTACATGTATCTGAGTATTATTGGGACAGCGAATCCACGATTGACTTTGAAATTGATTCCGAGACTGTTTTTCCTAGCGATGCAAGTATTGGTCACGTCCTAAAGTTATTCTTGGGTCCTCCAACTTGGCCGTCTCCTTCCTTTGGGTTTAATAGTGGCGCTTACAATCAATACACGTATAATCAGCGCACAGATGGATTTGAAGCAATAGTGGAGCCAGATGTTGAGATAATAGTTCACACTCCTTTCGAATGTATTGCGGATTCAGAGTTAAAAGCATTCTTAACAAGAGAGTTGCTAGTGGACCTACAAGTGAGATCTAGTTTCCCACGTGAAGTCTTAATTGACTTAGAAAACAAAGCATATTTTTTAAGAAGTTTACTAGCCGACACAAAAATAATAAGTTCACTTTCCATCGAATTATTATTTGATCTGGAGCCTAGAGCAAAAGTCCTTTGTGAGAAACTTTTTGACTTTTATATAAGCTCTGTTTTGGCTAGAAGAGACCCGCTACAAAGGATAAGACTCTTAAGCACTAGAGTTAGCATTAAGAATATTAGTCCCACAGTTAGCATTAAGAATATTAGTCCCACCATATCAATCAAAAGGAGGGACTCCAATAAATGATTACTGATGAAATGTATTTAGGCGAGAGACAGATTAAAATGTTAGAATTTAAACGCACTGATGGTGTGCCCATTAACATGGCTTTCCTTTCTGTGCAAAACCCAGAGGGGAATTGGGAAGAAGAAGACAGATTTATATCACATGACGGAAAAGAGACAGTATACTTTTGGTTTGAGCCCAAACAAACTGGTACTTATAACCTAGAGGTTAAGGTGGCGTATCAAGATGGGCAAAGATGGATAGAACCGATGCGCATTCAGGTGAGAGGGGGTAGAGATTGATGACAGGAAGGGAGATACTGGAGGCAGCCTCCTCTTTCGTTGACGAAGAAATCGATGAAGCCGACGGCCTTTATGCTATAAATTCAGCAATCGCAGAGATTGGGGATATGGCGCTTATTTATGATAATATTACTATCACCACCAAAGGTGACCGCTGGGAATTTGTGGCCGATGATTTGCTGA
>JAKOQC010000211.1 GCA_029778565.1 bacterium
AGAAGTACTTGTTGCACTAACTATTTTAGCCTTAATAACCGCATTCGTTCTACCCAGTCTTGCATCGTTCAATGCCACAATTGATACAACTATCAAAACCGTAAGCAATACATTATACAATTATTCATATAGTAGTGTATCGGAAAAAATACTGTTAGATACAACTGCGGTAACAATCTACGAAAAATCTACACATGCATTTACATTCTTGGATTACCAAATAAAATAAGAGCGGGTGTTACCCCACTCCCATGATATCGCTAATTGTTACACCTTGGTTGTTTTTTGCCGTAGTTGTGTTGCTGTAGACAATGATGCTGTATGCTTTGGTGGATGTACTACTACAATCGACATAACTTGTTTTTCATCTACTATTAACCATTGCACGAACAATAACTAGATTACTACAAGTACTTACAAATTGAATTTAAGTACCATTAGAAAATATTACACTACTTGGGATGATAACTACGTTATAACTGCACTAACCGATATTGGCACTAATAATAACCCTAAAGTCAAAATTATAGGCGATATTCTATCCATGTAAAACACCTTCCGCATATACCATATAGTTATTGTGGGTTCAAATTACCATCAAAATTCAGCTTCAGTGTTGTATTGGCATCCTTGGGTGCTGGTTGGTTGCTATTGTATCGTTCTTGTATCTCTTGGAGTGTTCTGGCAATGTTGGATATGCGGAGATCGTCAATGACAGTATTAATATTATCAAAAACCCTTTCATTAACTGGATCGCTAGGTAAAGTTGCTCTATGTCCTATCAGCAGTTGGGTATCAGCAAAGCTAGTTGGCAAACTCGGGTTTGGGATAGAGCCTACTTCATGATCGTCGATGTATAATGCCATTTTTGTAGGCGACCAAGCGGCTGCAAAGCGATGCCAACCGGCTGATGCTTTGGCGACACTAATAGTGTTTGGTACACTGTTATCGTTGTATATTTCGAATTTGATTTTGTCTGTTGTCAAGTCGTATCCCAACCAGTATGTACCAGCACTTTGGGTACTACCTATAGTCCATATCGTGCGGGTATTTGTTATACCAGTTTGCCAGGATTCTGGCACTTTCACCCACGCCTCGATAGTGCCCTGCTGTGTAGTAAATAATTTACTAACTGGCGATATATTGAGTTCTTCTGGATCACGTGCAGTATTTATCCATGATGTGGCATATGGCTTTTCTTCAAACTGTGCCGCGTCCCACCAAATTGTTGTATTAGCACCACCATGTAATTCGACCCAAGCAGCACACCAACCATATGGTTCTGAATAAGGGGCTACACCAGTTACAGTAAATTTTTGCCATGATGTAGTCAGAGTAACAGTCGTTGCACTCGTAGAATAAGTTGGCGACCCCACAAGCCCACCACAACCCCACATAATAGCGAACACTTGATTTTGTGTTGCTGATGATTTAGCGTGTACACTGACAGTATAAACATTATTTGAGTAAGTTGGGACGTGTTCTGGATAAGTCGTTATATAAAATGGTATACTCCCAGTTGCCTTTGCAGATGCATTGCCTTCCCACGCTGTGCTAGTATCTCTAATAATACTTGCACCCCCAGCCAGTCCCGATAGGTTAAATTCTACACTGCTCTGATTTGCTGATAATAAGTTTGTTGTTCCTTCTTCTATGAATATGCCCTGTCCGCGGTGCGGGAATGTTTCCCGCTACAACCGCAAGACTTAGGGCTGGTTTAAATGCACAAGATGCGGCTACCAATCTGATGCCGACAGGGTTGGAGCACTGAATATCGCCGCTAAAGCGCTCGATGCTCTTGGGGCATGACCCTGGGAGAAAGGGGAGCGTGACACCCCTTAAGGCCAAGGTGATGAAGGCAGGAAAACTGCCTGAGTGCTGGCTAACCTGCGGCGAAAGCTGCCATCCCATGTCGGGATGCCCCTCAATTAATTGAGGGGAGGATGTCACGTTCAATAACCATATACCTTAATATTGTCAAACCAGCCAGTTATACCGCCAGGAGCGTCCAATAATTCGGCTGTAACATAACCGGGCATAAACACAGAGTTAGTGGTAACGGTGCGGACATGTGTACCCCCTACATACCCCATTATTACGTTATCATTTACTTCAACTTTTAAGTGTATCCAATCTCCATAGCATCTCCACGCGTCGCAATATCTAATTTCCCATAACGGATCAGTGCAATTGTAACTTGGGTCATTATCGGGGATATCGTTGCCGTATATACAAAACCTGCCAGTTACAAAACCGAAACGGATCCACTGTTCTCCATTACTACTTACAAAACCAAGCCATATCTGTTTATAACTTGTTTTTACATCTCCTTCAATCACAAAACGTTTAGGATTTGGGGTTTTTATTGCAATTGCACTTTGTGCGTATGGGCCACCAGATGCATCACTACTATCTAGTCTCAGTGCACCATTATCGATAGACAAATCAGGTAGTGGATCCTCACATGGGTCCTCCCAGAAACGGCACAACATTCCTGCCACCCAATTAGATAAAGATGCTTCCGAGTCAAAAGTATCGTTAAATTCACTAACATAACTACTCTCGATACAAGCAGGTATAGTAGATAGCGGCAGTACTTCTTCTACAACACCGTTGTTGTTGACATCATCAACATCGAGCTGTGTCAC
>JAKOQC010000029.1 GCA_029778565.1 bacterium
ATATACGTTCTGCTTCATTAGCTTCTCTTATTGCTTCAGCTTGAACACGATTACCCTCTGCTGTAATACGCACTGATTCATTGTTTTGTCTGACTGCCTCATTAGCTTCTCGTATATTTTCATTAGCGATTCGTTCATTCTCCACTTGAACACGTGCATTTTCTTGAAGAATACGTGTATTTTCTTCTGATATTCTAGCTGATTCGTTACTCTGACGTATGTTTTCAGCATTTTTACGTGCTAACTCTGCTACGTTCCTAGCATTTTCGGCTGCAACACGTGCATTTTCAGCGTTAATGCGTTCTTGTTCTGCCATTTGGCGTAAACTTTCAGCCCGTTCTCGATTTGCTTCTGCTGTATTTCTGGTCTCTTCATTTGCTTGACGTATATTCTCGTTATTAATGCGTTCATTTTCATTGGCATCACGGATTGATTCTGCATTAACACGATTATTCTCTGCTGTTACCCTCGCCTGTTCATTATTTTGCCTTATTGATTCGTTTTCTTGCCTGATATTTTCATTAGCAATTCTTGTATTTTCATTTTCAATACGTTCATTTTCATTGGTAACAACCGATTGGGTCTGTGCAATCAAATCCGTCAAAACGGTATATTCTGTCGTTGAAGGAATACCACTACCATCATCAAGTTGTTCTACAACATAAAACTTAAACTGTGTAGTAGTAAATCGTTTGATGTGTGTTGTATCATATACTTCGATGGTTGCTATAACTAACCCGGGATATGATAATTCGTTACCACGGCAAGTATATTCAATAATACCATTAGTACTGTCTATTATTTGAGCTTCTCCTACTACAATTGTATCATCGGCCTTTTTAACTGTAACAGTAACATAGCTATCCGTTAAATCTAATGGTACTTCTGTATATCTTTCAAGCGTTTTTAAATGTATCTGAAATACGTTTGCGTCAGTATCGCCTTGCACTAATTCCATGCGTGGTATACGTGATTTTTGTAATATGTTTAGGTCAAATATCCATTTTTTTACTGCCATTCCTACCACCTCATTCTTCTACGGGTGTTTGTCTGCCAAGATAACTCTGGTATTCCGATAATAAAAGCTGTGCGGCAGCGTATTTCCTTCTGTGTAACTGATAAGCATATGCACCATATGCTACTAATGCAGGAATGTACAACGGGTTTAAATCTACTGGATCAGAATCCTCAACCAATCTATTAGGCAAAACAATATACCTTATAGTGAGAGTACCATCATTTAAAGGACTAAATATATACAACATATCAGCGGCACGGTTATATTCCCTTAAACCTAGCCTACCGTCCGTTGAATGAACAATATCTACAATAATGCCAACGTTGTTTTCTAATGTAATTTGATCTGCATAATCCTTTGTTAGTGTGTTTGTTTGCGCCGCTACCGTCGAACGTAAAATAAGATATGCTTGATTAATAGCGTCTTTTATAACCGGTAATATTTCAGTATCTGGATTAGCCGTATCTTCTCCTACCCTGCTTAATACAGAATCAATTAGTTCTTTAAATGTATTCATTTTACTTACCTCCACACACCAACAGGAATACGTGCACCTTTACGTTTCCTGCGTTGTAGTCGTTGGTTTATTTGTTCTGCCATTACCCAAAATTCCTGTTCCAATTCTCTGTCAATAGGACGTGTCATTCTTGACGCTACATATAACTTAAGAATTGAATGATACTGCATAGGCAAATCTGGTTCGTCATTTTCAGTTGTAACCTCTATAGGCACTGGTTGAACATAAACCGTAAATTTACCTTTATCCCTGAAAACAATGTTATTATCTATAACAACATAGTCTTTATACGGCCTATCTTCAAACATTACACTTGTAATTCCATAATAATCCTGTTCAATGGGATATGGTTTATCAGGTTCTGCTTCAAATTCCATTGCTATAACATTTGTAAAAGCAGTATCATAACGCATTTTAAGAAAATCTACTGCATTATTGATTAGTTCTAATGCCACCGGCAAACTGATAAACTGTCCGGTTAATAGTTGTGCATGTTTTATTATATCTTTAACTGTCATGGTATCACCGCCTTAAATAAATCTTGTACTATAGGCGTCCTCTGGTATTGTTTCTTTGCTTTCATGTGTAGAAACATATCTATGCATTTCACGTAAAACCTGGTCCGATTTGTCAAATACAGTTTTTTCACGACTAGCTATAAGCCTTTCATTATGCTTGTCCATTTCGGAAATAATTCTATCTATATATTCAATACGTGTGCTTCTGACACGTTCAATTGTTCTCTGATCTAATTCGTCATACGGCAAAACAAGAGCCAGTGTACCGTCTTTTTGCCCCCAGTGGTGTACTTCAAATTTATGTGTTTTATGATTGCGTACAATAAAATATTCTGGATCAATTTCTCTTAAACGTTCTGGAATATGATAAACATTGGATTCGATAATTTCTCGATCACAATCAAGCCACATATACAGCCCCCCTTATTAAAAAATAAGGGGCGGTATAGACCGCCCCTGTCATTACGCCGCAGTAGCTTCAGTGATACCAGTCAGTTTACCCTGCCCGCCAGGATGATCGCATATCAGTTCTGCGTAACGTACCAGCGTAGCAGTCCATATTGGATGTTTTGGTACTTTTGTGAGGATACGGCCATCTTCCTCTAGCCATTCCCAGTCTCCCATATGGTGAATGGTGAACTGCTTGGTGTCAAGAGCTATCATTTCGCCAGCCTTAACAAACCTATCTTTGATTAATGGTTTGTCTACATAGGCTATAGCAGAAAAACCTCCTTTTAACTCGAGGGTATTTACGTTTCTCTTTGTGCTTTCTAAGTATGCCTGATAAGCACGTCTTACACCGGGAGAAGCAACAAGACAGTTTACCTTGGAACCCATGATATCTTCCAGATAGTCAATAACAGACTGTATCTTGACGTCACTAATAGAACCAACCGTGTCCTCTATATATGGTATCATCCAGTAATGCTGCGAACGATCCACGCCATACAAAGTACCTGTGGTTTTGAAAATAGCGCCAAGACCAGTAAGCTCAAGGTTATAGCTTTTTTGTACGGTAATAAAATCCGTATTGGCAGTAGTAACACTGGCAGATACACGGATTTTATTCTGCGCCCGATCTACACCAAGGATACGCAAACCAGCACCACCAGAAATGAGTTCGCCCGATGAATTAAGTATGTCAATCGTCATACCTTCCATCAGGTATTGTACACTGTCAACGGTTAATACGTTGGTTGTAGTATTAACATCACAAGTAGCTAACTTGCCGGTACCATCGGTAAACAACATCCTACTAAGATTAAACTGCGAAGATTTAAGTAGCATTTTAAGTTCATCATTCAATAGTTGAACGAAAGCCCCGGCGTTGCTTGCTGATGCTTTTATGGACTTATCGGAAATTTCAATAGTACCATACAGATTCTTAAGAGTAGAAATAAACTGA
>JAKOQC010000212.1 GCA_029778565.1 bacterium
TATGTTTCCAATTGTTGGTAGAGTTATAATGTCTCCATTGCTGAATAAAACTTTAATCTCTGCTAAATAAGTGCCGAAGTTTTTTGTTTCTTCTGAAGAGAATTTATACATGACCACTGCATCATCGTATATTGTCATAACCTTGGGATTATCTCCCATGCCTTCTACCCATAACTGAACTTTGCTACCTGACAAGTCAATCGGTTTGCCATTATCATCAAGAAGTTGAACTGCGAAGATGGGCAGCGTGTCTCCTTGCTTTATGTAAAAGTCCATTTCATCACCTCTTTACTATTTATCATAATTATAATTTTAACATATGATTTTAGCTTCTAATAAACTCATATATCACTTTCATTGTGTTTTGATTAGTTTTAGTTATCGGAGACGCCAACAACGTACGTGCAAAGTAACGACTTGTACCGTAGACTTTATACAGTGCATGGCTGTTATTAACAGCCATGCATATATTTGCCCCATCATATGCGAGACCATGAGAACTCCAGGGCCCAGCATTTATTCCAGTGTTAAACGTACCCACAACCGTTCCAGAAGTATTTAATTTGTATAAAGTTCCACTATTGTTTGTCGTATACAAATATGTTCCATCACAAGCAAGGTCGCACCCATTGTCTGTATCAAATGACAAGCCAGTATTAACCTGAGAAACAATGCTACCAGAAGTGGTAACTTTGTATAGTGTTCCGTTATAGTTTAAGATGTAAAAATAACCGCCAAGGTATGCTATCCCAATTGGTGTGTATACCCATTGACCATATGAGACTATGCCAGTAGATATCGGACTGCCGATAACTACTCCGTCAGTACTAATTTTATATATATTTCCATTCCACTGCATTGCGTACAAGTATGTACCGTCATAAGTTAAATTCATTCCACCAACAGGGTCAACTGAAATACCGAGATTGTACGTGGCAATAGTAGTGCCAGATTGGTCTATTTTATATAAAGTTCCGTTTGGTTTTAAGACATAAAAATACGTTCCATCAAATGCAAGCCCTAAACTCGTCTCACGATTATCCTCATATGGAATTGTTATTGAAGGTTGTGTAAAGTATAATCCAAGTGTATTTGCCCATATAATTGTTTGGAACGTTCCGTTTGCCGCATGCGTCGGCCAGTCAAATACCCAATGTAAACGTGTATTGTTTGCATAGCTTTCAGAAGCATTCGGAGACCCACGTTGTGTATCTGAACCACTATAAGTAGACTTACTCGCCCAGCCGACCTGTTGTCCCGGATTTCCATTTTGAGTAGCGTCATAAGTGTATATATCGACCCTCTCACTTTCGGGCTTTGCACTTGTAACCAAGTATATGTTATCCATTTCCCAATAACCGCCATAAGTATTAGTTTTATTGTATGCCCCTGTACAAAACTTGTCCCATTGATAACTTTTTAGCCAATCATAAACAGCCTTATATATAATATTATGCGTTTTCGCTTCTAACTCTAAAGCACCTGTTTTTGCATCAAACAGCTGAACAGTAGCGATTCCTTTGACGTCTCCATCTTTTTCTTTTATTTTTACTATCTCTTGGTTTGTCATGTAATTTCTTACATAATCTCTTACTATCATATCATCTCCTCCTAACTTAGAGATACACTTACAGATGTTTCTTCACAAACTGCGTCTGGAATGCTAACGCCTTGCTGTATAGAACTTAATGTTGGACTTTGCACTGTAACTTTACGAGATGTATTAGGTGATATCGCCTCTATTGAAACTCTCTGTTTCACATTCGTTTGGACAGGAATAGACCCAACCATTAATATGGAACTTAAATCTCCATGCCAA
>JAKOQC010000213.1 GCA_029778565.1 bacterium
AACTTTCGCAAACCTATGTAACTTTTAAATGTAACTTTCCTCCGCACATTTATGTAACTTTCAAATGTAACTTTCGCAAGCCAATGTAACTTTCGCAAGCCAATGTAACTTTCGCAAGCCTATGTAACTTTCGCAAGCCTATGTAACTTTTAAGCACAAATATACCCGCTTTCAAACACTGAGAGCGGGTTATTTTTCGTCTACAATTGTTTTTTGACGACCTATTCCTTACCGTTTTGGCGTGGCGGACTGTTTCTCTGTTCGTATAATGCGCAAAATATTCAAAATTTTGCCCATTTTAGCCGATTTAATTCTTTGGCAGTGTTGTTATATTACTTTTAATAATTGCCCTAAAATCGGCGTTTAAATTGATATTTTACACTGTCGTGCCGTCTCCGAATGCCGTGGGATATTTTAGGCAATAGAAAAACCGCCTATAATAGGCGGTTCTTCTTTGAATTATGAGTGTTTGGCGCAGTCAAGTATTATCATAATAGGCAACGCAAGGACAAATAATAATAACAATAATAAGTGCAAGGTTTACGCCTCCTTTCGTAGTGGCCGATCTATAGTCCTAGCGCAAATCCATTTTTGCTCCTGCCGTCCAACCTAGAAAAGTTGATAACATCACCCGGCTTGACGCGTGTTATTGTACTTTCTACCTCTAATACTCGCACTTTGATATATCGTTTTGTTTCACCGACAATTACGCCTCTACCGCATACATGGCGCCGTGTTGATGTTCTCAGTTCCACTTGCTGCATTTTGATATACTCCCTTCATAGCCGCAAGGGCTTTAATCCATTATTCTATAATCTGTTACAACATGTTCGCCCTCATACAAATATATTTCCAATTCTTCGGGCTTGCAACCGTAATTGTCCGCTAAATATTTGCGTAATATTTCGCCCTCTCGCCAGCGAATAGTATCGGGTACATAATAACCGAAACAATCGTCAATGCAAAACTCCGTCCCACAGCCTAACCAAAACTTGCCTATTTCGTATATATGCTCAGGCGTGTAACGGTTGACACAATAGACTACTTCGCAATAATCCCCTTGAGAGTATCCCGTGAATGATCTTACCGCCCATTCTTCGCCTGTGATAATGGTGAGGAATTCTGCAATATAGCTTGTGTCGTATGGATTCGCATATTCTGCCCATTTTTTCAATAAGTGGCATTTGCGGCTTGTATATGGGATGCCGTTATATTCCATTACTTCCTTATAGTTAGCATAACTATTATAACCGTTTGTCCATTTGTCGCTCACATCGTGAAAACCGTCGATAATAGATTCCGCTTGTC
>JAKOQC010000214.1 GCA_029778565.1 bacterium
AAAATTTCGAGTTTGCGTAAAACATCATTCATCTTCGCCACCCCCAAAATAATCTACGACATCATCGAATCCGCCGGCTTTGTACAGGATTCCTAAATAGCAATAAGGGAAGATTTCATTTACAAGCACATTCTGAATCTCTTCGTCTGTTGAGGCAAGCGTGAACAGCTCTATGTATTCGTCATCAATGAGCACAAATCCTGTTTGATATATCAATGTGCCATCCTTAATGAATGGGTCGAGCACTCCGCTTATACTATAGAAATCTGTTGAGCTCGGATTTCCTTCTTCGTCAGGATATACAAAGAAATAATCGACCAATACTCCTCCTACGAGGTCGTTTTCTCCTAAGTCTGATAAATAAACCTTAGCATCATTGTAGTAGACACCCGAATCACTATCATAGTACATTAAATCGGACAGCGGGGTGTTTATTACAACGGCTTTAAGGTTACTCTCGCCGCCAGAGCCTTCTGGGATGTCGACCTCTGCCGCAACGAAAAGTGCAATGTTTACTCGGCTTAAAGCGTCCAGAACCTGTGTTGGTAGTGTTGGTTCGGATGCCTTAAATCTGGCTAAAATTATGCTCGACCCTTCTATGTATTGAGCAATATACAGCTCAGAAATATATTCGAGTTGTTCGTAAAATCTGAGGAAGTCTTGAAAAGGCATAGAAATTGCATTAATGTTATTAGAAACTAAATTGGCACTAATAACGGCGTTTTCGTTTGATAGGTTAAAGCCTTCTGGGTACGGAACACTCAAAGTATACCATTCACTTAACTCATTATACTGTAAATATTGGTCTACCGTAAGCTCATAGTCTATTCTGCGAACTCCGAGCGAGCCGGTGGGGTTATTGCCGCCTCCTCCGCTGTTTACAGCATCCACAAGCTCATTGACCTTGCGGACAAGCTCATGCGGCTGAGGGGCAGATAATTTACTAATAGGCATTTAATCGCCCCCTTTAGCCTAATAATAAATAGCCTGTGAATTTTGTGTCGGAATAAATTTTGATGTTCGTACTTGTCCTGACTATGCCGACAACGACCTTGACATA
>JAKOQC010000215.1 GCA_029778565.1 bacterium
CACAACAATACAGTACTTTAGAGAATGTCTGCATCTTTAGGGGTGGATCCTATGGCCAATAATGAGAAGAAAAGTTTACCTCTTGTTAGCATCATAATTGACAACTACAACTATGGAAGATTCATCCAGGATGCCATAGAAAGCGCTTTGAATCAGGCCTACCCGAATATTGAAGTCATAGTCGTTGACGACGGTTCTACTGATAATTCCAGGGAAATCATCAGTAGATATGCCTCTGCTGGGGTTGTAAAGGCAGTGCTAAAAGAGAATGGCGGGCAGGCTTCAGCCATGAATGCGGGGTTCGAAATATCAAGGGGCGATTTGGTAATGTTTTTGGATTCTGATGATGTACTGAAGCCCCAAGCTATCGAAGCCGCTGTTAAAGCGTGGCATCCTGGCGTTAGCAAGATACAGTGGCGACTGGAAGGTGTCGATGCTGAACTAAAACCCACCGGCATGTTTTATCCACCAGCTGGTAGAAGGATGCCATCAGGCAATCTAAGAACTTTAGTAAACAGGTGGCTTGAATACACGGCACCTCCGCAGAGCGGTAACGCCTACAGTCGCGTTTTCTTAGATCAAGCTATGCCAATACCAGAGATGGACTTTCTTATGGGCGCTGATGGCCCCTTAGTGCTAGCATCACCTTTTTTTGGTCTCATTGTAAGCGTGGACGAAGTGCTGGGGTATTACAGGCGACATAAACCATACAATATGAACCGAGCATTATCTGACGTCCGTTTTAGACTGACGACAATCTCGGCAGTGAAAAGGTACCTTGAAAATGTTGTACCAGGTTTAAAACTTCCTACTTATTCTGGTGTGAGCGAAGAAAGGTATATTATGATATATTGCGCCATTGAGCGTTGTGGAGGTTTCACCTACTTTAAGAAGCTTAGTTTAGGTCTACACGGTGCTATGGATTCGTTGGCTTTTCCATTTTTCAAAACAGGCAGAAAGAGAATTTTGTCAGTTTTGTGGTTTATAACAATAGGGGTACTGCCACGAAAGTTAGCAAAACCTCTGGCAATAAAAGGGCTACCTGACATTTAGGTAATTCGCAGCCCTTGTTTTCTTGAGCTGCACTGTGGTTCAAGGGGCCACTCAATAGGTTATTTTTTACACTTTAGAACGCAAAGCTAGCAACCTTAGCCTTGCATTTCTAATTGCCAGATGGAATACTGTATAGCTGGACCTTAAAAGCACTAAAAAGTTTGCTGGAAAATATAAGACTATAAGCGGGACCAAAAACATTATGTTTTTGTCTTTGATATATACTTCTTTAATGATTTTTCTTGTTTCCTCTTTTCTGCCGGCCAACACTGAGTGGTAAGCTAAAAGCATTAGGTACTTCTGAAGTCTGCGAGGACACCACTGCAGGAAATCGTCTTCGAAAATTGTACATGTTTCATACCAAATATCGAAAAACCTTTCTGGATTCTTTTTTGGCGCTGTGGTGATTCTTACACCTTGGGTATTATAGTACCTAAATGGTTTATGTAAATGGAATATCTTCTTGCCATCTAGAACTTTCCACATTACAACGTGTTCCCCATAAATGAGTTTATGATTAAACCTAATCTTACCAAACGCAGAGGTTCTTACGAGCCACACATATTCGCCATCAAAGTATCCACAAATGAAATCTTTGTAAGTTGCTTCTTCACTTTTACCATGATGTTCACCCATGAAGTTTCCTCTTTCATCGATACAATTAGCAAAAACGATGTCATAGCTCCCACGAGCTGCTATGCATACCATTTTTTCGGTCGCGCTACCCTCAAGCCAATCGTCGTCATCCAGAATTAAGAAGAACTCACTCTCTACGTGATCAATACCGTTATTTTTGTTCCTTGCCGGACAGTGCAAATATCGGTCATCGTAAACATAAAGAATTCGCGGGTCACGTAACTGGAAGTTTCTTATAAGCTGCATAGTTTCAGCATCGTCATTAGAGTCATCAGTTACGATAGTATTCACTATGTTGGGGTAAGTCTGGTTCAGAACACTCTCTAAAGCACGTTGCAGCAATTTAGGTCGTTTGTATGTAGGTATGACAATATCTACCATTGTTAGGTTATCATTCTTCGTAGCCATTCCTTATTATATAACCTTATTCCGAAAAACATGAGAACCTATTAATGCTAATTTTACCACTTGAAAATTCTGTCGTCTTTGAAGAACAGGCTTATTTCACGCTCGGCAGATTCTGGAGAATCAGACCAATATACGATGTTCATTGGCATACCAAGGCCGTAACGGCCGCTGATACTCTCTGGGTCGGCTTGTAATGGTTTGTTGTGCCAGCCACTTGGCGCCCAAGTCTGACAGCGTTATCTCCTGACCAAACACTTACGTAAACCGGATCGCTGTTCATGTAGTTAACCAAATGCTTGAAGAAGAAATCTTGCTTTTGTAGTCACTGATTAAGTGAGGTTGTAAGCAACGTAATGCCCTTGGGGTTCGCAAGATAAAGAGGATATAGAAAATGGTCAAGACCATTAAGGATGCAGAATCGAATAAAGAGCTAATTATTAAAATGCTGGGGAAGAGCAAATAAAGTTTATCTTGCAAAAGGCCAGCTTAAAAATCGGTCTTCGTTTCAGGTTTAGTTTAGCTTAACGTAGGGGTATCGTATTGTTTTATATAACTTGTGGAAATCAACATGATTTGTTATGCAAATATGTATCGTACTAGGCCATTTTAGATCAAAACGAACTTCTTCAAGAGATAACTCCTTCTGCCAGATCACAATCACGCTAAGAACTCACTGCGTAGAGCACAGTGTCGCCCCAGATCGAAGTGCAGTGTCTTACGTAGAATTTGTAGCCTGGATTGAGCTCTAAAAGTAACTTAGGTAGCTTTACCAGGTCGTCGCCGCGGTGGTAAGCACTAAGTGCTAAAGATGGTTTGAAAGTTTTTATAGTTTCTTTGGCGCCG
>JAKOQC010000216.1 GCA_029778565.1 bacterium
AGTGGATCATATATGTACCCAGAAGATACGTTTGTTATAGGTGGGAATACTTATATCGTGTTTAGAGATCGCAACCTTGACGCTGCAGGAAATCACTATGCTATGCGATTAGACCCTAATCCTTAAGAGGGGGTAATGTTATGGGTTATTTTACTGGAGTATGTAGCAGTTATGCTGAGATAGTTGCAACGTTGGTAAATGTAGTAAAAAATGCTGGTATTGGGTGGGAAGAGCTAACAGATACTGGAGGTTTTTCTGTTCTGCACAAAAACAATTTGTATGTTCAGGTCAGAACAATTCATGGTGGCGCTGGTGTACTTGGTAGAACTTCACTTAATAGTGGATCACCCATAAATTTGGTAGGAGTTAGTGATTTTCATTCTACATATGGAGCCAAACTTGGCCCAATACAATTTCCAGTGAACTATTTCTGTTTTACTTTTACTAATCCAGATGAAGTTTATTTTATAATCAAAGACCGTGATAGATACCAATTCATAGCGTTCGGGCAGAGTAATGTTACATTTACAACGGGCACAGGCCTTTGGGTTGCTGGAACGACAGGGCTTACTTCTACATTGCCTTATTATATAGATTTAGCATCTTATTCAGGCTCTTTGCCATCTTTTAGCACTTACGGTTATGTTTCTTCTTCAAGTAATACCTGTGCAGCACCTTTCTGGAGTTATACATACAGCACAAGCTCAGCGTATAACTATAACAATGCATGGCTAAATTCAGATAGTGGCTGGGTTATCAATAGTAGTGGGGCTAGACCAGTTGGGTTGCTGCTTGCTTCGCAACCAAATGAATTCAATAACCAAGCATTACTATTGCCTATAACATACAATGGTGGAAGAGACGCTACATTGACAAACGCCCGTTATATAAGAATTAACTATATTGACCCAGAAGATATTTTGTATCATGGCGCTGAACAATGGATGGTGTTTCCCTTCTTTCGCAAGATAAATGCCTGGTATAGGGTAAGTGGTAATTATAAATACTTGAGTGATTTAGATAGCACCTTAACATATGGTTGGGCAATTAGAAAGGTGAGCTAAGTTGGCCGAGTTAAGTGGTTTCGTTGTTCCTAATCTAATTATTTATAGCATAACCTACGAAACGCCAAGGCTATACGGCTATGAGTGGGATGCTTCATTCGTAATTTACGAAACCACAAACACCCAAATGTTGCCCATCTTTGGTCAATTAGTAAAAGGGCCGTTACCTCCACAATGGTATATTGATCAAGAAAATGGACAAATTATGTATTCACTTTATGATGATGTTTATGGTTATGTTCATATCAGTGATAGTTACTTCAACGTAGGCACACTAATGGCTGACAAAACGTTTGAATTTGAGTTGTGGAATGCTAATCTATACGAATCAGAAAGCTTGAATAGTTTAGGGCAATATAACACAGAAGGCGTATTGTTTGAAGGGCCGTTATCCTACCCGTATGTTTTTGCTCCAATGGAAGCTCAGAACTACAGGATTAAAGTAACAACTGCTGGCCCTCCTACA
>JAKOQC010000217.1 GCA_029778565.1 bacterium
CAACAGTATATTTAAGACCACATTAATAATAATGCTTACTATACCTCTGTAGGCATTTAATATCGGCCGCCCTCGTCCGGCTATGTCATTACCTAATACATGGCCTGCGCTAAGTGCAATAATCCCGATCAATAAAGCCTGCAACGCACCAGCTACCGGCAAATAATCCTCAGAATAAAGTATTGTAATAATCCAACGGCTACAAATAACAAGAAACAGCCCACCGATTAAAGTTAGCCAAAGAACTGTTCGCGCCACTAGCGCTGTAAACTCTTTTCGCCTTTGCTCTTCAGTCTCTGCTGCTACCCGGGGGAAAAGAACAGTAGCAGCAGCCTGGGAAATCATCCAAAGTTTTTCAACTAATCCAACCCCGATTGCGTAAAACCCAACAGAGACCGGCCCTAAAAAACCATTGACGAGAAACATATCGATCCGATAGTTCAGAAAACCCATGATGTTTGCTAGATGTGCTTGAAAACCATAGGCAATCGTTTTCTTTATATATGAAAGGCTTAAGGCAAAACTAACTCCTCCAGACATTTTTTTAGCAAACCAAAATATTAAAACATCGGCGATAAGCCAGGCACCAAAAACCGCAATAATAGCGCCAATTACCCAACTTCCTAACCATAATAAAGCCAAGGCAATAAAAAGACAATTAATCAAAGAATGTACAATTTGTACATAATTATATTCTTTTATCCTTTGAGCACCTAAGAATATATGTCGTACATTGGAAAAAATAATTTCTACTGGAATAAGGAATAAAGATATTAATAAAAACAAATTAGGAATTCCCGGAAAAAGAGTCTCACCAAAAAAGAGTATCGTAATCAAGCCAGCAATAACACAAATACCGCTGATTGCAAGACTAAGTAAAATATTGTTGCCTAAAACTACCTGAGGCCTAAATTCTCTGCGAGCAACATAGTATACTGTAGCTGGCCCTATCCCAAAGTTACCCAAATTTACTATTAGTGAAGGTAGAAGCATAGCAAGAGCATAAATCCCCCTCCCCTCGGGGCCTAAGCACCTTGCAAGGATAATTGACGACCCCATACCTACTAATAGATTTATAAGACTACTAGTTATTGTTACGGTAGTCCCTTTAACAAATTCCCCTTTGCTCATTCGTCTCTTTCCTTAAAAGTGATATATAAAGACTATTAAATTTGCTTCCTACCGCCTGGTAGCTATAGCATTCTTGCACATATTTGGCAATAGTATTAGCCGAATACTCAGAATAATGATCTAACATGTAATTAATAGCATCTGCGAGAGCTTCAGAGTTGCCTGGTGGGACTTTTATCCCAATCATTGGCGTCACTATTTCACTCGGACCACCGCAATCTGTAGTCACTATCGGGCGGCCA
>JAKOQC010000218.1 GCA_029778565.1 bacterium
ACCATCTTGCTCTACAAAAGGACGCATTCTACCAATGTCAAGCCTGCCTTCAGCAGCCAGCTTGCCAGCTATCTCACCCAACGCTCCATTTGCTGTAATCAAATCAACTTGTGCACTCATCTAATTTTTAGCCTCCTTCCACTTATACTATTCTTACAGCGACTCGCTTGCCACTATTTGCAGCAGTTAAAGCCTGACCGACTATAGCCAATGCATCTACTGCCACCGACCCACTTCCAGTTCCAGAAAATGTTGCATTAAGATTTGCAGATGTGTCCGCTGTACTTGCAGCATTACCAGTACCACTACCAGTATAGGTTCCACCACTTTCAGTTAACGTTAGGGACAAATTAGTAAGATCTAACTCAAGATTGGATATAGTTGCATCTATTGCAGCAACGGTAGCGGTTACATTGACTGTGGCAGCAGTTCCTACTGGTTTTAATTTACCTTTGCCAGCACTAACAAGAAAAGCACCAGCAGTAATATTATCACCAGCTATTGCATTAACAATATCTCCACGACCAGCTATCCACACCTGTACTGGATCATCGGCAGCATATGCATCATCAATGGTTTTGCCCTGTAGTTCGTCCTCAAGTGCAAACATAGGAATGGCATTGCCACCATCTAAGTTATGAGGTATTACTTTACCATCTGCATTAAGGGTAACTAACATTCCAGGTTTAATCTCATCTGCTGCTACAAACTCTTCTATTACATCACTATACTTCTTTAGCTTAATCGTATTCTTTCCCATTCTTCAATTTCCCTCCTTTTTAGTCAAACTTAATTCCTGCGGGTGGTAATGGTTTTACTTTGTTCTTATTAGCTGCTACGTTGACCTGTTGTGCTCCCATAGCCGTATAGTCAACTTTAGGCGGAATGGCCTTTGCCAGTTTCTCAAGTTGGCAAAACTTCATAGCCTTAAGCTCATCATCAGTAAAGGCATCGGAAGCAGAGTTGGTCTTGATATAGTCTATATACTCCTGTTTCTTGTCATTTAGCAGTTTAATACCAAAGTTAATTTGCTCTTTGACTTCAGCAGGAGCCATATCAAGATATACATTCAAATCTTTAAATTGCTCTTTCAATTCATTTATCAAAACTTCCCTATTCACACCAACTTCTTCTTTAGGCTGAGTGGCTTTCTTGTTTAGCTCAATCAACTTGTCTAACTGTTCATCAGCTAATTCAGTCAGCCATTCTCTGTCAGCCTCTACAAAATTACCGCTTTGTACCAGTATTTCTACTTTATTAGGGCATCCCATTCTTTTACCTCCTTTTACATGTTCTTTTAGTGCACTCATTTCTGGGATCTCCAAATCTGCATCAAACTCATCTATAAGTAACCTATAAGCTTGTCGTCTTGCTCTTTTACGTTCCTCTGCACTCACCCCCTTTACCATAGCTCCCCTACCACTTATTACAGCCCTTAAGGCTCTTTCGTTCAGTTTGCCAGTCTTAGGATTGACTACTGGTAACTTCAAATCTTGAAAGGTAGGAGCATCGGCATCTCCTATTAGGAAATGAGAGGCTATCCTTGCTCTCTCTTCCCTTGGTAAATCTTCCCATCTACCATCTACACCAAAGTCCTGTAGCGTAACACCAGACCACTCGGTGCTTTCCGTTCCCTTATACGATAATCTGTAAGTTTCGATCACACCATTATCTCCCCCCTTCCTATTTATTCCCAGACCACAACCATCTTCAAGTGAACATGCTCCCTTTTCATTAGGTAGCAATGCTAAATGGTCTGGTCTGTGATTTTTGGCAATTCCTATATATTTCTCTCCATTCCATTCTCCAGGAGTAAGTTCATCTTCGGTAAATACACCAACGCTAACATTGATTGGCTTCCCTTCATGCAAATAGCCTAATATCTCTGGATGAACCTTAATGGCTTTATTTTCGTTAATCCATACCTCAGCTTTAAGTTTGCCATCTTCCATACGAGTGTTGTATACTCTACCGATTACTTGCTCATCTACTATATCTGGAGAGTTAGCTGATACATAAACTCCATTCTTCTGAGGATGGCTTACTATAACAGGTATGCCATTCCACACTTCTGGAAATTTACCAAGTTCAGTAGCTGGATGGAATAAGGGCCCATGACTTCCATTGTGCACTCCTTCAACCATCATAACTACAGGAACAACTAAATGTTTTTCACCTTCATGTTTCCTTACAGATATAGTGTAAGCAGAATTAGTATTGATGAGTGAATAACTGTTGTTACCTACTACACCATTGGCTTGTTTAATGGCTAACACTTCACATGTGTTTTGGTCTTTGCCTTCTTCCAGACAGCGTTCAAGTACCGAGTTAGCTACTTCCACCCATTGCCTTTTTTCCTTGTCAGTTAAGCCCTTATGAAATCTATCTACATCATCTACTGTCCAAGGCATTTTATTCACTCTCCTCTTCTGTTTCAACTGGTACTATCGTACATCTACAGTTAGGGTGGTATGGTATCATACCTTCTACTTCATCTAATTCAAATATCTTTCCTTGTAAAGGTGCACATTTATCACAAACATTGTATCCAGCAGTAATCCACTCAGCTTTTACCTTTACATCAATTGCTCCCCAGTTACGATATTCTTGCACTTTAGCTAAGTGATGTGCTCTTATAATTTCAGTTCGAGCTAACATCTCTGCTCGTCTCTTGGCTGGAATGAATCTGCCAAGTATGTCTGTCAATCCTAAATCTCCAATAGGGCCAGTTATTGTTTTAGTTAGCATTTTAGCTATTTCCCTTGGATTTCTGCCTTCTGCCATTCCTTGAGCTAATACTCTGCTTATTTGACTGGCCATAGTATCCGTAATTCCTTTTAAGTCAGTATAAGTTCTTGTATAAACTAATCCTACTCGCTCAAGATAAAATGGAGCATTGAATATCACATCTATGTCTGGTAAAAAGTCTGGTGTAGCATAACCAGCTTTCTTTAATTCCTGTCTTGCCATATAAATGCCTTTTTGAAAGGCACTCTGAATAAACTTATTCATCCACGCTTGTTCTATTGCTTGTCCAAGCTGTGCATAAGGCATAACTTCAAGAATATCATTATCTATTTGCTCTTGTAGCCATTCCAAGAATTCAGCTATTTTGTCCTGACTTCTTGGAAAATCGAATGCTCTTTTAGGTGGAATAGCTTGATATGTTGATAATAATCCAAAGCAATCTTGCTCAACTACAGCTTTGTTTATCTTCGCACACAACCTATCGAATCTACCACGCATATTTCTTGCAAACATATTTCGTAAAGTGGTAGTTCGTGTAGGATCATATTTAATTATCAAGGTTTGCTTTTCAGCTTCGCTCAGCGCTTGAAGGCTCATTTAATAAATACTCTTCCTCTTCGGTAGCACTTCCTCTAATGTCTTCGTCAATTCCTTTTAGCTGAATTTCTTTTATAAGGTCTATTTGATCTTTACCTAAGCCTAAAAATTTATCGTAGAATATGTCTGGAGGTATAACATCCATAGCTCCAGGAACCATGAGATAGTCTTTGAGAGCAGTAGCTCTAATCTGTCCTATATCAGCTAATTCCTTCTCGCTGGCTGCCCACAAATCAGTCCATTGAACTGTATAATCAGTCTGTGGTTTAGCTAAAACACCAAATTCTATGCATTTATCTATAAAGGGCCTCAATATAACAGGCTCAGCATATTCTTCCCTACGTTCCTGTATCGTAGAAAGCCAAGTATTTCTATCTTCGGTAGAGGCTAATTCTCCTCGTTCACTTCCTGTTAATATCCTTCGTGGAATTCCAGTTATAGCACTTATCATCTGTAACTGAACATCTACATGGTTTCTTGGATCGGATACCTGTTGGGCTAATGCGTCAAGGCTTACTCCTCTGTTTATTAAGAATCTCCTTAAGCCGTGTTCATATTCATCTAACTGCTTTTGTAATTCGTCTATATCTTCATCAGTCATGTTGTAGCCTTCAGCAACAATACCTTGGAATCCAGGTCTGGCACCACGCCAAAACATCTCAGCAGAACCGCCTACAATCTTTTCAAGGTCTAATAATCTATTAAAAACAGCTTCGAGCCTTGGTAAACCGCTCACTTCATCTTCGAGCAATTGCCCAGGTATATGGACAATTCTGCTATAATGAACATTTACAGTAATTGTGGAGGAATCTGATAATTCAAGTGTTAACTGATATATTTGAGGAAATCCGTATCTTTCGCTGTTTGGGTTGTTGTCCCATTCCTGAATTGCAGCACTTGCTTCGGATAATGGCTTAACGTATTTCAACTGCCTTTTACCGCTTCTTACTGGATTGGCCATATCGGTAACAGCCTTGACATCGTCCAAACCTAATAGCAAAACACCATAGTGGCCCAAACCAGCTAACCTGTCCACACGAGCAAATTTAGCTCTCAAGTTTAGCTGTTTATCGAGTTTGTCCCAGCCCTCTTCAAATGCTGTATATCTTTCCTCAGTTTCAATAACGCTTATCTTTCCTCTCCAAGTAGCACTTACTGGTCTGTCTATAATGGCCTTGGCTATATCTTGTCGTTTGTACTGTGCATAATAATC
>JAKOQC010000219.1 GCA_029778565.1 bacterium
AACCATGTAGTGAACTCACTTATTGGGTCCGCACTCTCTTGTATTTTGCGTAAATCTGCAGATAGTTGTTCACTCTGTGCTTTTGGTATGCCAGTAATACCAGTTAGCAGGTCTGTGATTACCCTGTTGAACTGTTGTTTGTTTGTAAATTCCTCTAGGCGCGGTAATTTACCAGCAGTGACATTCTCTATATAAGCATGTGCCAACGCGAGTTTGTTCACGCATATTGGGTTTGTCTGGTCCTCAGTCTCTACGGACGATGGTACGATGTATATTGTGGTTGCTGTCCTAGTTTCATCTATATAGAATGCAGCGGCATATGGTAGTAGTTGCACAACAGCCTGTGGATGCTCTCTACATATATCAAGTACTATATCCATGCATTTGCGTAAGTCAGCATTACGTATTTGTTTTAGGTACTTTGTCCTTGTGTCAGTATCTAGTACCAGCGAATTTACAAAATCTGTGGCTGCTTTCCTAGGGTTGCTACGCTTGTCTCCTACTTGTGCGAACATTTTGTACAGTGCAGCGTATGGCATTGGTTGATCAAACGCTCTTTCGCGCGCTATGGCTAGTGGAACGCTTTCATTAGCAGCTAAAGCATTTTGGAATATTTCATAATCACGTTTGTCTAGTTCTAAGCCGCCGTCTTCTTTCACCTTGTTTAGCAGCTTATCTAGCTTAGGGTCATCCCCCTCATAGATTGTCTTATATTGCAATGTATGCTGCAGTACATTAAACCATTCAGCAGAGATGGTACTGACACACTGTAATTGCGCAACAGGTATTAACGATGGGAATGTGCTCACAAACATACTTGAGAACTTCTGAAGGTTGTCGCGCATTTTGTTAGTGTCAGCTGCGTTAGTTAATGTAGTTAACAGTTCTTTAGCATTGGTTTCTGTAGCAGCTAGTATGTCTGCTGATTGTACTATAGTGTTGTAATCAAACATCTGCGTAAATTTGTACCAATCGTGCTCTGTAGCCTCGTCTTTGTTCGTGAGCTCTGTAAACATCTCGTTACTTGCTTCGTACGCACTAACCCACGCGTTCCAACACTGCACATATTCGTGGTACTTGGCTGGTAATTTGGCAT
>JAKOQC010000220.1 GCA_029778565.1 bacterium
AAGACAGTCGTTTTTCTTCGCTCAAATCCAGTAGCACCAGACCCTCGCGTTGATAAGGAAGCTAGTGCACTTGAAAAGTGTGGGCTTAAGACTGCTGTTATTGCCTGGGATAGGAAAAATCAGTTTCCAAAGCATGAAAGAATTGGCCAAAGGAATATTTACCGTATAAAAGTAAAGGGTGAATTTGGGAAAAGTTTCAGAAATATGGGTGGGCTTATAAAATGGAACCTCTGTTTACTGGACAATCTTGTAAAGCACAGAAACAAATATCAGGTAATACACGCTTGTGACTTCGACACTATTATTCCAGCATTATTTTGTAAGCTACTGTTCAAAAAACCTGTGGTTTACGATGTGTTCGATTTTTATGCAGATATGCTTCGAAAGGCTCCTAACTGGCTAAGGAAAGTTATAAGAAAGGTGGATTTGTTTCTTATGCAGTTTGTAGATGCTGTGATTATTGCTGACGATTCGCGAGTGAAGCAAATAGAGGGAGCAAAGTACAAGCAATTAATTGTTATTTACAATTCACCGCATATAACGTTACAAGTAGATGAGAATAGAAAGAAAACGGGATTAACGGTAGGTTACGTTGGGCTACTACAGAAGGAACGTGGAATTTTCGAAATGATTGAAGTTATCAAAAATCATCCTGAATGGAAAATGGTTATAGGCGGCAGTGGAGGTGAAGAGGACGAAGTAAAACTTATGGTAAAGGATATTTCTAACATAGAATTTATAGGTCGAGTACCTTATGAAGAAACGATATCTATTTATTCTGATAGTGATGTCATGTTTGCTACTTACGACCCATCAATACCAAATCACAAATATTCGAGTGCGAATAAACTATTCGAAGCAATGATGCTTGGCATTCCAATCATAGTTGCTCAAGGTACTGGTATGGATGAAGTTGTAAGAAAGTACGATTTAGGTTTTGTGGTTGAGTACGGCAACAAAAAACAACTTGAAGATGTTCTTGCAAATATTGCCAGCTGGGATATGCAAAAGAAGAGAGAATTTTCGGAAAGGGTTAGGAACATATTTCAAGAAAACTTTTCATGGGAGATAATGGAGAAAAGGCTTATTGACTTATACAAAGAAATACTTGGTTGTGAACTGTCATGTTCCAGTAGTTTGGTGCATACTACTGATATAGTGAGTGAGATTCAAAGGTGATAAAGTTGTATGTTGCCTTTTATCACAAAAAATTAATCTTGTCGGCAAGTGTTTTCGGATTTAGCACCCGATATCGTATGGATTTTAGTTGGGGATGAAGAGGTTAAAATAGAGACACTAGACGACATGTTGCCGAATAGATTTATCTTAGACAAATTCAAAGATGTATGATGAATCTGGCCATTATTAAGCATTATCAGGCCTGTATAGTGATTAACTTTGATAAAATCTTTTGATTGCGTCAGTGATATTGGGTACTCCAAAGGCTCGTCACCACCATTTGCACAATAAGCTTCTAGTGCATAAAATTTATATACCACACTCACTGTAATGGTGAATATACTACTTGTATAGTCACACTCTGCAGCTCAGGTGTTACACTGCTATCAGTTGTGCTTAATGTCTGCCGCATCTGTATACGTGCATTTGTTAAATCTGTGCCTGCCGCTAATCCAGGTATAGTACCGCCATTGGTGCATGGTTGCCAATCTGACCATGTTGCACCACCATCCAGTGATACGCTAGTCTCTATTTTAATTAATGTGCCTTCAGGTGTATTAGCTGTCCAACTAATTCGTGTGGAGTCCACAGTGCCTGGAGCCGCGATATCGTCGTGCACTGGCGACACACGAGTGCCAGACAGTGTGTAACCAGAAGTTACCAATTGAGTTCCGTAAATAGTGCCATCGCTATGATTAGGTGTGCTATCATACACAGTGTTACCATTACCTTCATTTAGCTTCCAATACGCTACTAATCCTTTTTCATTACCCGATAATTTTCGGTTCATATTGGCTTGTATATCACTTTTACTATGTGCAGTACCCCAAATTCTGACCTCACTCATATAACCATTGTAATATTTATCGTTGTTAGGGTAGTCAA
>JAKOQC010000221.1 GCA_029778565.1 bacterium
CATCTATGCCTTCCAATACAATAAACATATTATCACCTTCTAATTAAATTCTAACCACATTTCGGCTACATCTTCTTCAAATTGTTTACGCAAAGCATCAAGTACTGTTGCTTGAGCTATTGTTGGATTTCGTACTTCTGTAGATATTTTCCAGTGGAATTTGTCTCCTTCTACTTTGAATATTGGACGATCAGCAAGGTCATATATTGTGTCATCTAGTTCAATACCACATTCTTTCAGTGTATTCGCTATGATGTCTATCGCGGCAGGTGTCGGTTTGAATACCCCAAGTATATTACCGTTCTCTAAGTTGAGTTCTAGCTCTCCCATGGCATAATCTGCCGTATCTTCTTCTACAGCGATACTCCACACGACCCTGCTTAAACTCCAATTTACCATGTTATCCCCTCTACTCATATTATAGCATGTCTACGTATTATTTCTAGTATTTCTCGCTTTGTATCATCACTAATTGTATTAGCATCCAGCGTATACACACGCAATATGTCTAATATTAGTTTGTATGCTGGTAAGACGCCAAGTCGCAATAGTTGGTACAATTGCACTACTCTCTCAAGTGCATATTTGTCTAATATCAATGGCAAGCTCCCGATTTGTGGTGTTTTAGCAGGTTTGTTGCGGTATATGTTTGTTATAGTTTGTACATACATAGCTATTTCTTGTTTTAACGTATTTTCTTGTTTTTCCTGCAAATTACTCTCAATATCGATTTCAAAACTCAGCATAAATTAATTATACCACAAGCTAACCAAGGTAAAAATTACCACTAATTGCCAAAAACGCAGTTCATTTCTGTACCTACTTGAGAATTAAGAGTACCATCAAATGACAATTTGTATACTGTGTTCAAATCGACAGGTAATGGCCATTGATTAGTCAAATTGGTACGTAGTTCTTGTTCTGATCGTACTACATTAGATATACGCATGTCAAGGATTGGTCCAGCCCATGCACCTTTAGCCCAATCGTAACTTCCTATCCAAAAAATATCTGATGGTTGGTAATTGTTCACATAAGTAAATGTTATTTTATTAGTGAATGTTGTTGAACCTAAAAACAACATATAATTACCTTCACCATCATAAGTAACGGCTATATAAATAGGTGTATTCGGATTATAATTCGTAGGCAAATTTAAAGCTTTAGAAAACCAATTACGATTATCATAAGAAAGAATCTCTATCTGTTTAGGAACTGATTCCCGTAATGTTATATTAAATTGATTTAGCATATAATAATTGCCTATTTGCCAAAGAACAGCACGGTGGTTATTGTCAATACCATTGGAACTTGTGAGTAGTTTCTCTGGGTTAGGCAGTGCCCATGTTTCTATGGTCCATGGTTTAGTCATATCAATCTTGTCATACAGCGTAGTTGTCAAGTTATCACGGGCTCTTTGACCATTAGGCCCTGTCCATGTCGACGCATAGTCTTGTTCTTCAAGCTGTGGCTTGGCTGCATAGAACACGACATCGTTAACACTATCAATTGGACCAATGCCTATGCCAACATTCTTTAGTTTGTCTGGAACATCTGCGCGTGTAGCAGTTAATTGCCAACTGATTTTCTGCCACGATGGTGTCAGTGTAACAACCTTCGATGATTGGCCTATTGTAACTTGCGTGCCATTATAGTTTGTTACGAAGTAAGCCCTTAATGTTCTAGTTATCGTTGTTGATGTCTTCAGGTAGATGCTAAATGCATATTTCGTGACAGATGAAGTTAGCGTATATGGGTAATATGGGTAAGTGTCATAGTCATATAGATATGTATGTGAACTGGCAGTACCTTGGAATACAGTGGCAGACATAGTTTCATCATAGTATTGTGTCTCGTTTTTCCAATATCTTCTGTTACCCCAATGACTCCAATTTCTCCAATCGTTGTTCCATGCACCCTCTGTAACTATTTTTATTTTGTTGACCGATTCGTCTTCTACCAGCAATCCGTCATTGTTCACAAACCTTGGTGTATTATCTGGCACAAATGTTGTATCATCTGGTAGTGCTGCAGGACTGTTGCGTGTAAAATTGACCATATCACCTGTTTTATAATTGTTACCACCAATAAAAAGACTACTTATCGGTTCATTAACAACACTGTTGTTATTAGCATCATCAACATCTTGTTGCACAATACACATACTATAAGATGAACCATCACTTACATACTGTATACCAGATTCACTGGGGTTATCACTTAACATAGTTTTATTAGTATACGGATTAATAGGTTCTTGTTTAAATAAGGATTTAAATTTTGGGTCAGACAAA
>JAKOQC010000222.1 GCA_029778565.1 bacterium
ATTGCCAAATACTCCTCCGAAGTTTTGTCTTGCTAAAACAAACCACTTAACGGCACGCATGACCTCGTCTTCTTCGTTCTCCCATGTCTCCTTGCAGTAATAAAATTCTTCACGAGAATACGGAGTTAGTCTTACTTGCTTGTAAAATCTAGCAAATTTCTCTTCATCTCGTAGCACCCTAAAAAAATTAACCAAACCGCTGTCAAGATCGTTGTATACCTCAACGAGTGATGGTTCTTTAGCGAGCAACAGGTTTGCACCACCGCCAAAAGGTTCAACATAAATTCTGTGCGGAGGAATTAACGGTAACAACTTAGCAACCATGAGACCTTTTCCTCCTAGCCATCTTATTGGAGATCTTAACCTTTTAGCCACACATACCCCACCCACAACTCGGACACACTACACAGCCGCTTTCGTGAACTACTGGAGCACCGCATTCAGGACAGTAAACGGATTGTTTTGCAAGATCGTTTATATCAATGGTCTTGCCAGCCCTATGTTCTTTCATCGCTTGCTCAGCTAAAATATCAAACGGGTTCTTACTATTATCCATGCTTTTACCTCCCAGTTAAGATACAATTTCTAAGTTGCAGTTCACTTGCGGGTAGTCCTCTTCTTTGTAAATGTTAATTTTAGCACAGCCTATCGGTTGCGGTCCTAGCCCCTTCTGTGCCACATAGCCATCTGCTATCTCCCAGTCGCGTTTGTAACCAGGGGTTCTTACATACCATGCGATGTCATAATACGGATTTCCATGCGATGATAAACGTTCACGCGCTACGGGCATGATATAAGCCGTATGGGTGTGCCCGTTCCAAACTATATCAGCGTCTGGTTCATAAGTTGCCTGCTTGTTAATTGAAAGCACGCCACGTGTAACTGGACTCTGACCGCTAGCGCCGTTATGCGAGTAGTACAGCTTCACACTGGATGTTGAATGGTAAACCTTAAGTATGATTTTTATCCAGCCATTCCAGTTGCCTGTAACAGCCTGACTACCAAAGGATCTTAATGCAAAGGTTAGCCTATCAGTAAGGTCAGTGTTTGAGTTGCGTCTTACACTAAGTTCATGGTTGCCTTGTAGCACCGCCAAGATGTTCTTAGCATATGGTTGTAAGAATTTTGCTGAGTCGTCTACTACCACGTCATAATACTTTTCAGTGCGATATTCAGGTCTTAGCTCGTTCATGTTTCTGCGCGAGTCGAATTTGCCCTGCATTGCATCATACCAGTCACCACCTATAATTATAAGTGCATCTTCTTGTAATGCTTTATCTAAGTGGGTTTTTAATACCTTTCTATCACATGAAATGCTATCAAAGTGAGCATCAGAAATTAAGTAAATGTTTGTGTTAATTCTTGGTTTGTCCTCCATCCTAACGGTTATAACACGTTCTTTGCTTGTAACTGTAAAATCCATTATTCGCCCTCCGTTTCGGATGGAGTTTTTCTTAACAACCACGTATACACGGCTATTCTTTCGTCGCCGTTCTTACTTGGTAACCATTTAACTGAAAAATCATCTACCTTAACCATTGCATCTGGTTCTCCTGCTGCGTTCGTTAATATCAAATACTGCATTTCTTGTTTGAAATAACGCTCTATAGATTTTATAAAAGCCTCCGCGGGCTTTTTAACCATTACAACTTTAATACCAACATGTGTAAAAGATTGCTCTAAGTCTTTTGCTGCATCCATTGGTTTGCCTGTTACAAAATTCTTTTGATAATCCTTGCTCAAATCTTGTTCTATAGCTACCCTCGTTACACCAGCCATATATGACACCCATGTATCTATATAATCCATATCATACTCTGGATTCTCTGCAAGATATTTATTAACATTCTCTTCTGCAAGGTTGTCGGTTTTTGTTAACTTAAATCTACAATACGCGAGCATGTTTTACTCCTCCTTCTTGTACTTCTGTTACATCTATCTCCGCACGTTCTATCTCTGATATGTAACGTTGCGCAGTTATAATTGAAATCTGCTTATCGTTATTGTAAGCCACGTTGTTTAATCCATCTAAAATGCTTTTAATGTAGTTATCCAAATCACCTATTACCCTGCTAGTGTAAATCTTAATATCAACTCGTACATCGCCCTTCAAAGGTTCTGGTATGATTAACCGCGCCGTTTTAGCCACTAACTGCTCATACTCCTTTGTTTTATTAGGAGTATACATTTTACCTTGCCTGTTCATTCGTGGGCGTTCTTTTGGTACTGGTCTGCCAGGTATTACAATTTTGTATAACATCTTCTCTCCTCCTTTCTTTAAAAGAATATAGGATTAGAAGCATCGATTGAAACGACCGAAGCGCCATCTTCTATAAGAGTTATAAGTAAAGGATCAATTTTCTCTCTTAACTCTCTCGGAGTTCGCTTGCTAGTTACTATCATGGGTTTGTAATAAGCCGCTCTGCTATGAATTACCTTATAAAGTACTTCTAACTGCCACTTGGTAGGTGTATCAAAACCTATATCATCGATTATTAGTAACGGGACTCTAATAAGTGCGTGTTTAATGTCAGGCAAAATACCATCCATACTATCCAACTCAGGGGTAACATTAGCAAGAAAATCCGGTATGTAAACAAGCAAACTATCAATTGATTTCTTAGATACCTCGTTTGCTATTGCACAAGCTAAATGCGTTTTGCCAGATCCAGGATTTCTGTCAATCAAAAATAGGTTGCCAGCATCGGATCCAAAATTAGGTCTGTATTGAAAGTTGTTAGCATATTCTTTACAAATTCTAAATGCCACTTGTAAATTACTGTCCACATTAAATGTTTCGAATGTCATTTCTTTGTAAGGTTTCTTAATACCATACCTCTCAAAGTTTTGGTTTTCATTCATTTTGCTTACCTCCTTCCTTGTTTCTTATGTTTATTATACCACCGTTTACCATACAACTATCCATTGAGTGTTAAATTTTTGTTAAAATGGTAGAGCATCCTTTGAAACTGCCGATTCGTCTTTTTGACTTACAACCGCCTGCGCTGCACGTCTAATATAAGCGTTTTTTGCATTCTCGCTTAACCACAGGACATAGTTAGAATCGGTTTTATAAATCTCTTGTAAGGTTTTATCTTTGTATTTACCAAAATTTAGTTTTAGCTTTAATGCTTTATCTAACGGCATCTCTTTTTCTGTTTCGTTTTCTGAAACACGCACCTCGTTATTGCTAACAGTGCTTGCTGACACCACTTGCACCTCTGGTGCATCTGGTGTTTCTTGTGTAAAAACTTCTGAAAGGCATGCGATAGTTAGTGTAGCATCCACTAGTGCACGCTCTTTTGCCGTTCTTAAAATTACATCCGCCATAGCATACAAATCTTTGTTTTGCGAAGCAAATTCACGTTCTCTGCTGTTACAATGACCCAATCCCTCTGCTATAACAGATCCACCTTGCACTAGCGCACATCTTACTGTGAAAGCAACAACGTTATTTTTAGCATCTTCTACACCTTCTAAGATTTCAAAGGTAGGTTTTATACCTAGTATCAATAGAATTTTATCTGCACCCGCTCTTAGTAGTATCGGTTTGCTTGCATCCGATATAACCACGTAGTTAGTGCCTTCGGTTAATTGTGATTTTAACGCTTGCTGAAACTGGGCTACTTTGTTTACTATCTCGGTGATATCTTCTAAACTCATGTTTTCTAATGTTTTCTCTTTAATTTCTTCACTTTCTTTTTTCATTTTAATACCCTCCTTTTTATGGTATAATA
>JAKOQC010000223.1 GCA_029778565.1 bacterium
CGTCCGTATTCCTTGTCTTTTATGTCTATCTGTGCTAATACTTTTCCGTCAGTTGGGTTTTTTATTCGTATAGTAGCTTTATATATAACGTCCGAAAGTTTTATTTTTATGGGGCGGGGTTGATCTTTTAACGGCAAAGAATATCTAAATTTTTTATTATATATAGGAATATCATCTGCTATCATTGTGACAGATGTTTCTAAAACTTTCGTTATATGCTCAAGTTCTAAAGTAGTAATGAATCCTTCAGAAGTATAACTGTGTTTCCAACTCCTAACCTGATAATAAGCTGTAGCTGTAGATACTAAATCTGAAAGTTTTACTACCTGTCCTAACTCAATTAAAGGATTTCCTTTTATAGCGATAGTTACTTTTCTAAAAGAATCAAGCATTTGATTAAAAAATGCACAAGCCGCGGCGTGTTTTTGTTCCGGAGTTTCTGCCCATGGAACTTCTATTGAAAATATCCTGCTAACTCCCTTCATGTAATTTCTTGTAATATTTTTATGCTCAAACAATGCTGATCCGTTCTTTGAAATTATTAAAACTTTGTTTCTTAAGTCTGTAATATCTAAGTTGTATTGTAAACTAGTTAAATCAATGTAGTCAGTAATAACCCAGTCCGGAAAGTCTGTTAACGAGGGGCGGGGATTTTTATAAAGAATAATATCCCCATACCTGTTGCATCTAAAACATACATTTCCTAATTGGTTTACAATTTGCATAGCCGCCTCAAAATATGAAAGCGAGATTGGAAACTTAATACTTTTTATAGTATAGTTTTGAATTTCTGGATCACTTAATGCACTTTTGTCTGTTATAACATTACACACAGACCTATTAAGTAACGGATTTTCTCCATCTAAATCAATAGTAGTAGCTATTACAGCAAGATCCTGAACAATAGCACTAGCTAGCCATTGCTCTTTGTCTGTGTCGATTTGTCCAGAAGCGTCTACTGTCGCTAAACTATCTCGTAATTTACAGTAAGTTCCGTGAACATATGCATTCTTACCATTAAATAAGATATTATGCCACTTCCCATGAGTTCCTAAATACGTAAATGTTTCTCCACTAGTCGCTCTACCTATAACTTCATAATTTGTTCCAGGTCCGCTCCTTACATTTAAATAGCTAGTTACTCCAACTATTTCTACAATACTTGTAGCTGGACTAATTTTTACGTTTTTATCCTCCCTCGGATAAACTAATTCTTTGCCGAACTTAATTGGGTCAATATTTTGATCTACCAAAAACCTCATATTGTCTCTTACTTCTATTGAAATAGAAAGTGCGTTAGAATCAACCTCAAACGAATCTATGCACCCTGTTAAGACTGGATCAACTAAATCTCCATATCCTAAACATATTTGAATTTTATTTTCTGGCCAAAGTAGTTTTTCAAACCCGCTTCTAGTTATTCCTTCTGTAAACTCGTCCGATATTTTATTAGTGTCAAACTCTGGAGTTCTAAGACCGTACGTATCTTCAAAGGTAACTGTAGCAGTAGCACAGCCAGTTTCTTCAGATCCAGTAACTTCAATAGCACTTACTCCACCTTCTTGTCCAGTAAAAACATACGGCTGAGAAATTGGATCACCTACTCTCCAAATACGCACAATGTAACTAGGAGAGCTATCGTCGACCTGTAACTGCTCCATTAAATTTCTTAACATAGCTTTGTTAATTTCTTTAATCATATCCAACCAACTCCTAGTTTATTAGGTGCATAAAATTTTATTTCCTGTTCATAAAGATTTTCGCCAACACGTTTACATCTACCCAGCTCTAGTACTCCTCTATAAGGAATACCTTTATCATCGAATATAACGTGTACTTTCTCAGCGTTACTAATAAAGTCTGTATGAGCCTCAGCACTAAGAAATCTAAGTTTAGTTTCAATTACTGTAGCTATAGCTGTAGTGGTTTGATAAGCTCCATACCCACGTAGTACCTCAACCTTTTTTGGAGTTGTGGCGGCGGTGGGTGGATTGTATTCAAAGAAATCGCAGTGTATCTGTTTAAAATTATAAATTCTAAAGTTATCAAACTCGCACCTAGGAGGTGGATCTGACTGACCCAAATTATGGTACTCTAATTCAATAACTTCGTTAGGCATTACTCTGTGAGGAAAGCATGCCCTCCAAG
>JAKOQC010000224.1 GCA_029778565.1 bacterium
ACATCGTATGGAATATTCACTGTTGTAGTTTCCCAAGCACCATTTAGTACATTCTGTGTAATTGGTATACTGGAAGATTCTTTGATTTCATAGAATCCACCCATGTTTGCATAGTTACCGTAGTACAACCTGACTTTGTTAATATTAGTTGACAGAAAAGACCGGAAACTGGCATCTGGAATATTCACACGATATCTGATTGGTAATTGTTGTCCAGTAGAAGTCAGTGTTAGTGCAATTGGCTCAACTATTAGTTCAACAGGTACACTAGAATAAAACACTTCATTACTAGATAAACGTTGCCCATTATAGTATAGACTTATTTGCATCATTTTATATCCTGGATCTTTTTTAGGTCCAAAATAAAATCCGCTATATTGTCCTATAGCTGTGTGAAATGTACTGTAAGAAGCTGTAATGGTTGCGTTGTCATAAGATAGCACTGCACTAAAGCCTGTTGATGTGTTAGTTGTCAGATTTTCTACAAATAGTTCCATTCCTGCGTTCTTTAGCATTTCTGTATTAGTCACTTTGTATGTATACTGCATACCATTATAATATACTGGGAACTGTAGGTTTGTTGTAGTTGCTGTATTATCTCCCAATACTAAATTGTAAGTACGGTAGAACGGCATACCTGATAATACACCACTGATATTGCAATCAATTAGTTGCCCATCTTCATCACGTTGTGTAACAAATATTAAATAACCATCACTATTTGTAATATAAACAATACCAGAATCTATTGTAGAATCAAGCATGGGATATCCAGTGAAAGGGTTCTTCGGAAGATACTGTAATTGGTTTTGTAACACACTTAGATTGTTGGGATATGTGAAATGTATCGATTTGTACTCTTCTAGTACTTTAGTCAATGTAACGACATTACTACAAAAAACATTGCTAAATCTTCTTTCCGATTGTAGATATCTTGGCACAGCAAGACCTGTTAACACCCCAAGAATAAGAATAACAACCATTAGCTCTATTAATGTAAATCCGTGCTTCATAGCCTTATTATAACACAAATGCTATAACATCGTATGAGGTGGTGCAAATGACATGTGATTTTTCATTAGATCACTATAAAGAAATTATTAACAATGCACTTAGTGCAGGTTATACGTTCAGCGGTTTTCAAGAACCTGCCAAAGACATGCAGATTTATCTGAGGCACGATGTGGATGTGTCTTTAGATATGGCTTTGCGACTGGCACAAGTAGACGCTGATTTGGGCGTACGTAGTACATTCTTTGTACTACCTAATGCACCAACATACAATATACTTGAAGACGACGCCATAGACAAAATAGATCAGATGATCGCACTTGGACATTGGGTAGG
>JAKOQC010000225.1 GCA_029778565.1 bacterium
CAAATCTCTCTGTAGCCCCTTCACCTGAGCCAAACAAAAGATATTGTGGAAATTTCCATAGACGGTCATACCCCCGGCCTTCCCAGGTGTCATCAAGATCTCTTTCATAAAAGCGGTTTATTAGATTAGCTATCTGGCTCGTTACGTGAGTAATAATGCTCTCTTCTTTAGACAAGGCACCACCAGACAAAATAATAAAGCTAAAAAGTAATGTTACCACGAGTATAGCATCAACTATTACTCGTTTTACTCTAAGCCGAACGCTCCCTTTGATAGTTCGCCGGAGACAGTCTATCCCCAGCAGAATATATACGCCAACCAAGACAAGAAACCCAATTGTAGCTGAGCGCGAAGCTGTAAAGACAATTGCAACTGAGGCAATAGCTGCTGCAAATAACCCTGGTAGCCAACTCTTATATATAACCTTTCCCGTTGCTGATGAAATAATAGCGGCCCATAACACCCAATTCCCCATCTGATTGGGGTCGTTAAAGAACCCCATAAATCTGCTACGCCCGAAGTATCGACCAATACCAAACACACTAAACAAGGTAAACAATACCAGTTGCGCAATATGAATCCAAAACACTGCACCAATAAAAGGTTTACCCAGATTAGCGGAAATATTCACCAGATAAACAAAAATTATAAAGTCAAATATATAATATACTGGTGAAAGCAAAGTATGCACATCCCCGTATAAGGCAAATACAACGAGACCTACCAAGGTTGCATAATAAGCAAAACCCGCTCCCAATATCCAGCCCCGCTTCCACCGCAAATAAGGATGCACAAGGAGACTAAAACCAACAACAGCTGCAGCAAGAACATGACTTATCTGTGGCAAGCCACTCTTACCCAAATATAAGGGGCTAAGAGCTATAGCGCATAGTAATATTATTTTAGATATTTGGCTAACACGTAATGACAATGTCCTTACCCCCATTAAAGCCATTGTTAAAATATTTCTGGTGCTATAAGTAAACAGAATAGAAAAATAAAAAAGCCCAAATGATCCTGCTTCACTTAGTTAACATCCTTGTTATCTTTTTAAAGTACACCTTAAGAACTCTGCAGCAAAATTTGGCAAGTGAGAATAATACTAAAAACAGCCAAGCAAAGAGATTTATGTAACCCTCTTTATATACTCGATAATAGGTATCAAGCTCGCCTTTCTCCATCTTCCATAAATCAGCACTTAACCCATCTTCACCATAAGGAGCTTTATATAGGTAAGCTAATGGCAAATCTAAAAAAGCACATTGATAACCCGATAAGGTAATCTGTAACCACAGAAGATAATCTTCAGAGTGTCGTTTTTGCGGTTCAAAACGAAAAGGTAAATTATTCTTCAGCATAACCGACCGCGTTGAAAAGCGATTTGAAATTAGCAAGGAGAGTTTTGTTATCCATCGGGCATGAAATTCTTCTACTTTCGGTAAAGGCTCACCTGATTGAGGAAAGCTATCTTCCTTAAGCCATAAACATTTGTGACCCGTCAAAGCTATCTCAGGGTGTTCTTTCATCCATCCGTATTGAACTTCCAATTTTTGTGGATGCCATGCATCATCGGCATCAAGAAATGCTATATATGGTTGTGTCGCCGCTTCCCAGCCAGCGTTACGGGCTACTGAAGGACCACCATTTACAGGCAACTTGATTATCTCAATTTGAACCATATCAGTATAGCGCGCTTTCAGTTCATATAACTTATTCAACGTACATCCATCATCTGGACTGGCATCATCTACTAACCATATCTCGACGGGCAATTGGGTCTGGTTAATTATTGAACCGACCGCTCTTTCTATAGTTTCTGAGCAACAATAGCAAGGGATAACCGCCGAAACCGGAGCATGCGGCGCATTATCCTTCATGCTTACTCCACTTCCCGGTTCGACCTAAAAAATAGTCTCTAATCGCGCAGTAACCTGCAGACACAAGATCCAATCGACCTTTAACAACAAATATTCCATACCTAATAAGCCTACTGGGCAAAAACCACAATAAAAATAGAAAACGAAGTGCAGGTCGCAAGTGTTTTCGTTTCAAGAGCAGTCGATTGCGCGTGCCGTAATAGTAGGAGAGTGGTTTCAACACCCCCAGCGATTTACCAACTTTATGATAGATCTTCGACTGCGGCACCACTAACAACCTCTTGCCACTTTGACTCACCCTCAACGAGAGATCCCAGTCTTCGCTCCAAATAAAAAAGCTCTCATCATACCCACCCACAATCTCAAATGTCGTTCTTGGTATAAGCGTCATACAACCTGTAATACAATCAACCTCAAAAGACTCATCACTTTGCACTTTGTTTATTGAGTACCCAGTAAGCATTCTTTTTGTTTCTAAAAATATGTCGAATACACCGCCAGCCCACCAGATAGTTTCGGGAGACTCAGCATAACAGATTAACCCCCCAACCAGTCCCACATCATCCGACGATTCCACAACCTCAACCAAAGGTTGAAGAAAAGTAGATTCAACCAATGTGTCATTGTTTAAAATTAGGAAATAGTCAGCATCAGCACGGTGGGCAAACTCCATGCCGACATTATTGCCGGCACAGAAGCCAAGGTTCACCGCTGAGCATATCAGCTCTACGCGGCGTAGGCCTTCCACAAGGGGTTTCTCCTCCAGTATGGGTACAGGCTGCATTTCACGCGATTCCAGTCTATACTCTGCAAGCGGTAAGCCATTTTCCTTAACCCAGGCCCGTATCTTTTCCGCAGAAGCATCAGTAGAAGCATTATCGACTACAATAATCTGATAGTTAGGGTAAGTAATCTGCTGCAATGATTCCAAGCACTCAATTGTATCCTGCCACCCGTTCCAGTTAAGCACGATGATTGCTACCTTAGGCCAAGTTTCTATTTTCGCAGAAATTGCATTATTATTAATTGTCTCTTTCCCCATAGCATTCACTCCATCCCAAACTCACTATCTACCTCATCCTCGTGCCTTATCTCGTCTATCTCTTCCTTTCTCCCCCACCCCATAAACAGTTTGTCGGGGTAGTTGAGGACCATACCCCGGGTGGTTTGGGAGACGTTTTTGTATCCATGGACGACTCCCGGGGGGACAACGACGGTGAGAGGGTTATCCTCGCCGGCGTAGAAGTGCATAAAATTACCATAAGTATGGCTATTTTTGCGGTTGTCCCAGAGTTTAATCATAAAATTC
>JAKOQC010000226.1 GCA_029778565.1 bacterium
TCAGCTCGTACTCGCTGCCATCGCCGGCTCGTACTCTAAAGGTGTCTTCGTGGTTACGATATTGCTCATTATAGTAATAAAACACTGCTGTAACGGTAACGAGCTCGCTGCGCAAGTGTTTCTTGTGGTCTCGATGAATAGTTCCACCAGAGATTGATGCGGCCATACCAGTAATACGTATACTTCTACCAACGAGATATGTCTTAATAACCTCATCGGCTCGGTTGGCTGCCGCTTTGGCTGCACTAACCTCACGCCAGGCTTGTCGAGAACTCTCTATTAACTCTTCTGCAAAACTTGTTGTATTGCTAGTCATTAGTAGACCTTTCTTAGAGCTAGTAGGTGCAAATAACTTCCAAATTATACAATTCTTATCTGTATAGCTCAAGCATAAGCAAAGTAGTTATTACTGGTAAATACTACTTGGCTTGCATAAAAGGTGTTATCTGTTAAGATAGTCGGTAAGAAAAGAGGTTTATGTCTAAATTACAAAAAATACTTTCTGTTGTGTCACTCGCTACTTTGGTTTTGTTGGTAGGGCTGGTTTCTGTTGCGCTTGCCCACCAAACACCCGCTAGCAAAAATCATCAATTAGAAGCTAGTACTAGTACAGGCACACCAGCCCATGCCGAGCCGTCTATTGTGCCGAATCAGAACACCAATGTTGCCAATACCCAGCCAACTGTGTCGGTAGCTAGCACGCAGGTACAATCTGCTCAAACCCCAGCCCAACCAGTTGTTGTAGCTAATACAGATACTCTAACAAGCATCCCCAACCACTCGCCAGACACAGGTATACTCTCTGGCCATATTTATTATGATGCTAATGGTAATGCTTGTGGTATTGGCCCTACAGGAATCTGTCTTTTGCCAGTAGTAAAATCATTCGAGGTACGCGATAGTACCAACAATCTAGTTGTGGTCGTATCGTCAGATGCCAGTGGCGCGTTTAAAGCTACACTTCAACCAGGAACATATACTATTATTCCAGAACCCGGCAGCGGAGTTAACCCAAGTGCAGAACGACAAACTGTTACCGTTTCTAAAACGCACTACGAAACCATCACTATCATTTACGCAGCCATTGCAGTAACCAATACTGTTATTGTTAACTAATTTCTGTACCCTTAGCTTCTTCGGTACCAAAACCTTCAAATAGGTATTGATTTTTGCCTGATTGTTTTGCCTTATACATTAGCTTGTCGGCTTTGTTTTGCA
>JAKOQC010000227.1 GCA_029778565.1 bacterium
ATAAACAACGGGTTCCATATTTGCTCTTGATGGCCTATTCCCAAAAGTTATGGGTACCCCCTCTTTAACATTAGTATTGTCTACATCACTTGTTTCCAAATAAATTTTTTCCCCTTCAAAACGATTTATTCCACTTTTTATAATAGTAGCTAAACTACTATCACCTAACGATACTTCCTCCCACTCATCCTTAGCCTCCTCAATAAACCACTGCCGAAAGAGCGCTTCTGCCATAGCTTCAAGTGTCTTGTTTTCTCGGTGGAGCAAATCTATTTTGTCGTCGAGGCTGGAAAGCACAGAGGCAATGGCGCGCTGCTCGGGCTCAGATTTAGGAATTGATAATAAAATTGATAACAGATTTCTTTTACTGAGTTTTGGCTGAACCGCTCCTGTAATATAAGGGTTTATATCAATATTGAGCAGTAAATAATATAATAATGTTGTTTTCCATTTACTTTCACACTGAAGTACATGAGCATGGTTGCTTACCCAAAATTTCCCGTCTACTAATTGCAGCATTGGTCTAATGCCATCGAAGGTCACTGTCCCATCTTCTGCTATTAATAGATAATAGCCGTCAAAACGATATTTATTAATGAAATCAATAGCGCTTGCCGCACCGTAATAAGGATATAACTTACCATGTTTCATTTGATTTCTTTCCATTACCGATAAAGGTTGACGCAAATTGTTATAAATAGCGCATTCCCCAGAATCTATTAATTCGCCGAGTGTTACTTCTCTCCACTCACTCATCCACCATCACCTTCTTCAGGTTTTCGGCGATGAGTGCGTTAAGCCTTGCTTCTTCTTTAAGCTGCTCTTCCCACTCGGCTTTAAGCTTTGTAAATCGCTCCTTAAAGTCAAAGTCGTCTTCCTCCTCAGGCAAACCTACGTAACGACCAGGTGTGAGCACATAATCAAGCTGCCTCACTTCTTCTATCGTTGCGGATTTGCAGAAGCCTTTCACGTCCTCATAATGGCCGTTTGGATTGCGCCAGTTGTGGTAGGTATTGGCAATCTTTTCTATGTCCTCTCGCGACAGCGCGCGCGTTCTGCGATTGATGAGAT
>JAKOQC010000228.1 GCA_029778565.1 bacterium
GAGACTGTGCCATTATTGAATGATGATTATATTAGAGATCTTTATTCCGGTAAGGGTAAGCGGAAGGTTGCTATCTTTCGTGCTTATCTTCATCGGATAGGTTACCTTTTCAGGGCTAAGCATTTCGATCTCGTTTGGATTGAAAAAGAACTATTTCCATTTTTCCCGGCCTGGGGAGAGGCTCTGCTTAATGCTTTGAGCGTTCCTTACGTAGTTGACTATGATGATGCAATATTTCACAATTATGATTTACATCCTAATAAATTAGTGCGTTTTTGTTTAGGAACTAAGATTGACCAAGTTATGAAAGGAGCAGCGGCCGTAATTGTAGGTAACGATTATCTTGGTGATAGAGCACGGCAGGCTGGAGCAAAAAGGGTTGAGTACATTCCTACTGTCATTGATTTGGATCGCTATAAGGTAATACCTAAACCTAGTAGAGAACCTTTTATCATCGGCTGGATCGGATCTCCTGCAACCGCTGGGTATATTCAGCTTGTGCAACCGGCTCTTTCAGAAATATGTAAAAATGGGCAGGCACAAGTTGTTCTTGTAGGCTCTGGGTCAATCGAGTTAGGAGGTGTACCACTGAAGATATTGCCCTGGACGGAAGAAAATGAGGTGGCAGAGATTCTAAATTTTGATGTGGGCATAATGCCTTTGCCGGATGAACCTTGGGAACGCGGAAAATGTGGTTATAAACTCATCCAATATATGGCCTGTGGTAAGCCTGTTATTGCTTCGCCGGTGGGCACTAACGAAACAATTGTTGAGCATGGCGTAAATGGATTTTTAGCTAACAATATGACTGATTGGATAACTGCACTAAGAGAGCTACACAATAACGTTCCACTAAGAGAAGCAATGGGACGTGCGGGCCGCCTTAAGGTAGAAAAAAACTATTGTGTTCAGGTTACAGCCCCGCGTCTGGCGGAAATTTTTCTTAGTGTATCTGGGCGCATATAGAAAATTAAATCGCTTCTGCAACATAATACGTAGAGGAAACCGAGCAAAGTATTGAAGTAACATTCGCAACAATTCTGAAAAAATAATATTATGTTCAAACGAATGTGCAGTGCGTAGTGGATATTAGGTTTAATCTTGCAATACATTGGTTGTTGAATTGTCGAAAACTAGAACTTAGACTAACATAAATAAAGATATAGAAATCATTTAGGAGGTTTAAATGAGCGGGATTGCCGGAATTTGTAATAAGGAAAATGAATTGGATGTTTATGCTGCAATCGAAGAAAGCCTAGAATGTATGCGTCATCGCGGCCCTGACGATAAGGGAATCGAGCAGTGGGATAAATGTTGTCTTGGCATGTGTAGGCTGTCGATTATAGACATTGAAGGCGGACATCAGCCTATATGGAACGAAGACAGATCAATGGCTATTGTACTTAATGGTGAAGTCTACAATTACCTTGAGCTTCGGCCCGAATTGATAGCCAAGGGACATAAGTTTTATACTAAAACGGATACGGAAGTGTTGCTTCACTTATATGAAGAATATGATGAAAAGATGCTTGAAAAACTGCGTGGGATGTTTGC
>JAKOQC010000229.1 GCA_029778565.1 bacterium
TAAATAAGCATCAATCTCTTCCTGGCTCAAAGCAGACAAAATTGCCTTGCCTGCCGCAGTGCTGTAGAGTGTCAAGTGTGCCCCAATGCGAGAACGCATCCTGACTGGGTGCGGTGTATCCAGCTTCTCTATGTAATAGGCATTTTCACCATCGAAGAAGACAAGGTGCGCTGTTTCCCTAGTAAAATCCCAAAGTTCAACCATATGAGGTTTTGCTACCTCTAATAATACGTTCTGTACTCTATAGGCGCTTGCCCAAAAAAGTACAGCAGGGCCAATGGCATATTGTCCATTACAGCGAATGACCAACGAGTGCTCCTCCAGCGTATTCAGTATTCGAAAAACCGTCGTCTTTGGCAAAGAAGTTACTTCAGCTATCTCCGACAAACTGGAGGGTTGCTCCATCTCTGCAAGACAATTCATCACATTTACTGCTCGTTCCAAAACTCGTATTTTGGCCACACCAGACATATTAATTCCTCCATATGGAAAACTGTTTCATTTAATAATACCTCAAAATAAAATAATTTTCAACACCAACCAAAATAAAATAAAGAGTGCTAGCAACTATGCCTCGCTAGAATCCGATGAAAAGCAGCAGCTTAAATACTATTATCGCGCCAGCCTTAGAGTAGTAACTGGCGCGACCAATGAACAAACCTATATGCTTTGATTGTAAGGGCAACACAACGTTACGCGCAGCTTGTAGAGCCTTTTATAGCTAAAGATATTCTATCTACAACCAAACCTATCCCAAACCCTAGAGTTGCAGCCATCAACCATCCAAACCCGTTCGCAACTAATGGTATTAGTGAGATAATGTCTTCCCACAAAGGGAACGTCACGCCTATGGCAGAAAAACCATCATACAGGCTCACGAGCAAAGTTCCCGCGAGAGCAGCCATATAGGCATAACGGCAAGAATCGTTAAATACGGGAGAAAACAAGTTCATGAACATCAAGACTATGACTAGGGGATAGATAACGACCAAGATGGGCACAGCAAGTCTTATTATGCCGTCTACACCAATGCCTGCAAAAAGTGCGCTAAATAATGTGGATATCGTCACCACTTGAAGATAGGTAACTCTGTTCTTGGACAGTTTGCTGAAAAATTCTCCCGTTGCTGCTGTTAAGCCAACAGCTGTCGTCAAACAAGCTAATGCAACCGCTATGCCTAGGGCAATTAAACCTACATCACCAGCAATGTCTGCTACTATGTTGACGAGCAGCATCGTCCTGGGAATATCTTGTGGCATAAAGGATACTGTAGCTCCCAAATACATCAAGCCGCCGTAAACAACTAACAAGCCTGCTGCGGCTATAAATCCCGACATCATGGTTATCTTGATAATGGACGACTTGCCGTATCCCTTTGCCTTAATGCTTTGCACTATGCCACCGGCGAATATCACAGCAGCAAGGGCATCCATCGTTTGGTAACCTTCCACAAAACATGAAGAAAATGCCGAACTCTTCGCCACGTTCGGATCCATCGGCGTGCTTATAGGATTTGCAATACCAGCAATAATGATGAAAATTAAAAGGACAAGTAAGCCAGGAGTTAGAAGTTTCCCTATAACATCTATCACCGAAGATTGTTTCATGGAAAAATAAAACGTCAGGGCAAAAAAGCCAATAATCGGTATATAGGGATTCATGTTTGGGAAAAAGGTTTCACGGCAACCTCAAAAGTTGTTGCACCAGTACGCGGTATAGCAAGAAGAGGTCCAATGCACAAAACAACTAAACTGCCCAACAAAATGCTAAAAAGTTTACCTCCTTTGCCAGCAAAATTATCGAAGGAACCCTCGTACTGAGACATTACTATTACCCCTAAAAGAGGCAGACCAATACCAGTTATTCCATATCCCAACATAGCAGCGATCCACTTTGAGCCGTACAAAGACCCTAAATAAGGAGGAAAGATTAGATTGCCTGCCCCTAAAAACATCGCAAATAAGGCAAATCCAGTTACGATCATTTCTCTGATTTTAATTCCTTGCATTAAA
>JAKOQC010000230.1 GCA_029778565.1 bacterium
CAGACCGTCAAAAAAGGCCATGTTTTTCAAATTAGAACATGGCCTTTTCATAATGTAACCAATAATATCCAGACACTAATATGTATGTGGGTTACCCAGGGTTAAATAGAGAAAAACAATGGGGCTTAGTAGGCCCACATTGCCATCTTTTTGAGATTCATGGCAGCGAATTTTAGCTTAACCCAGTTTCTGACCCTGGTTAAGCCCCTGAATAGTGTATATCGCATGGCGTACTTCTCTTTGGCATCAGCAAAAACCCTTTCTATGGTTTGACTTCGCATTCGGTAACTCTCTTTGCCGGCAGGTGAGTGCCTGTAGTCCTCTGCTTGCTCAATGTAATTCTCCCAGATATGTTTGGTTACTACCTTTTGATGGTTCTTGCTGTTGGTGCATTTACTAAGATGCGGGCAGTCTTTGCATATGGCCGGGTTACTTTTGAATTCACGGTAGCCCTCTTTATTAGTGGTTGTATAAGCCAGTACCTGATTATTGGGGCAGATTACGCAATTGTAGTATTCATCGTATACATATTCATAGGGATGGAAGAACCCCGCTTTATTCATGGGACGTTTGTAAGGGGTGGAGGGGTTGCGACCATCATCGATAATCTTTTTGCATATCCAGGGGGTCTTGTAGCCGGCATCTACCGCTATGGTTCTGGCCTCGGGAAACCTTTTCATTGCTTGGTCGTAGACGGTGTCAAATACTATGCTGTCGTGAACATTGCCAGGGGTAACTTCGCAGCTCAGTATGAAGTTTCTCTTGTCACAGGCTACATGAACTGTATAAGCAAACTCTACTTTGTGCTCTCCCTTATGGAATAAACCGCATTCAGGATCGGTAGTAGATACGGTTATCTGCTTGATACCTTTATTCTCGTCATCGTCCCTATCTTTCAAGGGCTTCTTGCCGTTATTTAATCGGTCTTGGTTTATTTCCTCACGGAGCTGCTTATCATAGACACGGGCTGTTTGGCGCGCTAGTACTTTTCGGCTCTTTTTACGGTTGGCATTGGCTTTTATGTGGGTGGCATCGATGAATACCGTACTAGCATCTACATAACCTTTAGCTACTGCCTCTTCTAGTATCCAGGCAAAAATATCTTCTAATAATTCGCTGGGAAAGCGATGGGTAAAGGCATAACTAATTGTGGCGAAATGAGGTATTTTAACACTTAGGTCAAACCCTAAAAACCAGCGATAGGCTATGTTCATGTCAATTTCTTTTACGGTTTGTCGAAGTGATTTAATGCCATACAGATGCTGTATCAATACCATTTTTACCAAAACAACTGGATCTACTGCGGGTCTGCCATTGTCTTGACAGTACAAATGCTCTACTAGATCATAGATATGGTTGAAATCTACTACTTTATCTATTTTTCTTAATAAATGATCCTGGGGAACCATTCCTTCTAAGTCTACTATTTGTAAGTTGTTTCTTAGATTTGGCGCACGTTCTAGCAAATTTATCACCCTGTTGTATTGTATCATAAGCAACACGAAACCCCCGCTAAATCTGCGTTTTAACGGGGGTTTTTCGACAGTCTG
>JAKOQC010000231.1 GCA_029778565.1 bacterium
AAGAAGCCCGAAATGGAAACTTTACTGTGTACTTGTGGACTGATATCGACAGAGTAAAAAACGGCACAGTACAGAACTGGATACCAAACAATATTTTTATACCAACTGACGAAGAAGCAACAAACAAAGCTTATGAAACATTTGGTGACTACATAGAACAGCTAATACCAGTTTACGCAAAAGCAGAGCAAACCGCGATAGAGAGGTCTGACATTAATGACTAAATAAGGGGGAAATTATTATGAAAAAAGGTAAAGTGTTAAAACAGTTATTTCCCATTTCCCTATGTGCTGTCTTACTCATACTTTCACTGGGTTGTACCAGCGCCACTCCCACATCAACCTCCATTGAAACGCTGCCACTTTTATTACACTATGTGGATGCTATAAATAATCAGGAACAACTGCTAAAGCTAACATGGAACACCACAACAGGCACTGTGGAGATGGATACATCAACAACGCTCGTGTTTCCCAACTATGCAGGCGAAGGCAATTTTTGGGTAACGCTAAAACCTTGGATCGGGTTGCCATCGCAGCCGGTGGAACGTAACCTCATGTCCAACACTGCCATATATTGGGATGGTTCAGACACTGCAACGCTGTTTACCACGGAAAAAGATCTGTTCGTAGGGCTACAAGGAAACAACTTTAAGGCAAACATCATTAACCTTACCGCCACTACGGTATGTACTCAATACAACAATATGACAAACTGCTATACCACAGGGGACAAACTGTATGCATTCCAGCAGGGTTCTTTAAGCTCTACAGTCTATAAATTCTCTCCGGCACAGTTAGTTATAACCACGTTAAGCGGACACGCCATAGGTATCGGAGCTGAAGAGAATACGACTTATGTCCTATCTGCATCCATAGCACACACGTCAACTGGGGCACAGGAGATTCTTACTTTGCAGTCCATTAGCCCTGACGACAGTATAGCAGAAAAGAAGGTTGCAAACAGCGAAGCAGGAGAACATTTTTCCTACATATCTGATAGTGGTGTTTGGGCGACATTTGCAAACGGAAACTTTTACAGCACAGGGGTTAAAGTCAATGCAACTTCTGGCGAGCCAAAGTTTGAGCAGGTACAATCATTAATTGACGCTTTCAAGGCTATTTCTACGTCCACATCACTTGAATCATTTGGCGGGGCATACCCATCCCCAGCTTTTTATGGATACAAGGGCTATACCATAGTTGTTGGGAACACATTCAGCCCGAACGAAATCACTGTTGCTTTACTAAATGACGAAAAATTGGTCGCTTTTGTGCTGATTACGCCACTTGATACTGCTGAAACAAACTTTATCACCTACGATGCCACGGGTAAGCAGCTCAATACCTATAGCATCCAAACGCCACTTCAAGTTGTTGTGCCCCAATCGTAACAAGGTTCTTAAGGGAGCTGATAACGCGTTATCAGCCCCCTTTCTATTTTTTCGTTGTTATTCGTAAAGGACAATCATTTCATAAAAGTGTGATACACTACAGTTGTCAATTGGGGGCATTGACCTGGGGGAAAATGACCTAAGGGTAATTACCCACCTGACGAGAGGCGTAAGATTATGAGAAACGTTATCTTCTCAAGAGATGGATGGAAGTTTATGTTGGTTACAGTCACTATTTTTGCTCTAATCCTCACAGGTATGTTTACACTAAGTGTTAGAACACCCGCTGTAGCAAAGGCGTCTACTCCTGAAAAATCTTCAAGTGCAGTAACATTATTCGAACAAAAACTCTATGCCGAGAACAGCCATGAATAACAACGCCGTAGGCGAGAAAGAGAGGTGCAACAAAGCTGCTTCACGTACTCTTTAAAACATGTTATTTTTAAGTTGCTCCTTGAGAAGGTAGACAAGGTCAAGACAGAAGTAGGTTCATAGTTACAAACTAATCATACCTTCTTTTCAGATTTTAACTTGGTAGCGCGAATATATAACAAATAAATAAACGGTTAACGCCGCGAATGCAAAATACGCAATCAAGTTATCTGGAAACAAAACTAAAACAAAACCGATAAGAGCGCAGATGAAGAATAAATTCACCAGTGCTTTCGTATTTTCCTTATATAAAAGCGAAAGTGCAAATATGTTGAACACCATAGTCGTAGCTCCGTAGCCCACAAACCAATTTCTGAAAACCTCAACGGTATTTAACGGACCTATAATTCCTCTGTCATTGAGATAAGCTATTAGAAACACAGTTCCCGCACCAACAAAGAAGAGCAATGTCATAAATACGTCTCCTTTCGCTATCGCTCTGTATTCACAAGTTTCCACAGGTAATCTATCAACATCATCGTTTTTTCCAGAAAGTACAAGAGAATAAGTGAGACATAATAACGCTACAACATCTAATGCAATGGTAAAAGCATTCAGATCTTTGCCTGCTGCATAGGCACTAAGGCCAAGTAAGGAGGTCACATTTTTGAAAGTAATTCTTCCTTTAAAATCGCCTCTTTTTTCCATAGCCCCTCCCTTTTGTCAATCCAAATTGTATTTCACTCTTTCTGTGAATCGAAATCAAACAACAGAACTAACAAAAACCTGCAAAACCACACCTGCTGACAGTACCTTCTTAAACCCAGCACTTTCGCTCGCCCTCCCTATTACCCCCTTTATAGGCTCCCCACTCCGAAGCCCATCTAATGGCGAGTATAACACAGGTCAGCAAGCACAGAAACTACGAACGGGTAATCCCCTCCCATCCCTAAAAGACTTAAACTTCTCAGCGGTTTCGTACAAAAAGCTCGGCAAAGAATGAATTCTTTACACAGTTGCATTATAAACAATCGCTGATTTACTACGGTATCTCGTCTAGGGTGCCAAAGCGGTAGCCTTCAGCCTTTATGTCTTTTATAAGCTTATCAAGGATTTGAAGGTCATCGGGTGATACAGCATGCAGAAGGATAACCGCACCGTTGTGCAGGCGGCTCATAACCGTGTTATAGGCTTCATCTGGTCCACCTTTTAAAGGGACCCAGTCTGCCATAGCAATGCTCCAAAAAACGGTTCGGTAACCAAGAGC
>JAKOQC010000232.1 GCA_029778565.1 bacterium
AGAAAGCATTACAATCGATGTTATTAAACAGTTAGTATCAGAATCTCTACAAAGAGAGATTCGAAAGATACAAGGTAAGTTAGATTAAAACATGTCAAGGAGGGGTATAAAATTGACAGAAGATGAATTAAAAAGAACAATCGATGAGATTGTAGGGGAGGCTGTTAAACCCTTAAAAGAACAGCAAACTAATTGGATTGAAAAAATCCGAAAGGAGGAAAGACCCTTGGAAGAACGAAAAGACAAAGGCTTACGAGCAGCAAGAATGATCCGTGCACTAGCAGCAGCAAAAGGCGATCCAGAAAAAGCAGCAGATTATGTTAAAAAGAATTATGGTGATGACGAGATAGCAAAGGCGTTAATGACTACACCACTAGAATCTGGAGGTTATATTGTACCAGAGGAGTTTAGCACCGAAATCGTTGAATTATTAAGACCACAATCGGTAGTAAGACGGATGGGCGCAAGAACCATACCCATGACTACTGGCGTGTTAAACATCCCTACGCTTGCAAGTGGCAGCGAAGCTTATTACGTTACAGAAACTCAAGACATACCAACCACAGGACCTACTTTTGGTACTATCCGTTTACAGTGGAAAAAGTTAGCAGCTATTGTACCTATTTCTAACGACCTGTTACGTTATAGCAACCCAGCGGCAGATGTGATTGTAAGAGATGACCTAGTAGCAGCTATAGCACAAACAGAGGATGCAACGTTTATACGCAGTTCTAGTTCTGGTAACGTGTATCCTAATGGACTTCTTCACTGGGTGTTACCACAAAACGTGTTTGATGCAGCACACCCTTATACACTTGAAACCGTTACAAGCGATCTTGCTACAGCAGTGCTAAAACTGAAACAAAACAACTCTAGGTTTGTTAACCCAGGATGGATTATGTCACCTAGGACAGAAATGTATCTAATGACAGTTAGAACTGGTGTAACTGGTGACGGTGCTTATGCTTTTAGAGATGAAATGGTAACTGGTAAATTACTAGGTTATCCTTACGCAGTTACAACCGCGATACCAGAAAATTTAGTATTCCCAGATGAAAATTTGGATCGCCTTACCGAAGTTTATCTAGTAGACTTTGCAGATGTACTTATAGGAGAAGCAACCAGACTTATCGTTGATGTTTCTACAGATGCAACCTATAATGGTAACTCGGCGTTTACATTAGATCAGACTTTGATTAGAGTAATCACGGAGCACGACTTTGCAGTAAGGCACCGTGGTAGCGTAGCAGTTATACAGGGTGTGCGCTGGGGCGAAACAGCTTCTGATAATGGTGGATAATGTTAGTTTTTAATGGAGGTGAAAACGAATGGTAGTAAAATTTATTAAACAGAAACCACCTTATAATCCTGGTGACTACGCGGTTTACCCAGATGAAATAGCAAAGAAACTAATTAATGAAGGATTTGCAGAGGCTTTTGTAATACCTACAAAACAAGCAACTGTTAAAGCAAACAAAATGGTAGACAAACCAGAAGCGAGCAAGTAAGTGATAGAATGATAGAAGTATTGCAACCCGCGGTAAATAAGCGTTTAACTACTTTGGAAGCAGTAAAAGAAGAACTACATATAACTGATACCACTAACGATTCTTTGTTAGAAAAGTTAATCGACCAAGCTAGTGCGATGATAGTAAGATACTGTCGTAGACCCTTTGCACTTGAAAAGTATCGCGAAACCCTAGCTGGGTATGGCGGACCACGTATCATGTTAACCATGAGACCTGTGGTAGAAATCTTCTCTGTTAAAGAGAGAGGATATGAAATCACAGGTTACAAGTTAGAATCACCTGAAAGCGGTATCTTATATCGTGCACAGGGGTGGGGGTGGAATCCCAGCTTGGTATGGAATATAACATGGCATCCGTTAGCTAACACCGAAGGTTATATATATGAAGTCGAGTATACCGCGGGTTACAAACTTCCAGGAGATCCCGATAGAAACCTACCAGAGGATATTGAGAGAGCGTGTATAAACACCGTTGTAAGTTGGTATCAAGGCATGCAGTATGCTGGTAGTATAAAGAGCGAAAGTATAGGAGACTACTCTGTTACTTATGCAGAACCATTAAAAGTGGATGTTACCGATCTGTTAGAGGGCTGGCGTGCAGCAATATGATAGGTTTGTTTAATAAAACTCTAACAATTAAACGAAGCGTTGAAGTAAGTGATGGACAAGGTGGCTGGGTAAAACAATACCAAGACATCGGACAGGTTAGAGGACGTATCAGTGCAGCTAGTATAGCAGAGAGGACAGCAGCGGCACAAGAGCATGCAGAGGTATCACACGTGGTATTTTGTGATGCTAATGCCGACATAAAAAGAGGCGACTTGGTAACAGATGGTAGGATTACTATCAAAATTATCGGTGTTCGCAACCCTAGTCAAGCGGATCACCATTTAGAGTGCCCTGGGGTGGAAATTCAAAATGAGTAATGTTAAAGTAAAAATCAATTCTAAAAAAGCTATTGATAAAAAAGACATTGAGGAGCGTGTAGAGGCTTCTTGCAAGGCTTTGGTGGAAGAGATACAACAATCATTAAACAAACCTGGGACAGGTAGAGTGTATAAAACAAGGTGGGGCGAGCACCGTGCATCCGCCCCAGGGGACACTCCAGCTAGTAACACTGGCGAATTACAAAGAAGTATCACTTACGAAGTGCGCAGGGACGGCGACGAAGTTTATGGTGTAATAGGATCATCCGTTGATTATGCTATACACTTAGAATTTGGTACATCTCGCATGGCAGCAAGACCGTTTTTACGACCCGCATTAGAAAACAACGAAGATAAAACACTTAAAGCTTTTATAGGTGGTAAGTGA
>JAKOQC010000233.1 GCA_029778565.1 bacterium
ATGCTCTAGATCTAGCCATTAGTTAACACCTCCTTATAACTCTTGAGCGGAGCTGCCGCCTTCCCACTGGCCGACTTCGATGATTACGAACTCTCCAGGTTCAGCGATAGCTACACCAACCTGCATTTTTACCTGTCCGATTTTCACAATTTCAGGAGTATTCAATTCTCCGTCACATTTAACGAAGAAAGACTCTTCAGGGGTGCTACCTTTAAACCCTTCTCGGTTGTTGTTATACTCTGACAATAGGAAGGACCTAATAACTGTCGTAATTCTATTCCATAGGCGCTCATTATTAGGTTCATAAACAACCCACCGCATATTATTCTTCAGGGATTTCTTAATATAGTTCAAACCTCTCCGAACGTTAATATAGGTGTTATCTAACATTCTTGCACCCCAAGTAATAATACCCTCATTTTTAAAGGAACGAATCACATTAATACCAATCGGGTTCATGGTTTCTTGTTCAGCGTCAGTTACATGGTATTTAACATCCAGTACACCAAATAACCGCCCGTCGATAATACCAGCAGGAGCTTTATAAACAGACCTATTACTATCCGTCCGTGCCGCCATACCTGCAACGTGTCCAGCTACAGGAATAAATTTAGTTTTGTCTGCTGTAACACCAATAGGATCAGAAACCTTAATCCACGGATAGTACAGAGCACCATAGCTAGTTTGAGTAATGCCGTTGCGGAAAGTAACAATGTCGTCTTTATCTGTGTTTTCAGGCGCGTCAATTAAAAAGATGCAGTCTCCTCTACCCTCGACATAGGCATTGCAATGAGCAATAACCGCAGTACTTTGGGAATCCGGCACAACCAAAATGTTTAGATCATCCACATAATCAAAAGCACTTACAGCACTAGTGAAGTCATCGTCAGCCAAGTCAGCAGTTCCGTCAATTCCTCCTGCTAAAGCCTTTTTCGCGCCAAGATCGTCAGCAACAAACTCTTTTTCGGCACTTTTGACTTCTACCTTAATGAATTTATCCACTCCGTTAACAATATTTTCAATAAAGCGAGAACTGGTAGATAGCAAAGAAACATCCTTATAAGTAGTAATCATTTCTTCTTTGTAGAATACTGAGAAGTCATATCTGTCGCTGGAATCATTTTTAGTTAATGTAATAGATAAGTCATTACCCCACGTACCGCCGTCAATAGCAGAAATCGTTAAAATATCCCCTTCATCCCCATCTTTATAGGTAAACGAAGCTTCTTCCAAGGATTCGCTTGCTACTCCAACAACATAAGCCCTAGTTCCACCATTTAGAAAGAATCCAAACAGAGAATATGATAAATAGGAATTTGCGAGAAATGGCGAAGACAAGCCGTAAGCAAATTTGTTTATAAAATCCGGCCATGAAGATACCATGACTGCTTTGTTACGGATGCCTCTAGGCACAATTCCGATAAAACCCCCAACAGAAGTGCTTACGCCCTGGATGGGTTTATCGGCCAAACGC
>JAKOQC010000234.1 GCA_029778565.1 bacterium
AAAATCAAATTGATCAAAGCCATGATCTGCGGTTCATCACCACTGGCAGTTGAAGGGCTAAACCAGTTTGAACGGCTGTCTGGAGCAATAATTACTGAAGGATATGGTTTATCTGAGACTTCAAATGTATTGACCTGTAATCCCATGTATACTAAACGAAAAGTGGGCAGTGTAGGTATTCCCTGGCCGGACGTGGATATTCGCATTGTTGATTTGGAAACTGGAACTAAGGATATGCCCACTGGTGAACCTGGGGAGTTAATTGCCAAAGGGCCTCAGATTATGAAATCTTACTGGAAAAACCCCGAAGAAACTGCCATTGCACTGAGAGATGGATGGCTGTACACCGGTGACATAGCTACTATGGATGAGGATGGTTATATTACTATCGTAGACCGTAAGAAAGACATGATATTATGCAGTGGATTCAATGTATTCTGCCGCGAGATAGATGAAGTTCTCTATGCTCACCCGAAAGTACTTGATGCCTGTGCCATTGGTATACCAGATCCCAAGAGAGGCGAGACACCTAAAGCCTTCATCGTATTAAAACCCGGTGAGACTATGACTGAAGATGAAGTCAAAGAACACTGCCGGAAAAGTCTGGCCCCCTATAAAGTACCTACCCATGTTGAATTTATTGATGAGTTGCCCCGTACCAGTGTGGGTAAGCCAATGCGCAATGCATTGCGTCAAAGAGAACTGGCTAAACAACAAAGCTGATATTATCGAAAATTCGATGACAAAAGCTATCAGGCTCCCGGTTATCAATTATACCGGGAGCCTGGTTATTATCGATTATTCTCCCCTCAGTCCCTTATATAATTGCTTCTACTGCGAGTGTTTGGCTTTCTTGGCTCCCTTTATGCTAACGTTTACAATAGAAATCGATGCTGTGGGCAAACAGAGTTTTGTACTGTTTTGGGTTTTTTATGGCATTTCATCTATCATACGTCTACCCTGCCATACTGTTTGTAGGGCGTCTTGTTTCGAAACAGGTTGACTCCAGGTTGATAGAATCTAACTATTGGTCAGGGAGAACCCTTTATATTCCCCAACATATTATATTTAAACGATATTTAAGGGGAGAAGAGCATGGCTGCTTCATTATTTAAACTTGCCATTAGTGCCGAGTCAACAACAACTGTTAGTGCTAAGCCGGTTATAGAAAATTATTTTTACACTTTGAACCCAACCCATGTTGATGAAGGAACCCTAACTATTCCGGCCACTGCTTTTGTAGATGACCAGGGCGATCCTGTAACAAGTATTACACTGCCTTCCACGGATAATGGCTATTATTTAT
>JAKOQC010000030.1 GCA_029778565.1 bacterium
AGGTACTGTAAAAAGTTTATGAAAAACTAGCTTCAAAACTACCAACAAACTGAAGTTAGCTGCAACTAACCGCAGTTGCCCTTGACAAACATTCGCCAAATGAAGTCTTTACCTCGTAGAGGGCAAAGGGAATAGATATAAGGGCATGACAAATAAGCCCTCTCATCCTAATTTTGCCATTTGGCTCATTGGTTTTTCAAGGGTTCGCTAACGCCAACTGCTAAGGGCTCAGCTAAATAGATATAAGCTCTTAGGCGCTAGCCTGTGACAGGCAGTAGTTCTGTGAGAGCTCAATGAACTTACACCATCTATCAGGCATAGTTGGCATTGATTCTAGCTCTTTAAGCACCACTGGAACTTTGCCTTCCAGTGCTGAGTGTGGTCTTAGGAAGTTAAAATAAGCCACAAACATGGTAACAAAAGCAACTGATCCATCTGAGCTGCCAAAGCCAGTAGTGGTTCTATAGTTACCTTTAAAGGTCCTATTTAGACGTTCAATAATCTGCTTTAAAGGTCTATACTCCTTGGACACCTCATCTTCATTTGTTAGTCCTATAACCTGTGTAACATCAAAGTTTATGCCATGTCCAGCAAAGAAATGCTGTGCCAAGAGGTATATAGGGTTACCATCAGTTATGAGATTTAGGTCTTTAGGTATTTCCTTTAGCTTGGTTAGAACGTCATCTATAGCCTTTACAGCAGTTTCTGTATCTCTATGAGGAGAAACTCTGTAAGAAAGTATTATCTTTTTAACTGCATCAAAGAAGAAGAAAATATAGTTCCACTTGCCGTTAACCTTTATGTAGGTCTCATCTCCACAGAAAGAGTCCGACAGGCTGTAGTTATAGCCATCTACAAATGGCTTGACAACTGATGATACAGAGTTAACGTAGTTTAGCACTGCTTGATGAGACATCTTAATTCCGTGAACATCATAAAGCAGAGCAGCTGTCTTTCTTGAAGATAGACCGTAGTTAACGTAATAAGTTAAAACTAGTCCTAATGTATAGGAAGATATCATTATTCTAGGCAGTGAAACCTTTGTAGTAACAGGGCTTTTCTTTGATAATGGCACAAAATCAAAGGTAAACTCTCTAAATATGTATCTTACCTTGTACTTGCCAGGATTCTTCTTGAAATCCTCCTTCTCAGCTTTAGTCATTGAACTAAGATTGCGCTGATAGAAGGAGCAGCTATTATTTTTGCATTTATACACATAAAAGTCCTTACGGTCCTTCACTTTCTCAAGGGTCTTGCTGCAGTGTGGACACCTTAATATCACTGACTTTTGATAGTGGTTTTTAGCGTGGAAAGGAGTACGGCATATCTTGCAAAGATACTGTCCTCTGCCACCGTTGTTGTCATAGAGATACATGTGCGGAGCACCACATTTAGGACACACAACGTCTTTAGGTATAGCAGGCTTATCTTTACGCTGCTTAACAGGTTTGAGTTCTTTACCATGACTGTCCTGATACTCTTTAAGCAAAAGCTTGTAATCAAGCTTTTCAGGAACATCAAAGATAGGCAACTCATCAACCTGAAGTTTTTGATATTCCTTCTTTACTGGTTCATCTGACAGATTTTTAAAAAGGTTTTTACCGAGAAGTAAGGTTAGTAAATATTTTATAACATCAATAAGAAATATAACGTATTCAACAAGAATTGTATTAATCATGCTAATAGCTTGCCTCCTTTTAAGGTTGTTAATTTTGTTTACTGCAAATTCAAAATACACGAACTTTTAGGGGGTGGCAAGTTATTTATATAAAAATTAAGTAAAATCAAATGGTAGCTGTCTTAGATATATAAAAAACTTTGACAGTACCATAATCGTACAGGGAGGATATTTTATGAAAAAATACTATGTTACTGTAAATGGCAAGAAGTATGCTGTTGAGGTAGAAGAGGTAAATGGTGATTTGATAATACCAGAGACACCGAAGGTAAGTGCCAATACAGAAAGGCCTGTGGTTCAGGCAGAGCCTCAGACTAAAGTAGAGGCCAATCCCCCTAAGGTAGATGAAGAGACTAAAGTGGTAGAAAATACTTCAGTGGCGAAGGAGCCAGTAGAGGGAGAAAAAATAGAGTGTCCAATGCCAGGAAGTATTATTAAAATACTAGTTACTGAAGGAAGTAGCCTTAAGAAGGGCGATGTTATTATGATATTAGAAGCTATGAAAATGGAAAATGAGATTATGGCGCCAAGGGACTGTAAGGTTGTTAGCATAAATGTTACAAAAGGGGAGCAGGTTAATACTGGAGATATATTAGCAGTAATAGAGTAAATTGCTGGTACCTTGACAAATAGAAATTAGTTGATAAAATTAAATTGTTTAGGCAATAGGAAATTTAAAAGCAGCTAAGAGGCTGCTTTTAAATTATATTAAGGGCGGTGTTTGATATGATACTTGTTGTAGATGTTGGAAATACTAATATTGTGCTTGGAGTTTATAAGGAAAAGAATCTTTTAGTAGATTGGAGATTGTCTACAGATTCTGGTAGAACAGCAGATGAATATGGTGTTATGGTTGGACATCTTTTTCATATGAATAACCTGAATATTTCTGATGTGGAAGGGGTTATTATATCATCTGTTGTACCTAATATAATGTACAGCTTAGAGCATATGATTTGGAAGTATTTTAAGCTTAAGCCAATGATAGTTGGACCAGGAGTGAAAACTGGCATTAATGTTAAATATGACAATCCTAAAGAGGTAGGAGCAGATAGAATAGTAAATGCTGTGGCCGCTCGAGAAATTTATAGAAAACCATTAATAATTATTGATTTTGGAACAGCTACCACCTTTTGTGCTGTTACTAAGAACGGTGATTATCTTGGAGGGGCAATATGTCCAGGGCTAAAAATATCAGCAGAAGCTCTGTATGAAAGAGCCGCCAAGCTTCCTAGAGTAGAAATAACACAACCACCTACAGTTATATCTAAAAATACTGTTACAAGTATGCAGGCGGGGCTGGTGTATGGTTACATAGGGCAAGTTGATTATATTGTAGAAAAGATGAAAGCTGAAATGCAGGAATTTGATGATGAAACTCCCCTAGTTGTTGCTACAGGTGGATTAGCAAAGCTCATAGCCAAGGAATCTAAATATATTGATAAGGTAAAGCCTGACCTTACATTGGAAGGATTAAGA
>JAKOQC010000235.1 GCA_029778565.1 bacterium
ACAGGAAGACATAATAGTTAACTACAGCATTATTGATACCATCATGACCGGGAAAATCGTAAGATTTACAGAAGTTGGTCCGTTTGAGGCGGTGGTGCCGGAAATTTCAGGGCGTGCCTATATTTCGGGGTTTAACCAAATCGTGCTCGACCCGGAGGACCCATTACCGGAGGGATTTAGGATTATAGGGTCGTAGGGCTTGAAGAAATAGTTTGACAATTTTGAACTGCCAAGTTAGGCATATCGATATTGGTGCGCGATTTCACCCTGCCTTTGGGGTCACAAATCAACCTAGATGGAGAAGCTTATTACCAAGTTCTCTCCATATTTTTCGTAGCTAATGCTGTTGGAATTCATTTTACGTTGGCACAGCAAGTATTGCTTGCTTTAGTGGTAACTATTGGTACAACTGGTACAGCAGGGATTGCAGGATCAGGCCCTGTAATGTTGCTGGCGGCGATGAATATGTTGGGAATTAATCCTGAGCCAGGTACAGCGGCTGCGGCAGCTTTTGCCTTGGTTCTTGGAATAGACGTAATTCTTGATATGGGCATAACTGGTATAAATGTCACAGGCGAACTGGCCGGGACAACAATCGTTGCTAAGAGCGAAGGTCTGATCGATTGGGAAAGGTGGAAGTAGGAGCTAAGAAGGCATATAATACAATTAAATTAGAAATAATTATAAAATTTACAAATTACTATATAATTAGTTCATTTTATAGATAATCAGGTTATAGATAATCAGGAGGCTTGTAAAATGTCCGAAGTAAGAGTAGAAAGGGAAATGGCGAAAAGAAGGGCGGCAATAAGGCCTATAAGCAAGCGCATCGCGAAGCTCAGGGAAGAAAGCGTCAGCGCTCCTGTAAAGATATCAAGCGAACGGGCCAGGCTTGTGACCGAGTTTTACAAAAGCGGTCAAGCCGACGGCAAGTCCGAACCCGTTAGACGCGCCCTAGCCTTCAAATATTTGATGGAGCGAGTAAGCCTTCCCGTAGAAGACGGGCAGCTCATAGTAGGCCTTCGCGGTACC
>JAKOQC010000031.1 GCA_029778565.1 bacterium
AATGTGGCAGGCTATTTTACAAACAGAAGAAATTAAAAACCGGTTAAGGAGCAATTCTAATTTTATATCGGCCCTCACCTGGCAGGAACGAGGCTCTAATTCTGATGCTTTAGGGCCATCTAACGGAAATTCACGTGCTAATAATGGTGTTACATCGGGCCGTATTGATGCCATACTGGTTGATGCCGGCGATGCAACCGGGAAAACAGTTTGGGTTGGCGGCCGTGGTGGTGGATTATGGAAAACAACAGATATCACTGCATCACCTGCCACCTGGGTACTGGTTAACGATTTCCTAAGCAACCTCTCAATAAGTGGAATAACTCAAGACCCTACCAATCCCGATATTATGTACTTCTGTACTGGTGAATCTTATGGCGAAGCCAACGATTTGAGGGGCAATGGCGTATTTAAAAGTACCGATCATGGTGTTACCTGGACTCAATTAGCCAGTACCAATAACAGTAGTTTTTATTATTGTCCCCGTATTTTATGCGATTACCAGGGTAATATTTACGTGGGCACCAGGACCGGTTTATACCGAAGTACCAAGGCAAGCGGCGGCGCTGCCTGGACAAATATTACACCTTCGGGAGCTACTTCACCAAGGGTTTGCGACCTAGATATTTCCTCAACCTCATCGGCAGGAAGGCTGCACGTGGTTTTTGGGGTTTTTTCTACACGTACATATTTTTTTACCGATATACCTTCAACTGTTGCAGCCGGTACCTGGACAAGCCCAACAAGTGGTTTCCCAACCGGCAGCCAGCGTGCAGAGATTGGTGTAAGTGGCAATACTTTATATTGTATTCCATGTACTGCAGCATACCAGGTTACTGCCGTTTATAAATCTACCGATGGTGGCGCTACCTGGGCTACAACTCCCGGTACACCACCCACAACTGCATCAGGCGGCCCTTTTGCAAACGGGCAGGGTTGGTACGATTTAACAGTTGCCATCAACCCAGCTAATAGTAATGAATGTATTATTGGTGGTATTGATAATGCTAAAACTACCAATGGTGGCACCACCTGGACCCGTATTTCAAATTGGGTTGGCACCACGGGCCAGTATGTACATGCCGACCAGCATGCCAGCATTTGGTACGATAACGGGAATAAATTATTGTTTGGTTGCGATGGTGGAATCTTTTATTCTTCCAACGGCGGCACTACTATACGGGACAGGAATGTGGGGCTTAGGCTTAAACAATTTTATTCAGTGGCTGTTCATCCGTCAACTACCGATTATTTTTTAGCAGGCGCTCAGGATAATGGTACACACCAGTTTACTAATCCCGGCCTTAGTAGCAGTATTGAAGTTTTTGGTGGCGATGGCGCTAATGTTGCTATTGACCAGGATCAGCCACAATATCAAACCGGCGCTTATGTATATTCAAACTACCGGCGCAGTTCAAATAGCGGTGCCACCTGGAGCTTTGGTTCCAGCAATAATAACGGGCAATTCATTAATCCTTACGATTACGATAACCTGGGCAATAAAGTATATGCCTGCTACACTGCCGGTAATTATTTAAGATGGGAAAACCCTCAATCGGGATTTACTTATACAACAGTGCCAATTGCGGCCTTTGGAGGGCAAATGATAGGCGCAGTTTGCGTATCGCCATATACTGCCAACAGGGTTTATTTTGGTATGGCATCGGGTGGTAAAATTATACGTGTAGATGGCGCTAATGGCGCTTCTCCTACTGCTACAGATATAACCGGATCGGGAATGCCTACAGGTACTCAATATATGAACTGCATTAATACTGGCAGCAGCGATCAAATTCTGGTAGCCTGTTATTCAAATTACGGTACCAATAATATTTGGATAAGTTCTAACGGCGGTACAAGCTGGACGAATATTGATGGTAATCTTCCTGATATACCGGTGTACTGGGCAATGTATAATCCTAACGACAACAGTAAAATGATTATAGCCACCGAAACAGGCGTTTGGGAAACAGATGCTATTAACGGAGCTTCTACAATCTGGACACCAAGCACCAGCTTTCCTACTGCAAGAGCAACCATGCTTAAATACCGCAGCAGCGATGGGCTGATTGCTGCTTCATCTTATGGACGTGGTTTGTGGACGGCTATTTTATCTGTAGCAACTACACCCGATATTCAATTTGAAAATCCTTCCGGCAGCTCAACCGAAGCTACAGCTGCTACAAGCGGATGCCGTGGATATACCGACTACACTGCCAATATGCGTATTCTTAATGCGCCCACAGGTAATGCTATAGTAACATTAAACGTGGTAGCAGGCGGATCTGCACGACAGGGAGTTGATTACGATATTACTACCAATGGGAATTTTGCTTCGCCAAGTATGGTTTTAAATTTCCCCAATGGTTCCACCGCATTACAGCCTTTTACTATTCGTGTGTATGATGATGCTGCACTTGAAAGCCCCGAAAGCTTTACGCTTAATTATTCCATTTCGGGCAGTTCAAATGCACAACCCGGCACAACAAACCAAACATATACTTATACTATTAATGATAATGATGCTGCACCATTGGCCGCATCAACAGGTACCAGCAGTAGTATTGGTAGCCTTAATTATATTACCAGTGGCGGGCTCAGTTGTTTTTACAGTTCAAAAAACAGGCATAAAATACAATACCTGGTTACCAAAGATGAGTTAAATACAGCAGGCATTACCAGTGCCGGTAACCTTACCAGCCTAACCTTTAGGGTATATACAAAAAACAGTACAAAAGCTTTTACCGGTTTTACAGTATCGATGGCAAATACCAGTATCACATCGTTCAGTAATTTTATCAGCCCAACATTTACGCAGGTGTATTCAGGAAATTATACAACACAGTTAGGTAATAATACAATTAATTTCAGCACCAACTTTGCCTGGGATGGTACAAGCAATGTAGTGATAAACCTTTGCTATCAAAATGCATCAGCCGATGCACTGGATGATATATTGGAATGCGACCTGCCTGCATTAACAGCAAATTATGCCGTATATGCAAATTATACTTCGGGCAGTACTGCCGGCTGCAGTTTACCGGCTGCATATATATCAACTTACAGGCCCAATATGGTATTTGGCTATAGCCTGCCCGGCACCCCGGTATCTACCGCTCTAAACAGTTCTAAAACTGCTTACCTGGGTCCTTACGACGATGTATATTTTTACGACGGGTCGGGAAATATTATGGCACGCATTAAAAACCTGGGCGCTTTTGACTATGGTTGTACGCAGGTTATTATTGACAGGGCCGGCAGCAGTGCTGTTCCATTCTGGAATAATAATGTAAATAATTATTTCCTGTCAAAATCATTTAAAGTAATTCCAACTAATAATACCAGCAGCGGCGATTATCAAATCACTTTGTATTATACCAATTCCGAAGTAACCAATTGGCAAAGCGCTACGGGCAATAGTTGGG
>JAKOQC010000236.1 GCA_029778565.1 bacterium
GCCAGTCTATATATTTACTAATCAGCTTATCTTTCGCTATTTGTGCCGGGCGGCGGTTTTGTACCAAGTTCTACGCCATTCATCAGGATCAGTATTTAGTCCTATGCCTGTCTATCAGTCTTTCTATTAGTTATTTTATCTTTTCTTTATGCCGGGCGGTTTTATTAGGCGGGCTGACTAGGATCCAGGCGGATTGACTGGGATCCAGGCGGGTTGACTGGGATCCAGGCGGGTTGACTGGGATCTAGGCGGGTTGACTGGTAGGTGGGTAGGTACGCCAATCAATCCATCATCAGTACTGCTCAGCCAGGGACCCATTACAGTCCGAATTACTGCTCTGGTACAGTTGTCCTATGCGTGTACTCCACTGCCTATCTTAATACCATATCTTCTTAGTTTATTATAGTTTGTATTTTCCCTAGTGCTAAAAGGACACTTTTTTTGATTAAAGGTGATGGTTTAACTTTATACTAACCCTTCAAACCCTGTATTTATGCCGGGCCTGGGTGTTTTTATGCCAAATAACCCGCCCCAAAAAGAAGAAATTTATACCTTTTTGTCATCTTTTTTTGTATTTTAGGGTATTATATTCCGTATAAGGGAATATATAAATTAATTTAAAGGTATGGTTTTTATTGTGGGGCGGGTTTATTTGTACCATCTGTTTTATTTCTAGCTACAATCTGCTATAATATACTTGTAAGCAAAAAGTATTTAGTTTTAGGAGGTGATAATATGAAATGTGACAGATGTGGGCGTGAGATTACAGGTCAGGTATTTACTGCAATAGGTGTTAACATTTGTGAGGAATGCAATACAAAGAGTCATGGCACAGTGTCAATGAATGATGTGTTCGCTAAGATTGAGAAGGAGGTGATAGGAAGTGAGTAAGATTATGCAAAAAGTTAAACTATATAAGGTCGAACGAGTAAACTTATCAGTTTTTTACTTAGTTGACAAAACGTTATATGCTGGAACTAAGGATTTTTATAATGACGATATTATATGGCTTGATAACGGCGATGAACTTATTCTATGGAATTCTTATTATGTTACGGTGGGCGATTTTACTTTAGCAAACATTAAGATATGGTGCGATTTCAAGACAAGTACTTACTACATTATATCTGAAATGGATATAGAACTTATAGAAGACGAAGACTACTAAGTTACATCAAGTGTTGCAACTCTTAGTCTTTTCATTTATACTATAATTAGTAACAAACAAAAAATATTGTTAGTGCCGGGTGCGGCACGGAAAGGAGAGTTAAAAATGATGATTATTAACGGACAAACAGTAGAAACAATGGCAAAGAAGGTTACTACAACTATAGGTGGCAAAGAGGTAACGCTTAATATGGCTTACATATCAGAAGTGGAAGCTAAAGATGCTTTGACATTTGAATTCAACCCTTTGAAGGACAAAGAAGGATACACTGCAAGAGCTACTAAATCAGGAAACAAAGTGGCGATAGAGCTTGTTAAGAAGGCAACTAAGAAAGGCGAAAAAGATACAGTAGTATTTAGCAACTTGACAGCACAGAGCTTGTTTACGGTACTTGAAGCGGCGTTTGGACAGAGTAGAGCTACCAGCAATAGCATTTACGTAAGGTCTAATCCGGCTAGAAAACAGGCTAGCCGGGCGGCGGCAAGTATTAAAGTTGAAGTTGAGGGTGGGGTATTGTAAACTGGGTTTACAATACCCAGAGTTTAAGTCATAACCACTCTTAATAACAGCCGCCAATTCAGTAGCTACCAATACTGGCTATCATGACAATAAAGGTACCGGGTTGCGTTTTGCAGAGGGCAACAACCCGGTATTTTTATTGTCTTTTATTCATCAGGGCATTGATCCGTACCATGATTCGGCCCATTCGAGGCCGAATTAGAACGACA
>JAKOQC010000237.1 GCA_029778565.1 bacterium
GGTATTGTATATCAAGCCGTAATCTGTTCTAATCAATGCCATGTTGTATCACTCCATTCCTAGAGGTTTAATAAATTTATTTTCTGTTGCTAAATCTATAAAAGCAAGACCATGATTAAGGGGCGCAAAGTATCCTTTATTTAGAACATAAGGACAAAATTCTTTAAGTTCGCCTTTAGTCTTTAAAGTAGCCCCTATTTTTACGGGGTTGTTGTGCCAAGCTTCTACGGTTTCAGGGGAGACGGCGCAGGGGCAGACTAGCGTGTTTAGATGGCGTTTACTATACATCCTACTACTGGCTGTGACAGTATGATAGTTGAGCCGTGGCGTGATCTGGGAGATGTCGCCCAAAGATGCTATGTTGCAGGTTAAAACATACTTGTTTCCGACGGTATAGATATATGCTGTGAGCATAGAACCTGATTTAGTTAATACTGCTAAAATTTTGTTGTTATATTCTGCTTCAGTAAGCGTAATTGTATCAGATGAATATGTTACAACTTGATCCTTATTCGCTATTATACGAATAGTTTTCCCAGGCTGAGAGTCTGCCCATGCGCCGTAAATTCCAAGCGTTCTATGCCCTTCAGTGTAATACGTTCTACCTAGCTCAAGTAGTGGCAATCTGGATTTCCCTATTGGCTTATCCCCCGAACGGGACTTATCCATAAAATACGGCTCTAATTCCAGCCACTTTGCTATTGTCCAGTCGCCGTTGATGCTGATTGGCAGGTTGTAGGAGAGTGCCCCAGCAGGACGAGTTCCATCGACAAAGGAGGTGGCGAAGGGCTTGGCTTCCTTCTGTGGGTACGCCAGAAGAACCTCCGCAGGTGCTCCGTCAATCCAGTAATAGGAGGTTCCGCTAACAATATCATTGTCGTTCGTTACAAACTCGACTCTGTACCATCCATCCCCAACTGGCGTGAGTGTCAAATGTCTTGCTCCATTGGACCCAGCTTGAATAGTCATGGTTGTAAGGTCCAACTCGAACCCACGACCATACCGTGCATTACCATTAATATCCTTGTAGTCCGAGTACAATCGCAGTTTTGCTCCCGTTTGAGCGGACAAAACCTTAACATATACAGAGTCGGCAATAACACTTCCCGTGGAATGCCACGTCTTGCCCTGACGAACCCCCCACCGACCCGCACCACTATCGACTTTGGTAAGTCTCAGAGCATATCCGAAACGCCCGTCGGGAACAACTTGGCGTTCACCCGTGGCACCGTCTGTGGAATAAGCGTCCCAACCAGATAGTGTGCCGTCAAGCCACCCAGGGTTCGTCCAAAGATTCGTCGTCCCCTCCGTCACCGCCACCCCGCCCTCGGGCAAGAGAGTAGCGCAAAGGGAGCCGTCGGTGTTGTAGATCAAGCCGTAATCTGTTTTTGTAGCTCCATTCAAACCATTAGGTTTAATACTATCAGTGGGATGAATTTTATTTCTAATTAATAAATCATTACTAAACGAAGCAAAATATCCAGCCTTATCAAAAGTTATTGTATGTTTTTCTTCCATTCCGCCGGGGATAAAAAATCCCTTGGGAGAAAGCCGCGCTTTAGATTTACTAATATTATAAATAAATTCAGGAGTACATGTGTCTATAATACTAAATAATCTAATTGGAGATCCCCAAAATCCTGTGCCATCCCAATGCCCTAGCCTAGTATCTACCGCCTTCGATAAATCAGGCATACCGCTAGGATCACTATATCCGACCAGTTCTCCGTCAAAATAGAGTTCTTTTTTATGCCTTCCCGAAGCGGGACTGTGATTCATATAGGCTACAATCACGTGTTCCTTGTCATCCCAGCAGTTTGTTATAATAACATCGTTTTGACTTAGTCCCTCGCTATCTCGTGTTCTAAACCGTAATTCATTAACCCCATTCTCTGCAAATAATACAAAAGTATCAGGATAAGGAGCGCTTACATCGCTAAACAGTGCTAAAAGATGATGAGAGCCTGTCGGCTGTAATAATTCAGGTTTTGTTAGTTTCATCAGTATGGCTATTTCGGTTTTTCCTGCAACCAATAAAGAGGGATACGACAACGCTCCAGCAGGACGAGTGCCATCGACAAAGGGGGTGGCGAAGGGCTTGGCTTCGAGTTGAATATTTTTAAATTCTACACTATTAGAATTAAGTGCTATTTGTAAAGCATCTGCATTTTCTACATCGACATTAAATTGAACAATAAAATGTTTAAACTCTTGACTTAATTCAATGGTGCCTAAATCTTTCAAAGTTACATCGTTACCATTTTGTAACCTTAATTTTAGAACTGTACTATAGTTTCCTTGCTCTAATATTTTTGCATCAAAACTAAACGAGTAATCTCCTTGCGAAAAAGGAGCATTGTGTATTATATGAAACCATCCACTTGACCATGCCCAGTTGCCAGCACCCCCACTTGGATTATCATAATAAGCTATTACATGATAATCACTTATTATTTCTGTAGAAACATAATTATAATTCTTTCTCACGTTATCAATATTAAATAAATTCTCCGTCCCCTCCGTCACCGCAACCCCACCCTCGGGGAGCAGGGTAGCGACATGACCGCTAAGCGGGGCTATACGTTCTTTTGAATTTACATTAAGAAGGTCTAAAGTAGTATGGAATTCACCCACAACGCCCTCATCCAATAGGGAAGAAAATCCTTCTTCAAATCTTGGTACATAAATATCGCCGTTTCTAGTAATTTTAGCTCCAATCATTTTCTTCCCTCCTTAATTAAAGATGAAATCAATACAGTTCTCAGAA
>JAKOQC010000238.1 GCA_029778565.1 bacterium
AGCTGCAAGTCTGAGATGTAATGAAAATGCCCTAATTCGCAATGCGATATCTCGTGTAGTAAAGCAATCTTACCCGAGTTGGTCTTGAGAGCCTGGGGATAATAATTAATAACTTCGTCGGCCGCATCATAACTAAAATGCGTTGCTGGCAAAAACGTATGCTGGCTATACGCCGCTATTATCTCCACTATTCACCCCCCGGTTTATTGTTGTTTTTAGTATAGCCAAAAAAATGAATTGTTGCTAGGTGTTAGCCCAGCTGTTGTGCAGCCAAATAGACCGTACCAAGCAAAGGGGCAGTCTCGACATGCTTTGCTGGCAAGATTTTTGGTAATGCATACAACGGTTGATACTGCTGCAGTTCCTTTTGCAGAGAGCGGGCAAACCGTTTGTAGTGCACCGATACCCCGCCGCCTAAGATAATTGCTTCTGGAGCAACAATTTGCGAGATATTATATAGCCCATAACTAAACCTTCTGGCAATTATCTGCCACTCGTGACGGTTGTGAATGTCGGCGGCTCTGGCACCAAAATCGCGCTCAATTGCCCGACCACTCGCAAGATGCTCGTAGCTACCACTTAACTTACCCATACCAATATGCTCGCTTTCTACAATTTGGGCACCAAACTCGGCATTATGTGGTGTAGGCAAAGGGCTGTTATTGTACATAATTACGCCGCCAATACCGGTTGAGATAGTAACGTAGCAAAACAGACTATATGGCTTGCCAGCACCAAAGCGAGCCTCGGCAATACCCCCTGCTGTTGCATCATGCTCAATAACAACTGGGCATTTAAAGGCTTTTTGCAAAGGTGAGCACAGTCGTAAGTTATGCCAGGGTATATTATGTGGGCTAAGAATCATTCCTCGACGCTTATCTATTGGTGCCGGAGCACAAATAGCAATAGCATCTACCCCATCGCTCCCGGCCAGTTTACGGATTTCGTATTGCAAGGTTTCTACAACCTTGCGCTGATTTTGGGGCGTAGCAATTGTAATACTATCATCAATACCCTCACCATTATGGCTAAGCCCAATGGTCGTTTTGGTTCCACCTATGTCGATACCGATAATCATAAGCATATTATAGCTTAGCTGTGGCCAGAGAGCGAGAAAAGTATTAATATAACAAAAAATCACCCTTGTTTAGAGAGTGATTTTTCGTGGCATCAATAATTACTTATTGAGCTTTGTTTTTGCGGCTTTTTAAGCCACCTTTGCGGCCAGCTTCGCGAGCGAGTTCTGGGTTGGCAGCAAAACCGCCACCACGGCTGATTTTTCCGCCCATAGAACCAATTCGTTCGTAAAAAGCTTTACCATAACGTTTTTTGTTGGTTTCGGCAGCTTTTTTGCCGCCTTTTGGGGTACCTGGCATAAAGATGTCTCCTTATATGCGGAGTTTCTTTTCTGCTTTACAAGCCTAGCACCCTCCAAAAGCACAACTCTTTTGGTTAATTTTTAATGTAACATAAGGATTTTAGCAACTTATGCTTACTTTGTCAACCCTTTTTTAGAAACTATTTAAAACAGAGTGATGGTACTACTTGAACGAGCGAGCCAACCACACCACCATTGTTGGGTGACAAATACATACATTCACCCGTGGTGGTGCTCTGATAGATTATGGTATTAAGCGCATCTACTTTAAGCGGTTTATAGGTATACTGTCCCGATTTCATTCCCATATTATAGCTTTGAACAGTTATAACCCCTGAATAATTCGAAACGATCTTGCCAGTATACTGTGAATTTGCATGACTAAATCGAATGATAATGATACCTAGTATAGTCACAACACCCACTAATACGAGTGCCATCCACCAGCGGAATGTAAATTGGGTTAATTGCGGAGTATTTTTATTACTGGTTCGAGATTTTGCTTTTGTTGATTTTTTTGTTGGCATTTATTACTCCTTGATGATTTGTTTTTAATTTTATACTACTTATGTTGTTTTAGCTAATAACCTATTTTTGTCTAAAAGAAACAACATTAACCAATGCAAGTTGCGGCGAACTAACGGTAATAGTATCTACTTGCGTAATTGGCGCATTAGTATCGCCACAGGCAAGAATCTTGGCTAGATCACTGCCTGTACCATACACTGCATTAGCGGTACTCACAACCTTGCCTTTGTAAGAGAATGTAATAGTAAGTGGTGGTTGAGGACTGGCAGTTATTGAGGTAGCGCAGATAGTGATAATTCTGTTCGGGAACAAGAACGCTTGAGCATTAGAAAAATTACCTGTATTAGGAGTAATTGTTAGCGGAGTGGTACTCTGTATGCGACAACCTTTATAGCTACTGTTATCTTTAAAGCCATTCTGTTGTTCGCAACCCGGAGCATTTTTCTGCTTAATTTGCACAGCTTCTGGTGGGCTGAGAAGATTTACTTTGTACCAGTCAGTTGTATCTATTGGAATAATATTGAGTGGAATTTTTACAAAATTACCAGTCTTGAGAGACTCTACAATATAGGTAACCAATTTATCTGAACCAGCTGGAGAGTAGTGTGTGCCGTCTGCTATAAATCCTTGGCTATCTTTCTGGTCTGTTATCTGCGGAAACTGAAAGATAGATGGAAACTTGTCTTGCCAGAAAAACTTATACTGACTAAACACACTATAGTTCAGCTTAATAGAGTTGGCATAAATAGTAACTTGGTTTCTAAAGAGACGAGCACGGGTGTCGTTAAAATTATTAATCATATCCTGCACAGTAGTCTTAGGATTACCTAGACGAGCAAAATTAACGCTATCTTGGCTAGTTGCTAAGGCATAATTGCCAGGTGCAGCGATGTCCGCCCATATGTAGCGCGCATTGGGGTTAATTGCCCGCAGTTTGGTAAGAAGATCTTGTTGGAGCTGAGAAAATGATTTTGTTTGGTCGGTCTCTGGGTTAGTACCAATATAGAGCATAATTGTCTTAGCATCCTTAATAGGATTATAGGTATTATTATGCTCGCTACAGTATTTTTTAATAGAAGCGCTGGTAGCACCCGGGCAAACGTTTTTATTATCGGCATCTACAGCACTGAGCGCATTTACCCCGGGTGAGAAACCGTTTTGAGTAATGGACCGGCCCGGGTTGGCGTTAACAAACGCCGGGGTATACCCCGCCGCCTCAAGCTTTGGTTGTAATCCGCCGCTAACTAAAAAACCTGTACTTAATGAGTCACCTATCCAGTAAATAGGGCCGGTGGGTGCTGGCCCATCAGTAGTAGCCGCATTACTAAAGTGAAGAATAATAATACCAATTACAGCTACAACACTAACCAATACTAGCGCCATCCACCACCGAAACTTAAATTGATTTTTTTGAGAACCGCCGCTTGAGGTTCTGGCTCTTGCTTTTGTTGTGGTTGACATCTTTCTTCCTTAGCTTTTATTAATTAATTTGATTATAAGCATAAGTGGCTTTTATTACAATTTTTAGAATATTTATCTATCAAACACAAATCGCCATGGCGCACCCAATGAATAGAAGAACCTATCTACTGAGGAGTTTTGTATTTTGGCAGTATAGTTTTGTTGAGTGGTGGTGTTGTCTTTATGTAACACCACTGTCGATATCTTATAATCTCCGTTCTTAAACTGACTCGTATCAAAACCAAACTTGTAGGGCGCGTGAATATCTTCTTGTACATTTGTATTACCTACAAAAACAGCAATAGCAGTAACTGAATCAGGGTCTTGAGGAGTAAAATCAATCTTAACAAATCCCGAAAGTGTACCTAAGTCTTTTGTAATGATTTGAGAATCGGGATCTGAACTAAATGATGAATCTGAATTGGTGGTAGCTGAATCGCTTACTGTTGACTGTGTCTGACTGCTATCTGGTGTTGTCTGTGAAGTATTTTGGGTTGTACTTGTGGCCGTATTGTTGCTAGATGAAGTATTAGATTGAGTAGTATTATTAGTTTTTGATACTGTCGGTGTGGCTGGCGGTGGGGTTGTTGGTGTTGGATTAGAAGTAGGTGTGGGGTGGTTTTTTGTATATATTGCTTCTAGATCTGCTGTAACCATATCAACTAGTTTGGCATATCCATCGGGGTTAAGTGCATCAACACATTCTTGAACGCTAAACGTCCTTTTATAACCATAAGGAGGGTATTCCACTGAACAGGGCAAAGTCTTTTTTATTACTAAACCACTATAAATCTTATTGAGCTCATCAGGAGGAATCTCTGAAGCACGAGAAAATCTTAGTATAGCAATTCCGACTATTGCTATTACAGCAATTAAAATCAACGCCATCCACCAACGAAACTTAAACTGCTTTTTCGATTTAATACCTTTAGGAGTATGAATATGTTGTGGTGGTAAGTGGCCCATGGTTATATTTTATTTTACCATAAGTAATTTTGAACATTATAGCCTAGCACAGCTTTCAATTGTTATTAAAAAGCTGTGCTACTTTGCGATTAAGTTATAGAAAAACCCAAGACAAGAATGGAGAATATATTGTATCGAAGATACTATAGGCTATTTAAAACCGTATCTTTGCGTAACATAACACTGTCTGAACTCTCCACTTCTAACTCCGCCAGGACAATAATACTTAGCCCCAACATTTCCAAAACCTTGTTGAAAAGTAAATGCATTACCTTCATTTTGACAGCTAGGGACACCTGAGTTCCATCTACAATTAGCTGATCCATAATGGGTATAACCACTGGCATTACTATACTGAACAATAATTACACCAATTACCGCTACTACACCTACCAAAATAAGCGCCATCCACCAACGAAACTTAAACTGTGTGAGTTGAGTTGATTTTGCCGAAGTAGTACGTGTTCGTGCTTTTGTTTTTGAGGTTGTTTTTTTTGCTGCCATTTTTTCCCTTTTCTTTTATTATTTTTTATACTTGCAACCATTATAACCATAAGTATTAATGGTATTCAAGCTTTTTATCTAACTTTTTTTATATATAAACAAGCCCTGAATTATTACTATTATTATACTCATCCAAAATACCCACTCCCCAAGCAACGTATAGAGAGTCCTGGTGCTATTTAACTGTATAGTGTCACTAATGTCTTGAATATCTTTTTGTTGACTCTTCTTTTGCCAAACACCGTTACTACTGAGTACAAAGCTATAACTACCATCGGTAGCCTGTACAAATGGCCGGGCATTGGCAACTGCCATAAAGCGAGCCATTTGTTGGGCTTGATTATGATAGCTTTGCGATGTTTCAAAAATAGAAAGCGATGCCGAGTTGGTAACCACTACCGCACCAGACTTAACTAAATTACGATACAACTCTGGAGTAATAGCGCCAGAACAGGCTTGCGAACCTACTACAATGCCATTCGTTCGGTAAACCTGGGCATCAGTGCTACCCTTGCTTACTTCTCTAATTTTTACCACATCGTCTTTTTTTGATAGGGCTAGTGGGATTGAAAATGCATATGGCATGGCCTCGCCTACAGGAATTAGGAAGTTTTTGTCGTGCTCATAGATAATTGAACTATCGTTTTTATATACAGTAACGGTATTGAAAGATTTGCCGTTTTTTGTAGTTTGCCGAGAGGTGATAATGGGAGTGTCTGAATTACGCACTAGCTTGCTTAGAGCGAGGGTATCAGCTTGTTTTTGATCGTTCTCAAAAATACTCGAATACTCTGGCAATACAATAATGTCTAACTTCTCTTTTGGCTGAATTGTTGCCAGGTAATTATGGTAATCAATGCTTCCAATCTCTCGATTTTGGTTAACACCAAATTGTAGTGCTAAGGCGTTTATACTAGGGCCGGTGGGTGTTTTATATACATACCAGCTAGTAAGTGTTAACAGAAATATAGATGCCAGGATTATTACTGGTAGCTTCCAGCGTTTTTGAATCAGCCAATATATGCAAAGATTGATAGCCACCACGGTGAAACTTATACCTAAAAGGCCAACAAATCTACCAATAAACACTAACGGTGTCACACTAGCTGCAAAGCCAAGATTGCCAAAATTCCAGTGAGGCCCCATTAAACTGTCTGGGCCAATCGAGATAATAGAAAATATCCAGCCTCGCAACCATTCGCATACTACCCACAGAGCCGGCAATATAAGAAAAACTCTTTTTTGCTCAAAACGAATTTTTAATTTTACCCAGCCAATACCAAAGAGCACAAACCCAAGCGAGAGAATAAGCGAAAAAAGCATATACGTAAGTATGAGCAGTGTAATAGAAAGCCAACCAATTAATCCAGTCCATCGCCCAGGTTCTGTTTGCATTATCCAAAACGTTACACCAAGTAACATTACCCATCCGCTCACCCAAATGTAACCTATTTTAGAGCGATTACTAAGCTTTTTTACATCGAGTTGTTTTAGCAGATAAAAGAACGGTAATAGAATAAGAAATACTGTCCAGCCTAGCCAGTAATGCCAAAACGGCAAAGACATCAGTAGACCAACAATAATTGCCAGGGCAAACAGCCAAATAGTAGACTGGCGAAATGTAGAAAACAGTTTTTTTATCTTCATACCATTGGTTTAGAGCTGAAACAGCCAATACCAGGGGTAGGTAACAATATTACGAGCTTTATTAAGTAGGCTATCTGAATTATCCACCACAACTGTGCGCTTAGTAGCACCCAGTGGTTGGTCGTTGGCATCATACGCAACTGTAGTGAGAGTATGCACACCATTACTATAGCGTGAGCTATCCCAGACAAAGGTAAATGGCGAAGTGGTAGCTTTTGCTACCGGCACATCATCGACATACCAACTAACATAAGCAGGAGTTGGGGTAATTTTGTTACCAAACTGAAACTGTGCATATTGACTAACAGCTAGCTGTTTATTAATAGTTGCTGGGTCTTGAGTAGCTAATTGAGTTTTAATATAGTTCTGCAGTTGCTCGGCTGTAAGAGGCGCAGTACCCTGCTCGCTAGCGCGCGAGAAACGTAATATTAATAGACCCGTAACGGCCACTACCATTACCACAATTAACACCGCCCAGAGCACAGAACGTGTACGTTTACGAGCCACGCCTTTTGCCTGCATGGTTCGAATACTACTAAGGGGTGTTTGTGGAGTTGTTGGCTTTTTTTTCGTCATTTTTTCTGGCTCGTGCCGCTTAAGTGGAATTGTATCCATATCTATAATAGTAGTGCTTAAGTAGTTGATGGTCAAGGCTAAAGATTTGCTATACTAATGAAATGCACAAAGAGATAGTTATTATTCTTGATGATATACGCAGTTGTTATAACGTGGGCTCTATCTTTCGTACCGCCGATGCTGCTGGCGCGCACGA
>JAKOQC010000239.1 GCA_029778565.1 bacterium
CGTACCGCCTTATTCGATTGTATCCACGTATGATTTTTCTGATAGTGAAGATAAAAAACGGTTTAAGGAAGGCTTGCCTTCCAAAGCACTTGAATCTAGGATATTAAGCACACAGGCAAGGAAAGAAGCAAGGGCATACCTACAAGAACGACAAAGACTTTTTGAAGATTTGCTTAAACAAAAACAATCAGAAAAGATACTGGGTATATTCCCGAATCCATGGGTACAAAAAATAGAACCAGAAGAGTATGAACCCGAAGAAATCCCTGCCACTATAGCTGCTTGGCGAGGGTATCAGCAAGCATTAGAAGAGTATCAAAAACGATTAGACCAAATGACACCCGAAGAATACGAATACAGAAAATTAATTGGTGCACTCCCAAAACCACCGGAACCTCCATTATTTGAACCCCCAGAAGAGTTTAAAGAACTTGATAAGGATTTATGGGAAGAATATATCAGAAAGCAAGAAGAAGAGCGACGCAAGGCACGCCAAGCTACTTCTATCCCTGTAACCAAACGAACCGAACCACCCACTTCTAGCACACCTACTACACCCTCACCACAATCCAGTGGTATAGAAGCATTAAAACAGATTGCCGAAAAATATCCTGTTACATTGAGTGGCCCTGTGTACCGGGGAGAGTTAGAGCGTGCACAACAGCAAATACCACAACGACCTGTACAGCAGGCTCCTTCTGCATCAGAAATAAAAAAACCAACATCGGTGGCAACACCGACTAGCAAAACAATGGGAACAAGCGAACCACAAACAAAAAAAGAAAGCACACCTTTTGTTTTAAGCCTTTTAACTCAAGAATGGGATCGTTTCAAACAACAATTGTACGAGGGCTTTATTAAACCGCTCCAAGAAGGTAAAGGGATTAAGCTGCCTGGACAAGCTGCACAAGAAGCATTAGAAAAAAGCCCTGATAGTCCGCACAAGGCAATAGCGAAAACGGCATTAGATATGGGCGAAACAATTGCAAAATTTATTAATCGTATAGGTGAAATAGCAGCTAGCATAACTTCTGGTGGGAATACAGTAGCAGATTTAACTAATAATTATTCTACAACTGAAATAAAAGCGCTGGATACAACAGCAGATATTGTTGGTCAATTTTTGGGCTTATCGGTGCCTATACCAGGTATGGGAGTTAGCCAAATGGACGTATATTCACGTGCAGGTGAAACAGCACAAAAAGTAGGTAGCAAAATAATTGATAGACTCCCTGGGCAAGTATTAACTGCCAAAGTGCTTAAGGGTAGTACTGATATTCTTTCAAATCCAAAGCTGCGTAATGCAGTAGAAAGTGCAGCGGGTTATGCAGGCACATTTGGTACTATGGGCTTTATGAACAGTTTAATGCAAGACAAGCCTGTGCAAGAAACAGCTAAAGATACAGCGGTATCCGTATTAACGGCGGCGGTTATAGGTGCAGCAAGACCACAGGTACAGGAATTAATTTATAAAGGACTTAATAAAGCGGCACGTCCTATTTTAGAAAAATATTTAAAGAACGTTGTTGGGTTAAATGACGAAGCAATTAAAGCACTTACCGCAAAATATAATTTAAGTGAGGTATTTAAGCAATATGGTGGCGCTGAATTAAGAAAACTTGGGGTAAACCAAGAAGCTATTAAGGCTACATTAACCAAAGAAGCAATTGCAGATATTATTACTTCATTTGGCGGGTCAGCTAGTGTGTTTTTCTTGTATGAATTTGCACAACAACCGTTTATGCCTAAAGAAGAACGTAAAGCTATTGAGGATATTGCAAAAGATGCAGCTGCTATGGGCTTGTATAGTCTTATGCGTGATTTAACAAGCGGAAGGATAGGATTGGATAAATTTAGGCAAGAATATGCAATGTATAGCCGTGCGGTTGAACCTATAGTCTTGACACAAGCCGAAGCAGAAGCAGCAGTAGCTTTAGCTAAAAGCAATGAAATGGATACTATGCGTAATGTTATGCGTAACCTTAATATGAAAGGACGTCAAATTCCTTCGGCATTGGTGCAACGTTATCAGGTAGAACGTGAAAAATTAGAAGCTGCAACAAGGTCGCAGTATGTATCCGATACAGATAAAACCTATGTACGTAATTTAATAAGTGAAATGGATAATTATATAAGTGGAACACCAATACCACAACCTGCGCCACAATCAGCAACACAGGAATCCGTACAGGAAACTAGATTATTAGGAGTACCGCAACAGGTTACAGAAGCACAGCAACCTGGCACTACTACTATAGAAACACGTGCTCCTGAACAAATCATTACACCACAACCAACCACACAACTAGCAGTACAATCTGTCACCCAGCAACCTGCTCAAGAACAACCTGTAATACAACCTGTACAGCAGCCTGTTGAACAAGCAACTATTCAGCAACCAACACAAGAAACGGTACAACAACCCAGCAAATATGCACAGTATATAGGCCAACAAGTAAATCTGAAACCACCTTATGGTAATGTAACCATTACAGGCGAAACCGATACGCATATACTTGTTGATAAGAATGGGCAACAAAAGCGTATTTTAAAGAACGCTTTTGATAGGCTTTTAATGCAGGAAGTAGTACAACCACAGCAGCAGAAAAGGAAAAGCGAAACAGAAGAAGTGGCGCAACCACAACAACAGCCAACGGACGTTAATATTCAAGCAGCAGAACAGGCATTTTTAAAGACATTAGGGCGTTCTGGGCGTGCAACGTACAAAAAATGGGTAGACAATGAATATATTATGGCATATTCTAACCCAGAGATTTTTAGTCAATGGCTCAAAGTATTCCAGCACTATTACGAAGCTGGCCGCAACGGAATACACCCGTTAGACATAAAATATATAGACGAAGAAATCAAATTCCCGTCTTTTATAGTAGATGTAATATACCAAGCTGGGCAAAAAGATGCACAACAACAAGAACAGCAAACAAAGGCTACTGATATAGATACAAGCAAAGTAAAGGCGGAAATAAAAAAGGAAATTGACGAACATGCTAAACAATATGGTAGTTCTGGTAGATATGCATTCAACAAAGACTTAAGTGAAACAGGTATTCCGCCTGGGACTCCTGATTGGTACGATTTTATAGCTTTCTTTGAAAAGTATTATTTTGCTGGCTATAATGGGGAAAAAATGCCCGCTGTTACTATGCACCCACAGCAAGCACATATCTTTTATGAAGCTGGGCAAAAAGATGCACAAGCAACAGCTAAAACAAAAAAAATACAAACGCAGGGAGTAACACAGCAAGCTGGCACAAGAAGCACACAACAAACAGAAAAACAATCGCCACAAAAAGAAAAAAGTGATATAATAAAAACAGAACAACCAGCATATGTCACAGAAACCGAATTCGATAATGAAGTAACTAATCGGCTTATTAATAATTCTACTGTCAATGATATTGTTGCTAACAATACTCGTGAAGACGCATTGCTTGGCCTGCAAAAACATATAAAAGATACTGTGGCACAAATGGTCACAGAATATCAGAATAATAAAATTAATTTTGATAAATTCTTAGCTGATGATTATATACAAGCCAAAGCCAATGCAATTTATAACCAATTGAGTGAAAGGAGCGTAGAAGATGATAGTAGAAGGCTGGAAGAAGGAGGGTATGCCCGAAGAAGTCAAGACGTGGTCGATACTGGGACTGAAGTGGTACGAACAGATACTGCTAGACAACCTGAAGGAGAATTATCCAGAGGTGTACAAAGCGTTCAAGAACACAGAGGCGCTCAAGGTATGGGGGCGCAACAGGATAGCGACAGCGATAAGAGTAAGGAATCAATTCGAGGAACACATACGGAAGAACTGGCCGGCAGAAACAGAGGAGGACAGAAACATGAGGGAACTGATGGCGCAGTCAGAAGCGAAGAGAGCAGCGGAAGCGATACTGACAGAGGAACCACCACAGCACATGATAGAAGAAGCGATGCTGATTCTACGCAAACAGTCAAGGAACAAGTAATAGACAAAAAACCCACTTCACAGAATTTTGTAATCAAGAAAGATGATGACGTATTTGTAAAAGGTGGCAAGAAAACACGTTACAAAGCCAATGTAAATGCATTGCGGACAATGATTAAAATTCTATCAGAAGAACGCCTGGCCACACCAGAGGAGCAGGCTATTCTGGCCCAGTATAGCGGTTGGGGTGCCTTACCTGAAGTATTTTCATACAGATGGGAAGGTACGAAACGGGTTGCCGCTAAACAAGATTGGGCCAAAGAATTTCAAGAAGTACAAGAAATTTATGAAGAACTATCCAAATACTTGTCACCTTCTTCTAGAAGCATGACCTTATATGAAGAAGCACGTGAATCTACGCAGTATGCGCACTACACTTCACCAGCTGTTATCCGTGCTTTATATCGTATACTTGAGCGCATGGGCTTCAAAGGTGGCAGTATATTAGAACCTGCATTAGGCATAGGTAACTTTTTCGGTCTATGTCCATTTGAAAACAGCCGTTTATACGGTGTTGAAAAAGATCCCTTTACAGGTACAATTGCCAAGCTATTGTATCCAAATGCTGATATAAGAATTGCTCCTTTCCAAAATGTAGCATATCCTGACAACTTTTTTGACGTAATTATCAGCAACGTACCATTTTCAGATATCCCTGTACGTGCACATGATGTGTCATATAAGCGTTGGCTTAACTTGCACAATTATTTCTTTGCAAAAGCATCGGACAAGATAAAGCCTGGCGGGGTCATTGTATTTATTACTTCTACTGGTACGTTGGACGCACGTTCAGGCTTGGAATTCCGCAGATATTTAGCAAATAAAGCAGATTTAATTGCAGCATTTAGGCTCCCCAATAATACATTTGAAGCTAATGCTGGCACTCGAGTCACAACAGATGTAATTGTATTACGCAAATTATTACCTGGTGAAACTCCTAAAGATATAAACTGGGCTGAAAACGTGACAGTTACTTTAAATGGCAAAGATTATTCATTAAGCAGATATTACCATGACCATCCTGAAATGCTTTTAGGGCAATTAGTACCTGATGAATTGTATGCTTCTGATAGTCGTTTGGCTTTGCAGGGCACGGGCGAAGATGTTAACGTTTTATTGAATGATGCTATTGAGAAGCATATACCGCAGGGCATTTTATCGCAAGTTACTCCAACAACTGCCGGAATGGTTGTAGTGGAATCAACAACCGACGTTCCAGAAGGTGCTTACTACAAACATGGCAATAAGATATATGTTAAAAAGGATGGCAAGGCGCTTGAAGTAGAGGATAAGACTGGCCAGTTGTCTTTGCTTGTAGACATGAAGGCATTGCTTAAGCAAGTATTAGCAATGCAAACTAATTCTAATGTATCAGATGCGGATTTGGAGGCCACTCGTGCAAAATTGAAAGCCACATACGACCGTTATGTTAAGCAATATGGACATCCATTTAAAAAGTATTTTGCTGGCACACAGCTACGGAAATCACAGGCAGAAAAATTACTTGAAGGCGACCCAGAATTGCATATACTTAAAGCTATTGAAATTGTAGAAGTAGATGACCAAAAGAGAACCGTCACAGTTAAACCCAGCGCTATTCTTACCAGGCGCACCTATACGCCATATAAGCCCATTGAAAAAGTTAACAATGCGGTAGAAGGATTGGCTGCTTGTTTAAATGATTTAGGACGTGTAGATATAGACCACATAGCTAAAATTGCTAATATGACGCCCGAACAAGTGATAGCTGAACTGGGCGATAATGTATATTTAAATCCTGAAGGTAGCTGGGAAACCGCTGAAGAATATTTAAGCGGTAACGTACGTGCTAAATTGCAACGTGCACGAGAAGCTGTCGCCCTTGATCCACGTTATGAGCGCAATGTCAAAGCACTTGAAAAAGTGCAACCTGAAGACATACCTATTACTGATATAAATGTGCGTATAGGTGAAGCGTGGGTACCTGTTGAGATTTACAAGAAGGCAATTGCTGATATGTTAGACATGTCAGTAAGAGACATTGAGTTGACATATGATCCAATAAAAGCACAGTGGTCTTTAAAGTCTAAATATAGATGGTCGCCATCAGCTAAAATGCTTGCGTTGTCGTTACCTGAACATGGGATTAATGCTATCCGGGTAATACAGACTGCCATGAATGATGGCAGTACAAAAGTAACTGTAAAGCAAGATGACAAAGTATTTGTGGATGAAGAGGCCAGCAGACAGTATCGGCAGCTTGTTGATACAGTTAAAAACGAATTCAGAAATTGGATACTGCAAAATCCAAATGCTGCCGAAACAATTGCTAGTCAGTACAACGATACTTTCAATAATCTTAGACCACGTCAATATGATGGTAGTATTTTAACCTTCCCAGGCTTAAATACTGAAATCAAATTGCGTGACTACCAGAAAAACGCTGTTGCTAGGATTGTCTTCGGTGGCAATACCTTGCTTGCACATGCGGTTGGTAGCGGTAAAACGTTTGAACAGATTGTCGGTATAATGGAGTGCAAGCGATTAGGGTTTGCCACAAAACCGCTTTTGGTTGTGCCAAACAATAAGCTATCAGATTATGAAAGTGATTTCCGCAAACTATATCCTAATGCACAAATACTAGTATTAAACGAAGATGATTTTTCAACGCACAATCTAATTAAAACGCTATCACTTGCTGCCACCAATGAATGGGATTGTGTTATTATAAGACATTCTAGTCTGCAAAAAATACCAGTCGACGCAGAAATTGAAGCTAACTTTATACGCCAACAAATACACGAATACGAACTTGCATTAGCCAGCATGAAGGACGATGCCATTAACGCCAAACAGTTAGCCAAATCTCTCGAAAACTTGCGCAATAAATTAGAGCAAGTTTTACAGAAAGATAAATTGCCTATGCCTACTTTTGAAGAAATAGGATTTGACATGATTGTCGTAGATGAAGCCCATTTCTTCAAAAACCTGCCTGTACCTGGCAAGCTAACAAGTATCAAGGGGTTAGCTGGTGCAAAAAGGGATACTGCCAAGGCCTTTGATTTGCTTATGAAAGTAAGGTACGTGTCTAGTCTGCATGGCGGCAAGCGAGGCGTTGTTTTCGCTACCGGGACACCTGCCACAAACAGCGTTGCTGAAATTTATGTTATGTTGAAGTATTTGCGCCCTGATTTACTTGAAGAACGTGGTATATCACATTTTGATGAGTGGGCCAGAACTTTCGCTGATTTGGGATATGCTTTTCAATTTACACCTACCGGGCAATACAAACAAGTATTGAAATTCATAAGTTTCAAGAATCTACCAGAATTGTATACATTGTTTAGTGAATTTACTGATATTAAGCTAGCCGAAGATCTGAAACTGCCCATACCTAAGTTAGATGGCGGGAAACCTATTATTGTGGAATGCAGTCCAGCACCATCCCTGAAAATACTTATGGATATGGTAGATGAAAATTGGGAGCAAGCGAAGAAAGATAAAACATTATTCAGATACTTCAAAATTCTGCGCAATGCTCCTGTTGACGTGAGACTATCAGATGCTTCATTGGAAGATTGGCCCGATTCTAAAGTTAATAATGTTGTACGCAAAGTAAAAGAAGTATATGATGAAACTGCACAAGACAAAGGTGTACAGGTTATTTTCTTGAATGAAGGACGCTCAAATATCAGTGGTTTTGATTTATATCAAGAATTAATTGACAAGCTTGTAGCTGCTGGTATACCACGCAAAGAAATTGCTTTAACAATTGGCACTATTAGCACCGACAAACTTGAACGTATTTATGAAGATGCTAATGAAGGCAAGATACGTGTTATAATCGGATCGCAGAACCGCTTGGGAACGGGCGTTAATATTCAAAAACGTCTTTTTGCTATTCACGAAATGGATGTATGCTATCGGCCTGCTGATATTGAACAAGGCGAAGGGCGGATGCTGCGACCTGGCAATATGTACTATGAAAAGGGTATACCAGTACGTATATATCGCTATGTAACCAAAGGGTCAGACCAAGCATTCAGCGGCGATGCATATATGTGGCAATTAGTAGAGAACAAAATCAGAGCATTTAACCAATTTATGCGTGGCGACAAAACAATTAGAGAATTAAGCGATGATGACACGCTGGATGCTGGGCTGATGAAGGCTATTGCTTCTGGTAATCCGCTCATACTAGAGAGGATACAAACTGAACAGAAGGTTAAAGACTTAAGGGCTGCAAAACGTAACTTCTTACTTACCCAGTTAGCTATTCGTAAAGCAGTTGATCAATCAGAAGACCGCAAGTATTATCTGCGCAATTGGATTTGGTATTATGAACGCACCACACAACCGCTTTTAAACAGTTTAAAACCAGATTCTAACTATCCAGTGACAGTAATATTGGGTAAGACTACTGACACATATACTGACCGCAAAAAAGCTAATGCTGCATTAGGCAAAGCTATAAAACAGCTATCACATACTGTAATTGGTACAGAAAAAACAATTGCAAAGTACAAAAACTTCCTTGTGACAGGGAAGGTAGTAGAAATCAATCGTAAACCATTTGTGCAGTGCTACTTGCAGGTTTATACTTATGATTCTTATGATTATGAGCGCTATCAATTGCCAGTATCTTTTGTTGAAGCTGCTGACAAAGTACGTGTTTTAGATAATTTTATTAATTCATTGCCACAGACATATCAAAACTTCAAACAAGAATACGAACAGATAGATAAAAAGCTTGAAGAACACCGCAAACAGCTCGCAAAACCATTTGAAAAAGAAGAACAGTTGCAGGAGCTAGAAAATCGATTAACTGAAATTGATGAACAATTTGGCGTTGGGCAAACAAATATAGATGAAGTGTCAGAAGGCGACACAATTGAGTATGACATCAATAGTGATACTGCTGCTACAAACAAAACCCAAGAAACCGTCCCACCACAATATGAGGGGCGACCAGACCCAACTGAGGTAATGGGATTTGTTGCGCCTGGTATGAACATTAAACGTATTCCACCTTCACAGGGTTATCAATTCGATGACCTTGAACTTGAGGCACAATATCAAGCAGATTATGGATTGCCTAAAGAAACATTTGTTCAAAAGGTTAAAGATAACATTACAGAATTATGGCACATGGCTACCAGAACATATAAAGAAATCCCCGAAAATGATCCGTATTATGCCGAAGTAGTACACATAATAACGCAAATGAACAATATAGCTAATATATCCAAAGATGAAACAGTAAGAACACTTGACTATATTACAGATGGGTTAAACCGCAAGGAATTTGACGTATTCAGCAAATACTTGTACCTAAAAGATATGGAAGAATCCATTGCAAGAGGCGAAGCTATAAGAAAAGGATGGAATCAGGAAACTGTTCAAAATGAATTAAAACGGATTGAACC
>JAKOQC010000240.1 GCA_029778565.1 bacterium
AAAGCCGAGCGCCACATCAGGGGTGGGGAGGCTACAAGACTATTATTTAGGAGGCTCAAAGATGCAGAACGTAAGAAGGTGTAAACAATGCGGCGAAGTAAAACAGCTCTCCAGCAAATTCTTTAGACCATACTACGGCGAGAACGCAAAGGGTTTCTACAGGGTGTGTAGGACCTGTGAGAGCATCAACAACCGTTACAAGTACCTGACAGGAAAAGGCGACGCAGCAACCCAGGCTGACCTCGAGGAGATAGCCCGTATCGAAGAGCTGTATGACACCCTGAGAGAACTCGGGTTAGAGCCACCGCGCTACGGCGCCGGGACGTCATCCACAGTGCACTCTGTAGTTGAGGAGTTACTTAAGAGGAAGCGGCAACAAGCTGCTGAGAAGAAGGAACAATTTGGAGTAGAAGCTGATGTACCTACAGAGTTAGTGGAATGGTTAACCCGACCACTTACTGAGAAGCCTGAGTACTACGAAGATGTATACTTCAAATTGAGGGAGAAGTACATGCCTGTTATAGGCACGAATCCTGACGCGACACCTAAATACGATGAGACCTACAAGGAAATTCTGGACCAAATACTAGAAAGATTTGACGATTACGAAGATAATTATGTATATGACTAGCCAAGTGGCTAGTCTTTTTTCATTTCTTTAGTTATCATCTTAGTGGATGCAATCCCTTACCGCCACCATGCGTATAAAATACCTTATGAACATATTTACGCTCTAACCTGTTTATAGCGAATATTCTATCGAGATAGTCGATTAATTCCAGGTGTTCAGGCCCCTGCGAGCCTTCCCTAAGGTACTTACTATATTTGGCTACACTGGTTGAACACTTGGTGCATATCTTACGATAACCCGCCTGGTCATTGAGGCAACCGCATATATGACAATATGCTTCCTTCATTATACCCACCTCCCTTTGGTATAATACGCCTTTGGTACATACTTTCCATCGATTTCATTAATTACGAACACCTTGTTCATCTCACGTATGAAATGAATCTGCTCTTCTGACTTATCTACAACCTTTAGGTACCTCTTGTACCTAGTAACCGCGGCGTAGCAGTCTTTACACAATCCTGCGTGTGCTTTGCTAACATTACTAGTACGTAGGAATACTCCACATATTTGGCAATTTGTATACATATTTAATACCTCCTTGTATATATTATACGCGGTCCGAATGTTTGATAACACACTTGGGTTATTAATTAATTTAAGGACTGAAATAATATACACTAAGATACCGGGTTGCAGCGTGGCTTAAATCACACAACTATAAAAATCTAAAAGTTGAGTTAATGGGCCGAAGCGCTTCAAAGCCTTGTAAACACTAACATCTCAATCAACTTAATAACTCAATTAAGTGGTTAATAAATTAAGGAGGATGTGTGGTGGCAACAAAATATAGTTATATATTATATACTAAAAATTATTTTTAAAATAAAAAATCGGCCCCAAACATCCTACATAATTTATTAATCAAAATAATTAAGTTAATTCAAAAACTAAGTTAAATTTTAAAATCTACAGAAGATTGTAAAGGACATTGTAACTACAAAAGATATGAAGAATTGATTGAAAGAAGATAAGATATAAATATTATATTAGATATATTATTATTATTATTATTCTTATTATTATTATTATTATTATTATTATTATGTATGTAAGTTTAAAATATTCTTAATACAGTGTATCTTGTAGTTATCTGTTACACGCACATGCATATAAGGACGCCAGTAGTTAGTCCACCTGAACGTCTGCGCCTGAATCCGTCGCAGGGTCGCATCAGCACTGGGTCCTCTAACTCCCGACGTAAAGAATCGAAGCGTCGCCGGGTCGCGGTAAGGATGCAGTAAGATTGTAGGCTTCGCACGGAAGGCCTTTTTAGGCTGAGCAGGTTCAAAACTGCAACATAATCCAGTAGTCGCAGCGGCGCCTAGTCGCAGCGTACTGAGTGAAGCAATAGAGGCCGCCTCGACTAAACGAAACGGAGCTGCATCGACAGAGCGGCCCGGCCCCGTTGGGTCGAAGCCGTGGAAAGACTGTAGGTTGCCCCGGTCCCGTTGGGTCGAAGCCGCGCCGCCAGGCCAGGTCGCGCTGCCAGCCTCGGTCATCCTGTACCATGCAGAGCTGCAGAAAAGTTGTAGGTCGCCTCAGCCATCCCACACTACGCAGAGCTGCTTCAGCTAGGCATGGAAGTTAAAATTTCCTAAGTCGTCCGCGCATATATGTATTATAATATAAATGAAAAAAGAAAAATTAAAAAATGAAAGGATGATGAACATGACCAGCTTGAAGAGTCTATTTGCAAACAACAACAATAATAACTCTACGGAGGTGATCAACAGAGGCAATCAGCTAAGCAGCACTACAGAACTTACAAGAATATCGACAGAAATTGCGAGAGAGATTTTGAAACGAGCAGAGGCTGACGCTGAGAAGTACCAACAAGTAATACTAGACAGTCAAAAGTCACACGATGTGATGGACAAACTAATCAATGAAATCTACGATCTGACAACAGTTGATATTGATTTCCTGAAGGCTGAAAGCGAAGAGGTACTGGACAGAATGATTAAGTCACAACAATCCAAACGCAGCCGCGCGAAATCCAAAGAGATGACGTTTGAAAACTATCTGACAATGCTAACAGGCGCCGTGGCAGAGAACTTACTCAGGATTGCAGCCAATAAGCCTAAGTCAGCAGGCGGCGGTGGCGCAAGACGCGGGACAGTAGCTTACAGCGAGGAAGAACTTGAAGCGTTCAAGAGCGACCCTGAAGCACTGAGGCGAGCGCTCAGAAATGTACAATCAAAGAAGTCCATCTATAAGTCAAAAGCTGACTTCGACCCTAAGTCTGAAAGATGGCAAGAGCTTATAATGGTTGAAGAGCAGCTGAAAGCCATAAGAGACGGGCAGACCATTGAAGCAGAAAAGGCAATCGAGAAGACAAATCAGTTAGAAGAGATGCTAGCGACTATAGATATTAATGATCTTAAAGCAGCTGATGCTAAGAACATGCTCGAAAACATCAAACAAATGTTAACTACTAAATAAGAGCGACGGCCCAACGGCCGTCCTCAATAAATAAAATATTGAAAGGATGATGATAATGAAAAAAGGATTTGTGCAAATGCCGCTTGAGAGGTATGACGAGCTTATAAGAATGATGTATATACTTGATAACATCGTGAAAATTGAAACTGATTGGAATAATGAGCCAATGTTGAAAATAGACCTTAGCGGGCTGGCAGCAAGGCTAAGTGAGAAGTTTGAACAATCAGAGTTTGCAGGTAAGTGGACAATGAAGGATATGAGCAAATACACGGAAACTGTGTGGAGCGTGTTCAAGAAAATCGACGCCAATGAAGACCAAGCGTAACTGCTTGGTTTTCTTTTTGGCTTTTAGTGCAGCACCGCCTAAACTAGCAGGGACCATAACGTTAGTGCTGCATAGCTTAGGCTAGTCGAGGCTGTTTTATGACTCTAAGCAGCTATGGTAAGCCCGCATGATGTGGCGCTGTGAAGAGGTTACTATCATGGTCCCGTTCCGGCTGACTGAAGCTGCTGCAGCTATATTCATAAAAATAAATTGCTTAAGTCGTCTGCGTAAATATATGTTATAATACATAATAGGAGGTGATCATATGTATAAAAAAGTACTACAGCTCATGGCAGAACACATGAGCTGTGACAATGCGTCAGCGCCAAACGCAATCTACGATGCAGTATATGAGCTACTATGCGACAACAATATTGATGAACAAGTAGCTGAAAAGATTGCAGACGCTGCATTTGAACTAGCATCTGCAATGGTTGCGTACGCTGGCAAGTACATCTAACAATTGTAGCTGCTATCAAGTTGACAGTCTTAAATGACTGTCATCTTTTTTGCTTTTAACAGCTGATGGTCACTGATGGTTGGCTTTTACTTTTAACGCGGCTTTTTGCTGGCTAGCCAAAGCTGACTGCTTTTATACTGCGCAGCTTTGCATTGACCAGTCGAGGCTGATTATAGAGTATTCTGAACATTCTGAAT
>JAKOQC010000241.1 GCA_029778565.1 bacterium
CAACGATGATGAAGGTTTGCCATGTTCAAACTTTGTTGAGGTATTGAAGTGGGGTGATTGGGATGATGAATAATACACCGCCACCAGGGGCGAGGCTGTACTATGATTTTACAACGGACCCGTTTTGTCAAAAGGCACTTGATAGAAGCATGATAAATATACCTTTTGACAATTTGCTTACAAATTCACAGTTTGTGGACAGCGATGGAAACGGGATACCTGATAATTGGTCTACTTATAATCCTTCCGGGATTGTGGGTGACTATTCGTTGGAAAATGGATATGCCAAAATCGAACTAACTGAGAGCACGACCGCGTCGACTGGTCCGCAATTATCACAAAATATAACTAATATTGCTCCCGGTCAGGTGTTTTCATGTAGGTGCGTCGCAAAAGTTAGTTCGTCCAACGTCAGAGCACTATTACAAATTTCATATTACACAGATGCTGGCTATGGCGGTGTAATAGGTAATACAGCTACAACTACAAGTGAAACCGATACAGTATTGAGCGTTGAGAATGCCGTGATACCAAGTACGGCAGTTCGTATACAAATACTCCTAAGGTTGCTTCCTACGGCATCTGGTGACACTGGAGTAGGATGGTTCAAATCTCCCGAACTTATTAGACACTCAACCTTCAAGCAGCCCGACAAATCAGCGTGGCTTTACGGCTCAAAGTGGACACCTAGCGGACTTGAATTTGATGGCATTGACGACTATTGTCAAGTCGAAAACAATGCTGACGCTGATATTACCGTTGCTACACCCGAAAAACCGTTGACGATTGGAATTGTTACAAGACCTACGGAGGCTTCATCTATGTTTGCACTATCCAAAAATTATAGGGATACGACTACATATCAGTACGCAATATATTACAATTTCAATAACAAACGTCTTCAGGCAATAATGAGCGATCTAAATAACGCATACAGTCCCGGTATAACTGTTAACGTTGGAGAATTAGTTTACTATGTAGTGTCGTATAATGGATTAACTATAAAAGAATTTAAAAATGGTTTATTATCTGGCTCAGCAGCAAGGGCTGGGGTATTAATATCTAGACCATATTTCCATTTAGGATGCAAAATGAACGTTCCGACCAGTGGCAGTAGAAGTTTGTTTTATAAAGGCACAATCTCAGAAATTTACATTGGTCACGCACAACCAGATGAATTGATATCCTGGTTTGAGCGGACCGGGCGATTTGAAAAATACGGAATTCCAAGATGAAAGGAGAATGTTTTATGAAACAAGCGGTATTAACGATTATAGGAGCAATAGGAGCGTTTGTGTCAAGTATTTTCGGCGGATGGGACGCTGGCCTGACTACACTTGTGATTTTTATGGCAATTGACTACTTGACAGGGCTTATTGTTGCTGGCGTATTCCACAAGTCAGGGAAAACTGAAAACGGGGCATTGAGTAGCAAGGCAGGGTTGCAAGGCATAG
>JAKOQC010000242.1 GCA_029778565.1 bacterium
AATATCAACGAAGGTATTCGTGATGTAGCTGATAGAACAGAAGCTGTGATTGGCTCAAAAATAGTGGAAGTTGAAGCAAACACTTTGGAAGTACCACTACCCGATGATTTGATCCGTGTGAAGAAGGTGTCTGTTGGTGGCAGAAAACTTTCTGTTGTTAGTCCCGAAGCACTTGATGAGGATGTTCCGGGGTGGGAAGAAGTTGCAGGAACACCTACTAATTTTTTCCAATACGGCAGGTATTTGGTACTATATCCTAAACCTGCTGAATCAATAGAAATCAAGCTGTGGGGCGTAACTTCCCCACCTATGCTTCTTAATGATGAAGATGAATGTGGTCTGCCTGAGTATTTGCAGCCGCTTGTTGTTTTATATGCGCGTCTGATGTGTAAGCAAAAGGACGATACACCGCTTGATGTGCTTATGGCATATCATAACGATTACGTGAACAAGTGCGAACAGGCACGCAGGAGAATTGTCAGCCGTTCGCCAAAGCCGGTTATAACCGTTAGAGCGGCTAGAGGGAGTGAGTATTGATGCATATAGTTGAATTTTTGAAGGAGATAAAAAAGAAGCTTGATGCCGGAGTGTCAGTGTCGATAAATGAGAATAATGCTACAATCAAATCGGCACCCGTAACAGGGGCAAAGACGATCACTACAACAGCGGCAGAGCTATTTGCAGGGGCTTCTAGGTTGGCCAACAGGTATCAAATGACAATCCAAAACGTTGGCACGCAGATTATATATATCGGGGCTGCAGGGGTAACCGTAGAAAATGGGTTTCCGTTGCTACCCGGTGATAGTATAACCCTAAACTTTAAAGCGGACGTAGCAACACCGATCTATGCAATATCAACAGACAGCAACACTGTAAGGGTGGTGGAGTTGGCATGAGGTATAATATAACAGTAATGCAACAGGGAGATTATTTGTGGAAAGGTAATGCAGAAGTTTTAGTAGATAACGTAGTTATTTTAACAGGTGAAACCACCATCTGCTGTGAAACAGAAGCAGAAGCACAAGATTACATGGAAAAAGTATTTCTTCCTGATTTGAGGGCCAACTTCCCACGATTGATAGGCGAATTAGTGTTTGATTGGGAGGTGGCGGATGATGAGTTTATCGATCCGGCGGAGGGGACTGATTGACGAATATAAAGGTTATAACTTCCGCAGGGAAAGCATGGCGCAAGATAGTGCAGGCAATCTAATATACCCCCACAATGCAAGGTTTGAGCAGGGGCCTTTTGGTAGCGATAAGGCTATTTTGGTGGAGGAGGGGACGACGAATTTAATTTCTAACCCTTCATTTGAAAATGATTTTTCTTCATGGGTTAACTGGGGAACACCTCCAACAAGGGAAATTGTAACCAGCCCTGTTTGGCATGATTCTAAGGCACTACATCTAATTACCAACGCAAATAATCAAGGAGTATATCGGGATCTTTCGCTTACGGCAGGTATAACATATACTGTATCGTGTTGGGTATATGTGATAACAGGACAACCCGTTATTATGATGGAGATTAATAATGGAGGAGTAATATCATATCCGCCTACTGTAGCAAATCCATCTTGGGCTGGTGATGGGCAATGGCATAGATTGACTTACACATTTACTGCAGGTAGTACAAGCAACAGATTATGTATAGGGAAATCTGCTGCTGGTGCTATTGGTGAATATTATTTTGACGCAGTCCAGCTCGAACAAAAACCTTACGCCACCACCTTCACGCCGAGTGTGAGGGCTAACGAATCATTGATGGTGCCGATTGAAGGGTTATTAAGCCCACAGCAGGGTACTATCGAACTTTGGTATAACGATAATGGTATAAATAAAAATAAGATTGTTTTTAAATGTGGAGATTTAAAATTTAATCCTGTAAGTGTTACTAAGGGGTGGCATTTAATTTCGGTGATTTGGGACGGAGTAGATACAAACTATTATATAGACAAGGAGCTAGTAAGCACGACAAATTCTCCAACGGAACTAGGCAGTTTATATTTAGGTAGTGATGGCGATATTGATTTTATAAATTCTCTCATTTCCCACCTCCGTCTATCCTCCATAGC
>JAKOQC010000243.1 GCA_029778565.1 bacterium
TAGAAGTCAATTGCTCCTACAGCCGTTCCCATTCTGATACGGCATCTCTTAGTTCTTGATAGACGCCGTGGGGCTATGTACACTCCCCGATCACGTCCACCTTTCATGGCGATTGTTTCGGGTCTTTACGATCGTTTTTTGGTAGGGCAACTGTCATCCAGTTTTTTGCCTTGCTTGCAGCCTTGAATTAGGAACCCCTACTCCTTCTTGGAGGTATTCATTCTTGGTGAATGTGAGGTTCCTCATTCTTTTTTCCAAAGATTTTCCTATGACAAACCTACAATAACAATACACTAATACTCCTTTCTTTGCTTTAACTCAAAACTACATGGCATTAATATCGGTATCAGCTATCCCAGATCTCACAGCGAACAGACCATGGATTGCTGGCCGGAGCAGTTGGACTTAATGTGAGTTTTAATCTCCAGTTTCCAGTCGGAACCTGGGACCAGTTTAATGTTGTAAGTTTCCATTGCCCGGCGGTTCCAGAAATTGTGATAGGCATAGATTCAGCACCATTGTCTTTTACCAACTTTGCTGTTACCGTCCCATTAGTTGATGCATAATGGCCATATTCAACGCGAACTATGCCATTAGAAACATAAAAATAATCCGACCATGCTACACTAGTAAAACGGTCAGTGATGATATGACCCAGGCTAATATGCATGGGTTGTACTTCCATATCGGTAATGATTTCGTTTAGGTTTATTGGGCTTTCATATACCTTAGTGTTACTCTGTTCGCCATAAATAGCGCTCGTATCTACATCTACCGCAGCGCTCGTATCTACCGCAAGAACAGAAACATTAAAGCAAAACACCATTGCCAACGTTATCAAAAGTACCATAAGTTTTTTGACATAGTCATATTCCTCCTTTATAATAGTCCCTTAACGGTTTTAGCATGGTTTTTATTGTCCTCATAATTCGCTTCATAGGTTTAGATTCCCAAGATATTTGAATGCTTTTTTCTACTGGGAGCCCTTATTTGTGTCATGACATATTCACCTCCTAGCCAATGTTGTGTCTGGCAATTATAACCTTCCTTTATCACCTCCCGTCTATATTCTTCAAAACATTGGACTGGTGCAATGCCCCATATAAATGTGCTAGAAGTGCATCTTTTCCTAATTTAAAGCATATGTACCTTTTCCACATATTTACTTGGCATTCTGAGACAACGTTTCTGCTAGATGATGAATAATGACATTAAACTAACAACCGGTTGTTATGCCCTAATGTTATTATAATCCAATTATTAATATAACTGGATCCGCCCAAA
>JAKOQC010000244.1 GCA_029778565.1 bacterium
AAGATGGTGCATCAAAAAATACAAATATACTTATACACACTGGTGTTATTTATAATATTTATGATGAAAAGTCAAAAACAAGAGAATTAATACTTATGTCTCATATGGACGCGATTAATTTCACTATGGGATTAACTAAGAACGGTGATATGACAGATAAAAACGTAGCTCCAGAAATAATGAAAATGAAGCTTTCTAACGATGTTGAAGGCTTAAAAGCAACTAACCAAAACTTTAATAATAGACTGAGAGAGGCGTACGGAATATCTGTTCAAGAGGCTCCAAATGCAACTAGAACAGCATGGTCTGACGCCAATGTTTGTTATGGAAGTACTTTAGTAAACTTTATATTGGAAAAGAGACCGAAAAAGAATGACTGGAAAGTTTTTGAGAATAGACCTTATCCATATATAAAAAGATTATATGTCCCGATATATTCAAAATATGGTAATATGTATAAAACAACCTATGGTATGAACGTCATCATGGTTTCACCATGGGTATCACAACCTCAACTATCATTAAAAGCAGAAGTAGTTTGGTCTAAAGAGGATACGAAACCGTCTAAGAGAAAATACGAGGTGCCTTTAGAGCAAGCTACAGTTAATCAATCTGCTACGATAAAATTAAAATTTAGTACAAATAGCATAAGTGCTTGGAACGCTATAGCTAGTAAGTATAAAAAGGCGGCAGTAGCTCTTGTAAAAGTTAATAGAACAATGGAACAAAAATTATCAGACACTTCGCAAAAGAAGTCAGCTGAAAGTAAAATGAAATTACAGGTAATAAAGAAGGAAGGTTCAAATCCTGTAAACTACAATTTAGGTGACTTTATACAGATAGGCACTGCAGAAGACTTCTTAAATATGTTAACTCAAAAAGAAACTACGTTAAATATATTTAGCGATGCTGGACATATAACCCAAGAGCTGACTAAGACAGAACAAATTAAACAGACTTATGATTTTGAAGTACAAGTTATGCTTTATAATGGCTCTTTAAGTAACCCGACTGAATCATATATTTATGGGGATAGGAAACCTGAAAAAACAGAAGAGTTAGTTTATAAAGGGAAATCAAATGCGGATAAAAAGAAATTAACTGTAGAAGCATATAAGAAGAAGGACCCTGATCCTGACCCTGACCCTCCTGACCCTAAGGATGACCCTGATGTTAAAAACTATGAGTATGTGCAATACATCTCTGAACCCTTGGCTTATGCAGAAATCAAAGAGGGAACAGTCAATTTGAATGGCACTAACTCAATAGAGAATTACGAGGCTATGGCTGGTGTACCTTCTACAGAAAAATTATACTTTACATCTGGTGGTTCAGAATTCATAGTAGAGATTTATATGCAACGCATAGAAGGAGAAGAGTCTTTAAGAAAATACACTTCCTTCTTCAAAGCAAATACAAATGGCTCCGAGTTTAAAGACACTGATAGTTTAAAAGGCGGTACAGGTAAGTATACTAAGACAGAAACATTTGTAGCCGACGGTAATGGTAAGACTACTAGTAAGACAGTAGTAGCAGAGCAAGCTGAAATAGCAACACCTACTGGTGCAACTAGCTATAATATATCAGTAAACTCTCATAATAGCTCAACGGTTATCTGGGCAGAGTGGAGTGGAACTATTGCAAATAATACTCCTGAACCTGAAGATATAGGTGAGTTTGACCCTGGTAAGCCTGGCAGCCCATGTCCAGGTAAAGGATACGATAAAGGTAAGCAAAGAAAGAAAGCTGAACCTGAAACAAATTGGGCTGTGAGCAGTTATAATACTGCAATAGACCAAGCTATAGCATGGGCTAAAGCTATGGAAGATACTAATAAGAACTTTACTGTTAGAAGAATTGCAGATAGTGACGGTCAAATACGGCAATTCTTAATAGGTAATGCTGTAATAACAGTAACAATGACTGGTGGTTCAAATGGACATTCTCATACACAATTGCCTAGCTTTAGTAAAAACGGTACTTATACTTCTAGTAGTGCAGCTAATGCTAAGGTAGAGAGTAATGATAAAGACGTACTTGGTAGTGGTTGGGGTTGGACTGATGGTAAATTTGCGACTGGTGGGTATAGTGGATGTTGTGAGCACGGTGGAATACCACATAAAGAGTGGGATGTAGAGCCTAAGCCAGCTGTTCCACCTAGTTACGATGATGAAGGTAACATGATAGACCCTGGTTCACCAGCAGTAAAGGGCGTGCCTCATCAATATAACCACTCCGATTGGTTTACTCTGGGTACTGATATAACACAAAGTGCATCCGCTAATATTAGTTACACAATTAAGGTTACTTTTAAGAATAGTAAACTGAAGAGGGGTGGCAATTATGATGGAGCTAGACTACTAAATGAAGTAGAGGTTATAACTAACGGTACAATTCCTGCTCATGCTCTTTGCGGTCCCGATTGTCAGCATAATACTTTACCTGCTGTATATGATACTTGGGTACAAAAACTTAAGTATGACTATCTAAGAATAAATGCCGTAAAGGTTTATAAGATTTCGAGAAGTTATATCAATGGCATGGAAGATATAACCTTCGAAGAGGTAGAGAATGTAAAAACAAATATTAAACGGGGCGACCCGAACATTTTCTATAATATTGCTGAAGAATGTACTACGTATTCTTCGGATAGTCCACAGACACCAAGTTTAGCAGGTAGAATACGTTATAGCTTACAATCACAACAACATGACGAAGTAATATGGCAAGAACGTTCTACTGCTGGTGATATGAGAACTAGAAAATCTGATGGTACGACTAAGACTGTATCTAACAACCCTGTTCCAAGTGGAGGTACTGGACATCAAGACCAACCTTGGGCAGCAGGTATACTATATAACAATAAAGACGGATTCACAGATGATGAAAAATGGTTTGATAATATTTATATAAGCGGTCTTAAGTCTGGGTATACTGCTGATAGTATAGATAGGGTTGATAAACAAACAGAAGAATGGAAACGATTTGATGCAAGAAGAAAGACAAAGAATACTGCTGTAGTAATCTCTGATATGTTGATACTGCAGACTTCAACTGGTGACCAAAGCGTTATTTACTTTACTAAAGAGCAGACTAAGACAGCTCAAGAGCATTATGGTCAAGATGGCGAACTTAGCGCTACTATAAGTGAAATGTGGTATAACAACCCAAATTCAGCAGCTAAATGGGCTACAACTGCAATAAATATTGGCGGCTATACTGGTAAGTATGCAACTCCGAGCAATAAGTTTAGCTCTGGTGCAAGAGAGCTTAAGACTGTTTTTGATAATGATGGTAGTGACTATGATGTAAGTATAGCTCACCCAGACCCTGATGCTATTGTAGCTGGACCTAAGACTTATACGACAGTTGCAAACGTTGTAAATGTATTAAACCCTGATAATTATAAATCTTCGCCTGCAAAAATGCAGAGAAGAATGTCCAGGGCATCCCTGCTCAAGATAGTAGAGGATAATATACAGATTAATCCTACTATTCCGAACAGAGAGTATATTACAGGAGAAGCTTATCAATTCTATCAACCAATCTTCGAATATATGAGAGGAACATATGAAGACCCTAATTTAGCAGATTATGAATTCGAGTATGAATCTGAATATAATGACGTTTTAGGTTATGAGGGGTATCTAGTAGACGCGGTATACGGACCTGGGTTTGCTAAAGTAAATGATATAGTAATTCATACTCCTGTATCTGTTCAAAATGCTACTATAGTCGCATTAGATAAGAGCAGAGACCAAAGGACGAATTTAACATTATCAGCAGCTGAGAATCTGATTAAATCAGCTAATCAGTTAGACTATTGTCCTGGTACTCCTGAACTATGTGACTATAGGTACCTAAATTGTAAATATTTCGAAGACGTAACACTGTTATCGTTGAATTTCAATCCAACTTCTACTGTTGTGACAGTTGATGAAAAAGGTAATACAAATATTAAAGAAATTCAAACTGTCAAAGAAAATATAGATGAAGATGGAACAAAAACGATATCAGTTGTAGATACTGTTAATTTAAGAGAATATGAGTTACCTGCAGGATTTGAGATTGATAAGACTAACAGATTCGGAACAGGTGACAGTTTAAAGGCATATGGAACAAGATTTTCGATTCCACTTTCTGATTTAGGTTTAGATTATAAACCTTCTACTAAGATTAAAGTGGAAATGAACTTCTATATGCCAGACGGCTTAGGCAATACGATGATTGTATCCTTCTTCGGGTATGACTTCTATATACCTGATGGAAATAGAGGAACATGGAATACAGGTAATACTTGGGAAAGAAGGGTAGACGGAGTAGATTTCAGTGGTACTCCAATGAGATTAGCTTTCATCTTTAGTATGTATGATATTAATGAGTGCGAACTTTATGTAAACGGTATAAAAATAGAGAACTATACTATTGTTAATAGTTCTAAAGAAATTAACGCAGAATTAGTTGGCGAATATATCAATATAGGTAGCTGGAATAGAGATGATGTATACCCTGCTCACTTCTATATAGATAACTTAGTAATAACAAAGCTTGCGGGTTCGCATACTCATACAGCCGCTTGTTATACTAATGTATACAATCATCAGAAGTTTACAAACTATAATTGTCAAGTACCTGTAACATTTAATTATAAAGGAGAGCCTGAAGTATTTACTGCTCCTGTAAGTGGCTGGTACAAGTTAGAAGCTTGGGGAGCCGCAGGTGGTGGAGGCAGCTTAAACCAGCTCAAGAGCAGTCATGGAGGCTTAGGTGGGTACGCCACAGGTAAAGTTTATCTGAATAAAGGTCAGCAAGTATTAATCACTGTTGGTGGGCAAGGTACTAAAAGCACTGCACTTGGCACTGGAGGTGGCTACAATGGTGGAGGTCATGGCGGACCTAGCGGATATGGTGGCGGTGGAGCTACTGATATCGTCATAGAAACAACATCTAATAAAGGTTTATTATCAGATAATCAATTAAATATAAACAATTGGGAGAAGGTTTATCCTGGTGGACATAGTACTATAAGTTATAGTAATAGAGAGGGTAGTTTTCAATTAACAACTCATGGTTCCTATTGGGAGCATTACTATATTCCAGTAGCAACAACTAACGGTGCGACTTATGAGTTCAGTTTCCAATATAGAACTGGCAGAGGTTCATACAGAACATTGTCATCTAAAGACGCATTATATGTAAGTGCTACAAAGGTAAAGCCGTCAAATACAGATACAGTTGAATCTAATGTGCTGGGTAAAGTAGCAATTACAAGAGTGAATTCTACAACTTATAGTACTTATTCATTCACATTTAAGGGAACTGGCGGAATAGCATATCTTGATTTTAACTTTGGGTGCTTCCTTGACGGAATAACTGATACTATTTATATTAAAGATATGAGACTTATTAATAAAGATAACCCTGGAGATGTTGAAGGGGGAAGTGGTGTATATACTACTTCAAACGGTGTTACTAAGAGTAGCACTACAATACAAGGACCTTACATTAGTGCACCTGCAGGCACTTACAGGGTAACGGTATTAGGATCAGGTTTAACTGGTGCAACTATTAAAGCTGGAACCAGTAGTGGATTAAACTTCACAGTACATGACATTACAGTTACAAATACTCAGGTTGTATTCTATGTAGATATAACAAAAGACATTATTAAAGGTGTAGACGGAACAGGTTTATACTTTAATATAAGCAATATCCAATCTAGTTCCACATTTAGTAAGATGATTGTGACTAGATTAGAAGATAGAGTAATTGTAGCTGGAGGTGGCGGTGGCGCCGATAATGATGGCGGTAATAAACCGATTGGCGGAGTAGACGACGGCTCTGGAGGACATGGTGGCGGTTTAGTAGGTGGAAACGCTTATATAGACGGTGTGGAAAAAGCATATACAGGTGGTGGAACTATCACAGATGTTTCAGATATTAATAAATGGAGAGTTTCGATTGGTAATTTAACTTGGGATGCAAAAGAGCAGGCTTTCAAAGCAACAGGAACAACTTATATGCATCTGAAACCTGAATATGCTCATCGTATTGACCCTAGTAAAACATATACAATAAAAGTTACAATGAAGATAGCTAATTTTGACAATAGAACATTTTACTGGGGCGGCGAAAGGTTAGATGCTAACAGGCAACATTTAGAAGGGTATGGAGGAACATTTGACTATTCTGCCGCAGCTGGTATAAAAGCAAGTAATACTGATTGGGTAACTTATACAGCTACTAAGACTGGTACAACAGCTGGGTATGCTGGTTGGGGTACCGATACAGTTTACTATGCACTTGGTGGATTACTAAATTATAGCTCACCTAGGGTAGATACTCCTCAAATTACTTGGGTTAAAAATATAGAGTTATACGAGAATGGTGTGCTTGTTCAGAGCATGGAAGGACCTGGTACTGGTAAAGGTCAATCCTCTACAGTTGCTACTGATACAGCTGGTGGCGGTGCAGGTTACTATGGTGGAAAGACTGCAAACTATGGAAATGCTGGTGCTGGTGGAGGTTCATCTTACATCGGTGGTGTAGAAAATGGTGCTACCGTTGGAGGTGTAAATTACGGTAACGGTAAAGTAAGAATAACTTTACTCGACCACGTTCATACAACTGATTGTACTAAGAGTACTACTGACTTCAATGTTCATGTGCATAATAAGAACTGTATAACTGCAGATAGTGCTGAATTGGTAAATGCTTTGAGGATGCTTGAGCAAGGTGACGACAG
>JAKOQC010000245.1 GCA_029778565.1 bacterium
CTCGAATAGACTTCTCTTGGTCGAATCAAAAGTTTCCAAGCCCTCACCTTCTTTTTTGATTGTTATTTGTTACATTGTTAGGATAATTCTATAGTAAAACCTCTGTTTCCTCTTTCTTGCTATAAGCAAATAGCTAAACATCAACTCCCCACCACCCTTTGCACCCGTATACCTAAAAAGAAAAGCCCCGTGAGAGAGCTTTATTAGCTGCTTTCCCACGGGACTTGTTTATATTTATGGAAGCCAACAAATTACATACATCTCTTATTTTTCGTAGATACCTATACCAAGGTTATCAGGCTCACCATCGGTGTATGTTACAGGATCAAATTTTATGATATCAATTTCGTTACCAAAGTTGTCTGTAATGTTAATTACCGTGCGAACCATAACAATGGCGTCTTCAGCTACTATAGCAGTATATATGTTTGCCGCCCTTTCTCCAACTTTTGTTTCGTTTGATTCAATTACGACCCCCGCCGGTACGATATCTCCACCATAATTTTTTCCGGGGTATTTTACGCCATCCTTGCTATTCAAATAGCCATCCCAACTTTTATCTTTGGAGAAAACTGTCTCATCAGACCTTTCTGCTTTCTCCCATGTAGAACCATTATCTTGGGAAAATTCGTAGCTAATAACAAAATTCGCCTTACTACCTGCGGATAAATCTAATGAACGGCTCAATTTAGTGCGAACCACCCAAAATTGTTAATTGTTTCATTATCCAAATCTACCTTATTTGATCTAGTGCTAGAAAGGATAGCTACCTCGACCGTCTCAAATATGCTTTCCCAGGTCCAGTCGTTGGGTTCGGCCAGGGTTTCATTCACTGCTTTATGAACATTACCAAAGACGTCTGTCACGGTGATTACAGCTTTTGTCGGCTTAAATTTTGCGTCCGGGTGACCTTCCATCCACTCGTAGGTCCAGTATTCATCTTCTGCCGGATCAAAGGTTCCTTTTACCACTACAAACGGGGTGCTTGTTCCGGGATTGTTGTCCTTCCAAGCGTCCATCTTGGCAGTGTTCCTTGCCAGTAACGTGTCTACACTGTACAGCTCCACAACCATAGACTCTACTTTCGTAAGGTCGGCTGTGGTGCTACCGTTGATAGTGAACCCGACGTCTATTCCTTCATAGCCCTTGTTCTTCTCGGTGTTGAAGTTGGTTGCGGCTACCTCAAGTGTTATTGGAGGGATTACTGTTACTTTACAGGTTGCCGTAAAGCCACCATCTTCTGTTTTTGCCGTTATTACAGCTTTGCCCTCAGATACTGCAGTTACCTTTCCAGCATCTACTGTTGCTACAGATTCATCATTTGAACTCCATGTTACTTTTTTATTCGTAGCATTTTCAGGCTTAACTGTTGCTGTTATCTGTCCTGTTGCTCCAACTGTTAATGTCATTGTTGTTGGTTCCACACTAATAGCACTTACTGGTATCACTGGCGGTACATATGTTCCACCACTTGCTGGTGGTTCTGACACAATACCAGTTCCATCTTTGTTGTTCTTTACGGTCTGTCCACCTTCAACTTCTTCACCGCCACCAGCTGTTACACCTGTAACATTCTCGCCAACACTAATCTCGGTGTTTGGTGTTGTTATGCTAGCA
>JAKOQC010000246.1 GCA_029778565.1 bacterium
AATATCAACCCTCTCTTCAGTTACTACTTATGCTGTTCAAGAAATTGATAATAATAATCTAGCCAATGACAATGCAGATAATATCTTAGCCCAAATTGTACAAAATGATGAAGATTATCATTCAGAGCGTACAAGATTCCGTATAAATAAAGCAGCAATAACTGAAGAAAAAATAGCTCGTACAAGTGAGGACGAAGTGCTTGCCAGCCAAATATCCACATTAAATACCAACCTATCTACTGCTATTACTGAAGTACAATCTAGTATACAACAGGAAAGCACACTTAGATCAGATGCTGATGCTACTTTAGCTACACAAATAACAACATTGCATACAACTTTATCTACAGAAATATCCGAAGTTGAAACTACCATACAAAATGAAGCCACAATAAGGGCCACAGAAGATGAAGCATTAGCAACGCAGATATCAACAGTATCGGCTTCTGTCGATGATGCTATAGCAAGCATACAACAAACAGAATCAACTATAGCTGATATTGATGGCAGGCTTAGAGCACAATGGACAATACAGGCACAGGCAGCTGGCACACACAAGGTGGCAGTGGCTGGTATAGGATTGTTGGCAGATGGGCAAAGTGGCACAGGTGAATTTGTGATATTGGCTGACAAATTCTTCATCTACAATCCAGCTAACGGCACAGTTAAACCAGTATTTCAATTGATCAATAACAATGCATATCTTGAGGGAGATATCATAGCAAGTGGAACGATAACATCAGACAAGATAGCAGCCAATGCGGTTATAGCCGAGAAGATAAACGTAAGTAGTTTATCCGCAATATCGTCTAACATGGGCACATTAACTACTGGTAAAATTCAATCAAGTGACGGTAAGTTTATAATAGATTTAACAAATAAATTCATAAGCATAGAGGTGTAAAATGGCCAAGAAATTGTATGCCAATGGCGTAACTGGTGATGTTTGCATATGCGAATCTGATGCAGATATCGAGCACCCGTTGAACAATATAAATAAAATATATTTTCATTCTGCGTTGGATTATTTAAGAATAGAAACAATATTAAATGTAACCATAAACTTACCAGAGAGGAAACAAAAGAACGATTGGGATGCTCCATCTGGTAGGGAATATGAGGGTGATACTTGGGGATTTGTTAATTATCGATTATATTATCATGGCCTTGGATATAGGCCATTGTTCGTAGGATATTTCACAAGCCCAACGGAGCTTGTGAAAATCCCTTTTTGTGGAGAATTCGTAATACAAACAAGATACGAAGATTCAGACTATGGTGGTGTAAATTACTTTAGAACAATATTATTAGGTACTGATAATAATTATTTATATTTTCAAGAAATGTATTCATTGATAAATTCATATGACAATCAATGGAAAAGTTTAAGCGCCATCAGCGTTGGCGCAAGAATATTCTTAATGTCGGAGGTGTAGGGCGTGCAAACCATATATATATCACCAAGTAGATTCATAGCGAGCGGTGGTAAATTAGATTCAAATTATTTGTATTTGCATAAAGTGGCATCTAATGGTGATTTATTGTTTCCATTGGGTAAAACGATAAAACTTATAGCCCAAGCTTCTGGTTTTGTTTATGCATATAATTTTGTTTATCATGTTGGTTCTTGGAAAAAAGCACGCGGTGGCGTAGATAGTACTTTTACTGCTATTGTAACAGAGGTAAAATATAAATGAAATTTAATGCAAATAATAATAGAATATACATACAAGATGACAACGGAAACTACATTTTTGATACAAATATGAAAATGCCTGCCATAATAGAAGTAATAAGCAAAGACATAACATTAACTGAAATAGGGACACTAATGGAACCAGAGCCATATGGTAGAGTATTGTACAGTATAAAAAATTTAGGATATATGCCTGACTTCTTGTTTTCAACAATGATAATGCAAAGTGATAGATGGGGTAACATAACACTAAATATTAGTGGTTCGTTGTTTTATGAATATGCGTTTAAGTTTAATATTAGTATTATTGGTTGTAGGCTGATAAATTTAGTAGCAGAAAACAATATATTATATTTAGAAGAGGAGCGTGGTTATTTTAATTATCGTGGGAATGGCCTGTGGTGGACGCTACCACCAGTAGGTGTGTCGTTGACGGCATATGTAGGCAGATTTGTGTGAAAGGAGGTGTTAACGTGTTTGAGATAACGATGATGGCTACTAAAATGAATAACGAAACAACAGATATAGAAGTAGCTGTGTATGAAAATG
>JAKOQC010000247.1 GCA_029778565.1 bacterium
GCAACAGTTTTAGAAATTGCAAAACAAATTCAAGCTAACTCAGATTGGCACCAAAGGAGACCAAAACTATGAGCTATATATCGTTAGTTATTGCAGTGGTTGTTATAAGTATACTTATTTATTTTCTTATGAAGAGCAAGGCAAGTGATAAGCGAAAGTTTGACCCCAATAAAGTTGGCAGCGTAAAACCAGCCAACAATTCAAACGGCGGACTTAATACCGAATTGGTAAAAAACAAGTGGAGTGAAATTGGTGCCATGCAAAACTCTGGTGCAGCTGGATTAAAAAATGCTCTTATAGAGGCCGATAAGTTACTTGATTATGTGATGATTCAAAAAGGTTTTTCTGGCGAGACAATGGGAGAGCGACTGCAGAGTGGTGGCTCGGCTTTTAGTAATTTAAATGCTATTTGGGCAGCACATAAGCTGCGTAACCAAATGGCTCACGAGATTCAGCATGATGTGGTAGCTGCGCAATTTAAGCAAGCTATATCGGACCTGGGCCAGGGTATAAGAGATTTAGGAGTTGGCTTGTAGTGTCAAAACAGTATACTCCTACTATTGGTATAGAAATTCATGTACAACTCGCCACAAAGAGTAAGATGTTTTGTGCTTGCGATAATAATAGTCGTAATGCCGAGCCGAATACCAATGTGTGTCCTGTCTGTATGGCTTTTCCGGGTAGCTTGCCGGTTGTGAATAAGGGTGCCGTAGAGCTGGCAATAAAACTAGGCTATGGTCTAAATGCTCAGATAGCCAAGATAACAAGTTTTGATCGCAAAAATTATTTTTATCCAGACAGTCCTAAGGGATACCAAATTACCCAGATGCGAGAGCCGATAGTTGGCAAGGGTTACGTAGAGATATTGGTTGATAATGAATTTAAAAAAATAGGTATTCATCATGCCCATTTAGAAGAAGATGCTGGTAAATCTACTCATCCTACAGGTAAAGATTATAGCTTGGTAGATTTTAACCGCGCAGGAACACCGCTTGTAGAAATTGTTTCAGAACCTGATATGCATAGTGCGGTAGAGGCAAAACGCTATCTGCAAGAAGTGTATGCTATCGCTACTACTCTGGGTGTTAGTGATGGAGATATGGAGCATGGCAATTTTAAATTTGATCTGAATGTTTCGGTGAGTGATAACGAAGAACTCGGTACTCGTACTGAGTTAAAGAATCTCAACTCATTTAGAAATGCCGAACGAGCACTTAATTATGAGATAGCTCGGCAGATAGAAATTCTCGAGCAAGGAGAGAAAGTAGTTCAAGAAACTCGCGGCTGGAATGATGCTAAAGGCAAGACAGTACCACAGCGTAGTAAAGAAGAAGCTAATGACTACCGGTATTTTCCCGAACCAGACATTCCACCGCTTAACCTAGATGAAGAATTTATTACCAACGTTCAGGCAGAAGCAAAGAAGGAAGTCTTACCAATTACGGTTCGCCAAGAGTTACTAAGCTTGGGGCTCAACTCTGACGAGCAAGACATTCTCGTAGGCCAAGCCAAAACACGTACGATTTTTTATGATGCTAAGAATACGCTCAACAATTCTCAGCTAGAGCGCAAGATAGTAAATTGGCTGGTTGGTGATTACCAGGCCTGGAAGAGTGAAAACAGCGAGTCTGAGTCGAAACTAAGTGGTCAACATTTGGCTGAATTGATTATGTTAATAGAAGATGGAAGCATTTCTTCGAAGACTGCCAAAGAAATATTTGCTAATGTTATTGCCGGGCAAAAGCCAGCAGAAATTATTCAAGCCAAAGGACTTACCCAGATGAGTGATGATACCGAGCTAGAAGCTATTATTGTAGATATTATTGCCAAAAATCCTCAAGCTGTAGCAGATTATAAGTCTGGTAACGAAAAAGCTGCTGGTTTTTTTGTGGGGCAAGTTATGGCAGCCACAAAAGGTCAGGCAAATCCCGGCAAGGCGAATGCGCTTGTGCTAAAATTATTACAAGAACAGTAATAATTTATTCCCCCAATGAATGACTTTGTAGTAATTAATACCCAAAATGCCGTAAACCAACTCAATACTGGGTTTGTAACTTACGGACCTCGAATTATCCGAGCTGTTTTGTTTGCTATTGTGGGCGTTATACTTATTCGCTTGCTTTCGTACTTGTTTGAACGAATTCTAGGTTATGTGAAATTTTCTTTTGGGCTGAAAGAAATATTACAAATTATTGTGCAAGGTATCTTGTGGGTATTGCTTGGTATTGGTACACTGCAGATTCTTGGTCTTACCAATATTGCACTGACAGTAGGTGCTCTGGCGGCAGCTTTTTCTTTTGGTATTTCACAAGGCATTTCACCGACAGTAAAAGATTTACTCTCTGGCTTACAACTAAGTAGTGATCACGACTTTCGGGTAGGTGATAAGGTAATAGTGGGCGCCAAAGACGAGCGTGCCGAGGGGTATATACTCGAGATGGACGTCAAAAAAACTCGCATTATTGATAAACATGGTAACTTGCACGTAGTGCCTAACTCGGTGGTAGATGATAATGAGTGGATCTTGCTAGAGCGTGATGAAGCAACCTATGAGCATATGCAGCGGGCAGATGTCTTGCAAGCTATACATTATAAGATAAATAAACATCATAAATAATTTTTACATAGTATCTTAAAAGTGGTAGTATAAAGATATACTTAATGTTTGCGAGGAGAAGAATATGAACACATTACTGATAGTGCTAATTACCTTAGTTTCGATTACTTTAATTATTTTGGTTATTTATACCGTAGTATTCTTAGTATTACTTATTAAGGCTCTTAAGCAAGTTCGCTTGGCTGCTAATAAGGTTCAAGAAAGTGCCGACCAGGCCTCAGAACTTGTTGATGAAGTACGGAGAACCGTCGTAAACCCTGGCATTATTGCGATGATGATAGAAAAGTATTTGCACAAAGCTACTAAGAGAGCTAGAAAGAATAAAAGCGATGAGTAAAGAAAAAGGATTTTTTAAAGGAGCAATTGTTGGTGGATTGGTAGCTGGCACATTGGCTTTATTGTTTGCACCCAAAAGTGGTAAAGAAACACGCGAAGATCTAAAGAAACGTTGTGACGAAACTCATGCTGAGTTGCAGGCAAAAATTAATACTGCTAAAAAAACAGGCGATAAAGTTACCAAAGAAAAGATAGAACAGGCCGAAAAACTGGCTGCCGAACTCTCGCGTAAAAGCGCCGAGCTTTCGAAGTCTTCTAAGAAGGTTGGCAAAGTTGCTGCCGAAGAAACGAAAGCACTAACTCAACGGGCTGCCGAGTTGGCTCTCGAATTGGCCGAGTCTTCTAAAAAAGTCTATGCAACCGGTAAAAAAGAAGCTGCGAGAATACAACGAGCCAAACAGCGTGCAGCTGAGAAAAGTAAACAGCCTGCAAAAAAAGCTAGCTCTAAATAATTAGTGAATGGCAAAACCAACCAAGAATAATTCGGTAGCTTCCCAACAACTCGCAGCGAGCCTTGGTTTAGAAGCTATCAATGAGCTTCTTACTAATAAAAAGAAATTGTGGTGGTTAAATTTTCAGACTGGTTTTGTGCGTGGGTTTGGTGGGGTGCTGGGCGCTGCAGTTGTAATTGTAATTATTGGATTTTTAGTAACCGTGTTTGGCGGCCTACCATATATAGGGCATTTATTACAAAAGATTAGTGCTGCAATGCAATCTAGCTAAGCTATAGTGTTTTCTCTCACCAAGTGCAAAAGGTATCGTGGTAAAATAGGTATACAAAGAGGAGGGAAATGGCGGACGCTATAGAGCCAGGTAAAAATGAAGTTATCAACAAGGCCCGGGCAGAAAAGGGGTTTGTTGATTTTGTGCATTTACATACTCACACTCACTATAGCCTGCTCGATGGCTTGCAAAAGATACCAGACTTAGTTGACCATATTGAAGGTCTGGGGCAAACTGCTTGTGCCATTACCGACCATGGTACGCTCTCTGGTGCGATAGAGTTTTATAAGGCGTGCAAAGAGAAAGGTATAAAACCAATTATTGGTATCGAAACATATGTTGCACCCCGTACTCATTTAGACAAAAATAGCGCCGAAGACAGAACACCGTTTCACCTTACCTTGCTTGCCGAAAACATGCAGGGCTACAAGAACTTAATGAAGCTCAGTACCATAGCCAATCTCGAGGGATTTTATTATAAGCCCCGGGTAGACCATGACCTACTCGAGAAATACAAAGAGGGTATTATAGTACTTTCTGGCTGTGCGGGTGGTGAGCTTGGCAGCAAGATACTCGATAATAATTATGCCGAAGCCAAAAAAACTGCCGAGTGGTATAAGAGCGTTTTTGGCAAAGACAATTATTTCTTAGAGCTACAACCACATACCGAAGATTTTCAACAAAAAGTTAATGAAGGAATAAAGAAACTTGCCAAAGAGCTCGATCTTAATTTAGTAGCAACCGGTGACTCGCATTATTCTGTTTCTGACCAACACTATGCGCACGATATTTTGCTATGTGTACAGACCGGTAGTACGGTGGATGATGTAAAACGTATGAAGCTGGATATGGATCTCTCAGTAGCACCAGGCAGTCATTTTGCTGAGTTCTTTAAAGATGTACCCGAGGCAGTGAGCAATACAGTAAAGATAGCCGAGCGCTGTGAGATTGATATTGAACTCGGCAGGATTCTGATTCCTCGATTTCCTGGTGTACCGAAAGGCAAGACAGAGAAATCTCTATTGCGCGAGATGGTCTTTGCAGGCGCCGCCAAACGATATACCGATATGGAAGGTGATGATCTGAGCGAAGCTAAGGTAAAACCAAACCTACCGGCCGAAGTGCTCGAAAGAATTGAATATGAATTGAAAGTAATTGGCGATATGGGTTATGAAGGCTACATGCTGATTGTTTCTGACCTCATTAATTGGAGTAAGGCACAGGGCATTGTTTGTGGCCCGGGGCGTGGTTCGGCGGCTGGTAGTATTATTGCCTATGCCACTGCAATTACCGAGCTTGATCCGCTTAAGTACGATTTGCTCTTCGAGCGGTTCTTAAACCCCGATCGTATTAGTATGCCAGATATTGATATGGACTACGCTGATGATAGGCGAGAAGAAGTTATTAATTATGCCACCGAAAAATATGGTCAAGAACGGGTAGCTCAAATTATTACCTTTGGTGTAATGGCCGCACGTAACGCCGTGCGCGACACGGGTCGCGTGCTGGGCCTGCCGTATGGTGAGGTGGATGCCATTGCCAAAGTAATACCAGCACCGATTCAGGGTAGACATATTCCGCTAAAAAACTCGATTGTTGATAACCCAGAACTAAAAGCAGAATATTCTAATAATCCCAAAGCTAAACAAGTAATCGATATTGCTATGCAGCTTGAAGGTACTATTCGTAATGCCGGTACCCATGCAGCAGGTGTGGTGATAGCGCCAGAAAATTTAGTAGAGTACGTACCACTTACCCGGGCTAGTAAAGGTGGGGTTGCCACACAATACTCTATGAACCCTATTGAAGAGCTTGGTTTGTTAAAATTCGATTTTCTCGGACTCTCTAACTTAACAATTATTAAAAATACCCTGCGTATCATTAAAAAAGTGTATGGCAAAGATATTAATGTAAACGAAATTCCGATTGATGACAAAAAGACCTACGATTTGCTAAGTAGAGGAGATACTACCGGTGTCTTCCAGCTAGAGTCGGCCGGTATGAAGCGCTATATTCGCGATCTTAAGCCAGATAGATTTGAAGATATTATTGCCATGGTAGCCCTGTATCGGCCAGGCCCAATGCAGTGGATAGAAGATTTTATTAACAGAAAACACAACCCTGGGCTTATTACCTATGGCCATCCCAAAATGGAGGAAGCACTAAAGAATACCTACGGAATTATTGTGTATCAAGAACAAGTTATGCAAATCGCCAAAGACTTATGTGGATTTACTGGTGGCCAGGCCGACACCCTACGTAAAGGTATCGGTAAAAAGATTCCCGAAGTGATTGCTAAGATGAAGCAAGAATTTATTGATGGTGCTATTAAAACAAGCCAAGTAGAAGAGAAGTTTATTAATGATTTATGGAAGAGCATTGAAGATTTTGCGGCCTACTGTTTTAACAAATCACATGCTGCTTGTTACGCTCTTATTAGTGTGCAGACAGCGTACTTAAAAGCGCACTATCCATCGGCTTTTATGGCGGCTTTGCTTACCTCAGACCACGAAAACCTAGACCGTATTGCTATTGAAGTAACCGAATGTCGTAAGATGGAAATAGAACTTCTGCCACCAGACATTAACGAAAGTTTTGCCGAGTTTGCTGTTGTGCCAGAGACCGGTAATATTCGGTTTGGCCTAGGAGCAATTAAGAATGTTGGCATGGGGCCAATTGAGATAATTTTGGCTGCACGCAAAGAAGGTGGTAAGTTTCAGAGCCTCGAAGATTTTTGCAAACGAGTAGAGGCAAGTGCCATTAACAAGAAAGTAATGGAATCACTTATAAAGTGCGGTGCTTTTGATAGCATGGGCGATCGCGACACTTTGCTTGAGAGTGTAGAAGTAATTACAGGCTATGCGTCTCGTTTGCAAAAAAATGCTCTCAGCGGACAGATTGATATTTTTGGCTCGATGGGCAAGCCCGAAGAAACCCCACCGCTAAGATTAGTTCCGCCTAGTAGTAAAGTAGATCCCCGCACACATTTAATGTGGGAGAAAGAACTTATGGGGTTGTTTGTTAGTAGCCATCCATTGGATGATTTTCGCAACTACTTAATGTCGAAGGCACAAAGTATAACTAAGTTTTCTAAAATGGACGATGGTGCCGAGATTACGATTGGTGGTATTGTAACTGGTTTGCGCCAAATCTACACTCGCAATAACGATGCAATGGCATTTGTGCAGCTCGAAACACTCGATAGTGACGTAGAAGTTGTAGTGTTTCCGCGAGTCTGGCAAAAGAGTAAAGATCACTTAGCGGTAGACAGTGTAGTGCTTATTACTGGCAAGATTAATGCTAAAGATAGAGAGGGTAAACTTGTCGACGAATTAAAGGTGCTAGCCGATAGTGTTAAACCAACTGTTGCTGAAACTGCTCGCATGTTTCCACCTCCCGAACAAACCATTGAAGGTGCAGTTGCTCAAGAAGATTTACCCAACGAAAATATCGAGAGCATTACTATTAGCTTGCAGTCTACTACCGAAGGTGAAAAACTCTTGCACATCAAGCGTCATCTAGAAGCACATAAGGGTAGTGTGCCTATTATGCTACACTTTGCAGCTACATCTCAGAATTTACGCCTGCCAGGTGGAATTGACGGCTCAGAAAGTCTTATTGCTGGGCTTATTGAGATAGTTGGTGAAAGTAATGTAGCTATCAAAAAGAAACCAACACCAGTTTCTTCCTAACATAAAAAACCGAAGCGTTAGCTTCGGTAAAATTTAATTAGTATCTACTCAGTCGAGTGCGCAAGGTGTGAGCATCGGTCTGCAAGCGAGCAATCTTGGTATGAAGTACTTCGATTTCAGCTTCTGCGTTCTGCTTTCTAACTACAAAAGACTCGATAGTTGCAGCACTTAGACTGGCATTGTTCATCTGCTGGGTAAATTGACGAATACGTGCATGTAACAGCTCAAGATCACTCTGAGCTGTCATCAATTCGGCTTCGATGCGGTCAAGTGCACGCTGGCGCCTGGCTTGCTTACCTCGAGTTACTCGGTGTGTTCTATAGGCTGCAGCTTGTCGACCCAGTGTTGGGTCGTCATTATCAACAAAGGCATATCTATCATCGATAGCCATGGTTACTCCTTTGCCTATGCGAGGTGCTTGTCGGGGAGATCCCGCCACAAACTTCGATCCGGCAGCTGGCGGAGTATCAAAATTTCTGGTGGTGCTGCGATTTATCCCTCGCAGCGGGGGTTGTAACTAACGCTGAATACGTCTTGGGCGAGCAAACAGCTCGACCAAGCGGGGGTCGGGCTTCACTTCCTGGTCGATCATCTCGAGCAGTTTGTCGAATACCTCTGGTGAGGCAACGATCTGCTGAGAAACAGGCTCAAAGCAATCTTCTTCCCAAGGATTCTTATGCATCTCACTCCTTATTCTTACTCGACCAATTCGGGAATCAGACGCTCACCCTTCTGGATGAGCTCCTTGTTACTTAGAACGCGGCCGTCGCCGATGTGCGGGAGCCAGCCGAAGTAGGTAATGGCATCTAGGCTGTTGCGAAACAGCCAGTACACCACGACCTCATCAGCTGCATCGGCCACATAGTGAGCGATGCGCTCGAGCGCCTGGCGCTTGGCAGTGTCATCCACCGTACGGCTGATGACACTGCCGTAGTAGCGCCACTCTCGGTCGCTGTCACGCAACCGAAATGCTGCCTGCAGCAGAATGATCTCGCCTTGGTAGACGAACACCATTCCTGGCTTAAAACGCAACTTTGGTGGCTTAATCTTGCTCTCATCCACCCACATCGTCATGTTGTGGGGAGAGTGCGGTACGGCAACTTGCTTTCCTTGGTTCATCGGGATCCTTTCGGATTCTCAAGTATCTCGGCGAACTGGGCGCGAAGGTATTGGTTCTTTTTATGACAGTATGCAATTGCAAATGGGCCAAGCAAGAAATTCTTCCATACTGGCATGCTTCGTTCTTTTAAGAATTGTTCAACTAGCTGTTCTTCGCGAACTGGCAACATCGATTTTTCTTTCTCGATGTGCCACAAGTATGGCCAACCAATGGTTATGTGGATTTCGTAATCGGGGTACTTGGCTGTTGGAAAAATAAACATCAGATAAATAATCTCTATCATTAAACCGATACATCCCCAGAACATAACTATGCTATACAGCCATGTAGCCAATTTGACTCCTTGGTCGGGCGGTGCTTCTCGATTGAGAACTAAAGTATTATATCAAGAAAACAGGTAAAAGTCAATATATTTTACTGAATTTGTCAAGTAAGTGTATAGTACCCAACAGATAGGCTAAATACTCTTGCCAGAGTTTACCAGATGTGCTACACTATTTGGGTTATGAATCCTATCGCAACTCTAGAAGCCAGCCAAAAGAAGGCCAAATTACCAGAAATTCACTCAGGTGATACCGTTAGAGTACACCAGAGAATTACCGAAGGTAAAAAGAGCCGTATTCAGGTATTTGAAGGTTTGGTTATACGCTATAGCAAACCAGGTAGCTTACAGGCTATTATTACTGTACGCAAGATAGCCTCTGGTGTAGGGGTAGAAAAGAGCTGGTTGGTACACAGCCCATCTGTAGAGAAGATTCAAGTTGTGAAACGTAGCAAGGTACGTCGAGCATTTCTTAGCTATATGCGAGATAGAAGTGGTAAATCTGCTAGACTCGCCGAAATGGGCTTTGATAAAGAAGCTACCAATGCAGCTGACCATCGCACAGCCACCCAGATAGCCGAAGAAGCAAAAGCTGCCGATGAGGAAGCAAAAATTGCGAAAGAAGAAGAAAAGATTGATGGTGATAAAGCCGCAAAGAATGATGAGGCCAAACAAGTAGAAGAAAGTACCGAAGATGTAGCTAAAGAAGAAGATAAAAAAGCCGCAGAAGATGATGCTACGCCAGCAAGCGATAACGAACCAAAAGATGCTCCGGCTGATGAAAAAGTAAATTCTGACGGTAACGACGAGCAACAAGAAGCCGCCGAAGAATTTAAAGACGGCGTAGACAAGGCCGACAAGAAATAATAGTAGTACTCTAGTCATAATTAAGACCCGAAAGGGTCTTAATTATGTTATTGATTGAAAATTTGTATAATATAAAAAACTGTACCAACAACCACTCAGGAGAACCATGGGTGTTCCGAGTTTAATTACTAAAGAGATAAGAGTTAAGCCTTCTTTGTATTTTTCTGGTTGGGTTATGAGCCATGTAGAAGGAAATAAAGATGAAGTTTGTATATTAGATAGTGGCCGTGCTTCGGTTTACTGTTATACAGATGATGAACTCACCGGTAGTTATTCTCTATTAGCAACCAATAAACTTGATGCAATAAAAGAATACAGTTCAATCTTGAAAGAACGTAGAAAAAAATAACCCGTTTCAAATTGAAACGGGTTTTGTTATTTTAGATATACATCTTAGTCTTGATTGATGATAGTGATTTGGATTCGTTCATCCAAGATGCCGGAATATGCACTTTGCACATCTTTCAGCTCATCTGGAGAGAACCGATCATAAGCCACGTTATCACAAACACTGAGTGCTTGGCGAAGCACATCGGTAACTGCCTCGGTCTCTTCATTGGGCTCGCCGAAGCGCAAACCGCAGAACGGGCAATATAGGAGACCAATAAGCATTGGCTCAAACTTTTCTGGTGGCCCTTGCGGGTTGCCATAAGCATTGTTCCAGGCTACACCGGCACCATTTTTGTGTGTAATCATTACCCACTCAGGCTTCATAGCACAGACGTGATCAGTAGCATCTTCGAGAAGTTCACTCATTCTGTCAGAGTGAGTAAGATATGGGACTGCCTTTGGCATTACGCGCTCCTCTCGAGCAACATGTTGGCGTGGGCAAGCAAAGGTTGCATTTCTTCAGTAGGGCCATGGAATACAATAAGCTTAGTAAATGGGTGATGCTTTTTTTTAAGTCTAAGCACAATGCAACTGCCATCGGTAGCTGCAACCTCATATCTACTACGTGTATAGACCTGCAGAGAATGCAAACCGGTACTGGTAGCTTCTTCTATGGGACTTCGGACAACCGGGTCTTCAAGAGTACTAACAAAGCCGATGGTGATCATCTATTCCTGCTCCTCCTCTTCTGGCATATCCCACCACATAGGGTCGGGTAATTCGCCAAACCGAGCGGAAAAATGTGGCTCGAGTATCTTAACAAGGTCTATGGCCTTATTATGACGCGAATGTACAAAGATACGGCGGATAACAAGTGGGGTACGACTCTGTTGGTTTTCAATAAGCCATTCGGCAAGCGCCATGGTGTTGGGCGAGCCAATACCATAATTACTGCTCATGTCATAATCGAGCCAGAGCTCATCTATTACTTCAGCAGACTGCAAAAACGAAGTAAGTAGCTCAACAGCTACAACAGTGTTTCGGCAATGAAATGCTCGTGAATCTGCCGAAAGGCGAATATCGTCTACTACGACGATCTTTCCCATCCTTCTCTCCTGTAGGGTACTCGCTACCAGGGACGATTGCGAACTGGTAAATATTAGCATAAAAATAATGAATAGTCAATAGATCATAAACCGAGTAACGGTGGTATAATTGCCATATTCTTAAAGGAGGTGGATGGTAGTAACAGCAAGCTCTACTCTAGAGCAAAAGCTATATAAAGAGGGTGTTTTGCTAGTAGCCGGAATAGACGAGGTTGGCAGAGGTGCGTTGGCGGGGCCACTGGTAGCTGGTTGTGTAGTATTACCACTAGACCATCGGCTCGGCCTGGCAGATTCTAAATTGATATCTGCAAAAAAACGCGCTAGTATTGCCGAGCAGATAAGAAGTAGTGCTGTTGGCTTTGGTCTTGGTTGGGTTAGCAACACAGAAATTGATGAATTTGGTTTACCATGGTGCTTGCAAGAAGCGTATCTAAGAGCTCTAGAAAATATGCACTTAGAGGTAAGCCATATTATCTTAGACGGCTCGGTAGACTATTTAAAAGAATTTGAAATTTGCCAAACCATAGTTAAGGCCGACCAAAAGGTAGATTGTGTGGCAGCAGCAAGTATTCTGGCCAAAGTAGCACGCGATAAATACATGCAAAGCCTGTGCGTGCAGTACCCAGAGTATTGTTATGATACCAATGTGGGGTATGGTACCAAAGCACACAGAGTAGCTATTGCTAAACATGGTTTAACAGATTTACACCGAAAAAGCTTTTGCTCGAAATTTATTTAATGCAAACCTATACTGGTGGTTATGGCACAACATAATGTATATGGCGCTATGGCCGAAGACTCGGCAAGTCGCTACTTAGAAAATAACAACTACAAGGTTATACAACGCAATTATAAAGACCGCTTTTGTGAGATAGATATTGTTGCTCGTAATAACACTACTATAGTTTTTGTAGAGGTTAAATATCGCAGACGCCGAGACTTTGGCGGCGCTATTGGGGCAATTACACCAAATAAAGTCAAAAGAATACAATACTCGGCCGAATTTTGGCTAAGCCAACACCAAGAATTTGCCAGACTACAACCAAGACTAGACGTTATTACTGTTGTGGGTGATATCTCTATGCCCGAAGTAACTCATTTAGAAAATATTATGTAAAAAACCTGTGTTAGCACTCTTGCATGCCGAGTGCCAATGTGCTATTATAGACACATAGTTTGAACACTTAGAAAGGAGTCGGAACTGTTTTAAAACAAAAAACAACCGGCTCTTTATTGTTCAAACACTAACTACAACTGAATAACAATTGAATAGAAAAGGAAAAGTATACCCATGCAAAACCAATTTATATCAGCCATCGAACAAATTTGTGAAGAAAAAGGCATTAGTAAAGAGTCTGTACTAGAGGCTATTGCTGCTGCTATGGCTGCTGCCTACAAAAAAGATTATGGCGATAAAGACCAAGAAGTACGCGCCGAGCTAGACCCAAAGACTGGTGCAGCACGCATTTTTATTAGCAAAGAAGTGGTAAAGAAGATAGACGAAGGTTTTGAAGAATTACAAATGACTCTCGAAGACGCCAAGAAGATTAACCCCGATATTAAGGTTGGCGAAATGGTAGAGTACGAAGAAAAAACTCACACCGATTTTGGTCGTGTAGCTGCACAAACTGCCAAGCAAGTTATTATGCAGCGTATTCGCGAAGCCGAGCGAGAAGTAGTATTTAGTGAATTTTCTGATAAAGAAGGCCAAATTATTAACTCTACTGTGCAACGCGTAGAGCGAGGTAATGTGTACATAGACCTTGGCCATGCTGTGGGTGTACTTTTTCCTAACGATCAGTTACCTAACGAGCGCTATTATACTGGCCAGCGCATTAAAGTATATGTTGTTCGTGTAGAACAGACACTAAAAGGTCCACAAATTGTGGTAAGCCGTACTCACCCAGAAATGATTCGCCAACTCTTCGAGATGGAAGTACCAGAAATCTCTGGTGGTAGTGTAGAAATAGTAAATATTGCTCGTGAAGCCGGTGCTCGCACTAAGATTGCCGTAAAAAGTAATACTGAAGGTGTAGACCCTGTCGGTACGTTTGTTGGTGGACGTGGATCGCGTGTGCAAGCAGTAATGAACGAAATTGGTGATGAAAAGATAGATATTATTCCATTTAGCGAAGACCCTAAGGAATATATTGCCTCAGCACTTAGCCCTACCAAAGTAATTGAAGTAAAGATAAATGAAGAAGAAAAGAAAGCTACAGTAAAAGTACCAGAAGATCAGCTAAGCTTGGCAATTGGCAAGTCTGGTCAGAATGTTCGTTTGGCTGCCAAGCTAACTGGCTGGAGTGTTGATATTGACGGAGCCGATGAAGCCCATGTAGAAGAAACTGCAGATGCAGTTGACGAGCCAAAGACTATTAACACGAAAGATCTCGAAGACTCACTACTAAATGCAGCTAGTACAGAAGAAACTACCAAAGAAAAACCTGCCAAAGAGGATAAAGAAGCAGTAAAAGAAGATCAGACAAAGACAGAAAGCGAACCGCAAGAACATAAGTAACTAAATAGAAGGAGGATGATATGGATACCGATTTTCCAGAAGTATTTGAAAGATTTACACAGAATGCAAAATTGGCTTTTCAGTTTGCCGGGCAATTGGCTCTGCAAACAGGAGCCAGCTATGTCGGTACCGAACACCTTCTATTAGGAATTGTAAAAACCCAAAACTCTTTGGGTGCTCGCTTGCTCTCAGAAGCCGGTGTAAGTCTCGAAAAAGTTAACCCTGGCCTTCTTGCTCAACCTACTTCTACTCCTCAGGGTGTAGTAGACCTTTCTGAGACAGCGAAAAAGACTATTACGCTTGCATTGCGTATGGCACAAGAATACGGCCAAGCCTATGCTGGTACCGAGCATTTATTGTTTGCTATTCTTAGTCAAAAAAATTCGCGGGCGCAGACTATTCTGCACGATCTTAAGGTAGACCCTACCAAACTGCGAGCAGATGTAGAGAACAGCCTGGCAAACCAGCCGCATACCTTTGCTCAACACAACGAACCTAATGGAAAAGGCGGCAAAGCCTCAAAAACTCCTGCGCTCGATCACTTTAGTATAGATCTTACTCAGAAAGCTCGTGATGGCAAGTTAGACCCTATGGTTGGTCGAGCAGCACAGCTGGCACGTATGATCTCTATTCTAAATCGCCGCACCAAAAATAACCCAGTTCTTATTGGCGAGCCTGGAGTTGGTAAAACCGCCATAGTCGAAGGTTTGGCGAGTAAGGTGGTAGAAGAAGACGTACCAGAGCTACTGCTCGGTAAACGTATTATGATGCTCGACATGGCATCGGTTATTGCCGGTACGAAGTTTCGTGGTGAGTTTGAAGAACGTCTAAAGAAGATTATTGACGAAGCCTCTGGTGCTGACGATGTAATACTATTTATCGATGAGTTACACAATGTAGTTGGGGCTGGTAGTGCCGAAGGTGCTATAGATGCTGCAAATATTTTAAAACCAGCTCTTGCACGGGGCGAAGTACAGACAATTGGTGCCACAACTTTAGAGGAATATCGCAAATATATTGAGAAAGATTCTGCCTTAGAGCGACGATTTCAACCTGTTCAAGTTCCAGAAGCTACAGTAGAAGAGACTATTGAGATTTTACAGGGTCTACGACCACGCTACGAAGAGTTTCATCATGTTGCTATTTCTGATGAAGCGATAGAGCAAGCTGCCAAGCTAGCAAAACGCTACGTTAGTGATAGATTTATGCCCGATAAGGCTATCGATCTTATCGACGAGGCTGCCGCACAAGCCAGAATTGCTCGTGGTGGTACCAGCAAGCCACAACGTACTCTACAAACCAAGCTAGAAGCACTTACTACCAAGATAGATGATGCAGTGTATCATCAAGACTTCGAGCATGCTGCCAAGCTAAAGGCTGAGGCTAGCAGAATAGAAAAACAGATTGCCGAGCTCGACAAAAAACGCGGTAAGAAAAAAGAAATTAGTATTAGCGCCGAAGATATTGCAGTGGTTATTAATCAGACCACCGGTATTCCACTGACCAAGCTTATTAAGATAGAAACAGAAGCGCTCAAGAAGCTTGAGGCCAACCTTAAAGCTAACGTAATTGGTCAAAACGAGGCTGTTAGTGCAGTGGCACGCGCCATTCGTCGCAGTCGTACCGGTATTGCCGACGAGAACCGGCCAATAGGATCGTTTATATTCTTAGGCCCCACTGGGGTTGGTAAGACCGAGCTGGCTCGAGTTTTAGCTCAGGAATTGTTCCACGACAAAGATGCGATGATAAAAGTTGATATGAGTGAGTTTATGGAAAAACATAATGTATCACGCTTAGTTGGTGCACCGGCTGGCTATGTTGGCTTCGAAGAAGGCGGACAGTTAACAGAAAAAGTTAGACGCCGACCATACAGCCTGATACTTTTTGACGAAATAGAAAAAGCCCACCCAGATGTCTTTAATATGCTCTTGCAGATCTTAGAAGACGGGCAACTTACCGATGCCAAAGGCCGCAAAGTAGATTTTCGAAATACTATTATTATTATGACTAGCAATGTAGGCGCTCGCCAATTGCACGACGAAGCCGTAATTGGTTTTAACACGCATAGCGAAAAAGACGAAGATAAACTAGAACGACATCACGAGCAGATGCAAAAGAATTTAAAGACCGAGCTCAAAAAAGTCTTTCGCCCCGAATTCTTAAACCGAATTGATCACGTGGTGGTATTCCGTGCTCTAGCTCCGGCAGATATCGAAAAGATTATCGACCTCCAACTAAAAGATCTGGCCCGTCGCCTAGAAGCCAAAGAAGTAAATCTAAAGTTTGCCGCCGGACTAAAGAAAATACTTCTTAAAGAAGGATACGATGCCGACAATGGTGCCAGACCACTTAAGCGTGCTATTCAGCGTTTAATAGAAGATCCGCTAGCCAGCGAGATGATAGATGGTCGTATTCACGAAGGCGATACGGTAAAGGTAAGTGTTGATAAAGACAATAAGATAGAACTCAAAGTCGCGTTAGGGGTGTAGTAAATTCATCTTTTTTAACATACAGATTATCGCATTCCCCTTGGCATACATATTAATCGATGCTGAGTCAAAAAAAGACTAACATAAATTAGTTAATATATTAGTATAAAAGAGAAAGACCGGCGAGCATACGCTCAAACCGGCCTGGGTGGTGATTGCTCACCTGTGTGGAGATTACTCCAGTTAGCTTTGGTTGTGGGTGCCAAACCACGGTGATGCTATGCATCTGGCATTTCGCGGAGGTAATTCTTGCTGTTCCTTCCGTAGCTTCCCGCTATTAGGGTAAACTACATGCTGGGAAGGTTAGATTCAACCCAGTTCTCGAAGTCGAACAGCTTGATTTCATCTGTCTGCGGATCGCGCAGCAGGTAGAGGGTGATATCCACATCTGCTACATACGAAAGGATGGAATAGCCCTCTTCGTAGTGGTAGATTTCCACGTCGCCGCTCAGTTCGAGCGTCCAAATCTCCACGTCATAGTGATTAGACATAAAGAAATGGGCATTGGCGGAGGTACAGCGATCGAGATGCTGATACCAGAATGGTTGAATATGCCCGCATTGCGTGAGAGCAATGCAGAGACTATCGATTGTCTCGCTACTAGACATGTAAACAACTCCTCCGTAAAGTGTGCTATGCCGATCCATAATCGACATCAATAACTATATTACCATAGTTTATATAAAAAGTCAATAGTCTTTTTCGAAAGAAACACTTTCGTTTTGTGTTCGTATTGTGTTACACTAAATATATAAGTAATTTTAGTGTGAACAAAATAATATGCCAAAAGTAACCAGCCAATTTGTATGTCAAAACTGTGGCGCCACGTTTTCTAAGTGGGCCGGCAAGTGCATGCAGTGTGGGGCTTGGGATAGTCTGGTAGAATCTGCACCCATCACAACAGTTAACGGAAAGGTAAGTACTAATACACCTGCTGCCAAACCAGACAAGCTCTCATCTATACAGTCAGCCAAAACACCGCGTATAACCACTACAATTGGTGAGGTAGATACGGTATTGGGTGGTGGCATTGTACCAGGGTCGTTAATTTTGTTGGCAGGTGACCCTGGTATTGGTAAAAGTACACTCGTCTTACAGCTAGCTGGAATTTTGTCTAAGCAAAAACGTACGGTTTTGTATGTTAGTGGTGAGGAGTCGGCTAACCAAATTAAGTTGCGGGCCGAGCGTATTACGGGTTTGAGTGAAGAGTTTGATTTTGCTGCCACTACCGATCTCGATAGCGTTATAAGTTTGGTTGCCAGCCAAGATTATGATTTAGTGGTAGTCGATTCTATTCAGACCATGAGCTCTTCGGCCTCAGCTTCTGCTGCCGGCACGGTCAGCCAAATTACCAATGGCGCCAATCAGCTCATGCAATCGGCCAAAACTACTAATACCGCTTTTATTATTATTGGCCACGTTACCAAAGAAGGTAACTTAGCTGGCCCACGCCTACTCGAACATTTGGTAGATGTGGTGTTGTACTTAGAAGGTGATAGGTATGGCATGGTTAAATTCTTGCGTGGGGTAAAAAATAGGTTTGGTGCTACTGACGAAGTGGGTGTGCTCGAGATGACCGATTCTGGCCTGCAGCCAGTATTAAACCCAAGTGGATTATTACTAGAAGAACGTAGCCTGGCACCAGGCAGCGTGGTGTTTGCGGCCATGGAAGGTAGCCGGCCATTATTAGTTGAAGTGCAAGCACTCGTTAGCCCAAGTGTATTTGGGTACCCCAAACGAGCTAGTGTTGGGGTCGACCTAAACAGACTTAATATGCTCTGTGCAGTATTAACCAAACGTGGGGGAGTAAATTTGAGCGCCTCAGATGTGTATGTTAATATTGTAGGTGGTCTCAAGATTACCGAGCCTGCCATAGACCTTGCAATTATCTGTGCTCTGGCGAGCGCGCAAAAAAACGTTATTATAGATTCTCACTTGGTTGTATTTGGCGAGGTTGGTCTAAGCGGCGAAATACGTACTGTTAATAGTACTGAGCGTCGTCTGCGCGAGGCCAAAAAATTGGGCTACAAGTCTGCCCTTACAGCGCCACATTCTAGCCTTAAAGGAATGAAGCTTCCGCATAGTATTGCCGAAGCAGTAAAAATTATTACCAAAAAATAAACTTTAAAAGGAATATAAATGTTAGAAATTATTTTAGTCGTTCTCTCGTTAACGGTAGCGGTTTTAGCAATTGCAGTACTTACTCTTATAAAACAAAACAAAAAAACACCAGTACCAGCTGCAGCAAAGAAAGTAGCTAAAACTGCTGAAAAATCACAAATACTGGTCGATACCAGCGCTATTATAGATGGTCGTATTGCCGACATTGCCAAGAGCGGTTTTGTACCAGGCAAACTATTAGTACCACGCTTTGTACTAGCAGAATTGCAAAACATTGCTGATAGCGAAGATAGTATGCGACGGAGTCGCGGACGCAGAGGCTTAGAAATGCTCAATATTATTCGCGAGAATCCAGCCGTTGAGCTCGATATTATCGAAGAAGATCCAGAGGATATAAAAGAAGTAGACCATAAGCTAGTACGCATTGCGCGAGATTATGGCACCGATATTTTAACTACCGACTACAATCTCAATAGAGTTGCCACCATCGAGCAGGTAAAGGTACTTAATATTAATGAACTCGCCAATGCTATTAAGGCTGTTGTTATTCCGGGTGAAGAAATGAGAGTAAAAGTAGTACAAAAAGGTAAAGAAAAAAACCAAGGTCTTGCCTACTTAGAAGATGGCACAATGATAGTTGTAGAAAAAGGTGACAAGTTATTGGGCAAAGAAGTGTCGGTAGAAGTAACCCGAATATTCCAGACCGTAGCCGGCAAGATGATTTTTGCGGTAGAGAAGGGAAGCAAACGACCAGTTCGTGCCAAATCTACCAATCATCGTAAACCAGTGCAAAAGCCAAAGCGCTAGGCTTGCAATAAGCAAAATTAATACGTAGAATATCTCTTGTCTTATCCGCGAGGTTAAGAGGTGCATAGTGTCTTTGGCAAAAAACGAAGAGGGAAAGATCGATCTAGCTATTAATCTGACTATCGGTATTTGGATTGTTCTATCAATAACAGCCGGTCTGATTGTTATGATACATTTATGGCAAGAGCAATCGCAGAAAGAATCGGATTATCGGGCACTTGGTTGGAAAACTGTGCAGGCAGATGTTACAGACCTCGGTAACATCAATGGCGATTTTAAACCTATTAGTCAGACAGCTAATCTGCAATATCGTTATAATAGTGAAGAACAAATCACTACTCAGCAGCAAATCGGCCTTGGTTACCATGTAGGTGACAAAGTGTTACTATTTGCAAATAAAAACGGTGAAGTGGTGATAAAAAATGTACCAAATGGTTCTCGGATTCCATATGACCCGACAATAAAAAGTTTTGGTGGCGACTATTTAGGTTGTATTGTTGCAGGTATATTTGCGAGTATTTTTGCTGCACTTGGTTTACTAGTGGGTGGTGTGATTCTTGTATTGATTTTTGCGGGAATTGTAGCGCTATATGAAGCAGTATTTAAATCAAACAAAAAATCTCAAACTGCCTCCTGAATTTCAGGAGGTTTTTTATTACCCGTTGAATCAGCATACCTGATATAATAACCATATGCGTTATTCGCACAAAATTCATCAAGCCAATCAGCAAAAATCACCCGGTATACAACGTAGACAACGTATAACCAGCTTTATACTTATTGGTGCTGTTATTATCTTTTTATTAGTTTTTGCCGAAACGAAAACAATAGATTGGTGGGAGTTTTATCGCTTCTTTTTATCGAGCCTGTTTAGTGTGGCAGTGGCATATATTATTGCAGCTTTTCTGGCGCTTTTACTTGCTTTGGGCGCTACCAAAAATAAATGGTTAGAGAATATCTTACTGCCCGTACTTGACGTTGCCCAAAGTTTTCCGACATTTGCTCTAATACCAGTATTACTTGCAATATTTGGTACTAGCCGGTGGGTAGTTATTGTATTCTTGGTAGTAACAATTATTTGGCCGATTGTTTTTACCCTCATTACTGCGCTTAAAGGCGAGCGCGAAGATCTTGGACAGGCTGCCACTATCTATAATGCTCATGGCTTAAAGAGACTGTGGTATTTTAGATTACCTTCGGTATTTCCAGCCTTTATATCTGGCTCTATTATTGGTTGGGGTGAGGCGTGGGAAGCTCTAATTGGTGCCGAAATTATCGCCAAAGTATTAGGGGTAGGATCGTATTTAGGCAAATTAGGTGAGACTGGTAGTGTGTGGCAATTAGTGTTGGGTATAGCTATGTATCTCTTTCTTATCTTTATACTCAATCAAATAATCTGGCTGCCATTACTTAACTTTTCTTCGAGGTACCAAAATGAATCCTAACAACAAAGTAATACAAATACGGCGCATTAGCCTAAGTTATAAAGAAAATGGTCAAAAGTTTCCCGTACTAGACGATGTTAGTTTTGATGTAGCGCCTGGCGAATTTATTTGCATAGTAGGTTCGAGTGGCGGCGGTAAAAGTACCTTACTAAGGATATTGGCAGGTCTGCAAAAACAGACAGAAGGCAAAATACTCAATATGCCAGAGCAACTTGGTTTTGTGTTTCAAAACTTTGCACTTTTTCCTTGGCTAGATGTTGAAAGTAATGTGAGTTTTGGCTTGCGTATGCAAGGGCTAAGTAAAAGCCAAATCCACAAAAGGGTACGCGAAGAAATAGATCGCATTGGCTTAGAAGGATTCGAAAAAAGTCACCCCAAAGAACTTTCTGGTGGCATGAAACAACGGGTGGGTATTGCCAGAGCATTGGCCATACACCCTAAAGTACTTTTGCTCGACGAGCCGTTTTCGGCACTCGATGAAATTACTGCCAAGGGTTTGCGGCACGATCTACTAAGAATTCATACGCAAACCAAAGAGACAGTTATTATGGTAACGCACTTAGTAGAAGAAGCAGTAGAACTAGCCGATAGAATTATTGTAATGAGCCCAAGACCAGGTAAAGTTCGCAAGATTATTACAAATACTATGTCGCGGCCACGCGATACCCGCAGCAGAGAATTCTTTAAGTTAGTAGATGAAATAGAAGGAGTTCTATAACTTAAGGATAGATAGTCGTCCCATTAACTATTGCTTTGATATTTGAGCTCCCATTACTCGCACCATTCCAGGCAGGACCAGTCCAGCCAGACCAAGAGTAGGGGGGAATTGGGTATGAATTACCATTTGCAATAAATGTACCGGAACTGCCAGATGCACCGGATAAACTACAATTCTTTGTGGGGGCTGAAGCGCAATTTAAGGTTAAGCTACCTCCACCAACATTTACACTTACACTATTACTCTGAGCGCTATAATATGCAGTGTCATAAATCTTTGCATAGTAGCTATGTGTGCCACTACCTGGAGTATCGGTTAGTGTACCGCCCCCGCCAGTTGAGCTAATAAGGGTGTTGTCGCGAAAAACATCAACGTGCGAGATAGGGAACCGACCACTCGTCACACTAGTAGTAACACTTACCGTGCCATTGGCATTAGCAGTTGCCGAGATTGTGGCAGTTGGCTGAGCATCACCACACTGATGAACATCGTCGTTCTGTGTTGGAATAGAACCGCCACTACCATAACCCAAGCTAGCAGCTAATGCCTGAACAGGCGGATTCCAACGTGGATAGGCAATGTCGGTAGGTGGAATTTCGGCAGTAATAAGCGCACCAGTAATATCACGACGGGCATCTTGTGGAGTACAAGCGGTAGCAAGCTTGCCAGACACAACATCGATAGTGGCCGATTGGTTGCCAGATGCTGTAGGTAATTGATACCAAGAAGCAAAGATATCAGTGCGAGTTCTCGAACCATTCACCGGAGCTTTGCCGGTATTGGCATCTAGAGTAACTTGCTTAATGCCACTCGGTTGTTTAAATTGCTCAACAGGTGTATCCTTTAGAGCATTTTTCATATACGTATTCCATATTGGGGCCGATACAATACTGCCGGCTTGTGTCATAGGTTTGTTATTATTGTTTCCGGTCCAAACTACTGCCACGAGTTGTGGTGTGTAGCCAACAGTCCAAGCATCTTTGTAGTCTTCGGTGGTACCCGTCTTGGCTGCGACTGGTCTGCCAGGCAAAGTTAGAGGATTGTTACATGTAAATACTCCCAGACTACAGCGAGCGTTATTGTCAGAAAGTATACTACTAATTTCGTATGCTATTTGAGGGTCTATTACCTGTTTACCTTTGTTATTTTTATCAGTTGTTTCATCAATAACTTTTCCGTTAGGGTCGGTAATCTTTAGCCAATAAACTTGATTATGTTTTACGCCTTCGTCTGCCAAGACAGAAAAGGCATTTGCCATGTCTACCATTTTTACTTCGCCAGAACCAAGAGCAAGAGAAAGACCATAGTCGGCTGTTGTTTTATCGAAGGTTGTAATACCCATTTCTTTTGCAGTTTTAATAAACTCTTCTTCGCCACCAATGTAGAGTGCTTTTACAGCCGGAATGTTGAGTGAGCTTGAGAGTGCAGTACGAATAGACTGTACACCATAGAATCTATTGGTATAGTTCTTTGGCGTGTATCCACCACCAAAGTCGGTTTTTACGTCATACATTGTACTTCCTGGCCCCCAATTCTTTTTAAACAGGTTAGAGTATACTAATGGCTTAATCGAACTACCTGGCTGGCGATTGGCTGAGGCAAGGTTATAGCTACCAAAATCAGGCTGGTTGTAATCGTAGCTACCCACCATAGCTAAGACCTCACCATTTTTAGGATCGGCCGAAACCAGTGCAGCGTTGCTACCACCAAACTTACGTACATTGTCCATACCCGAAACCACCGCTTCTTCGGCCAGTTTTTGTTTATCAACATCTAATGTGGTGATTACCTTTAAGCCGCCTTGGTTGACAGTCTTAACGCCATATTTTTCTTCGAGCTGTTCGCGAACATACTGTACATAGTGTGGGGCAGTCACGTTGGCGTAAGGATTGTAAGGTTTTAATTGTGCTAAAACGTCAACCTCTTTAGCGGCATTTGCTTGCTCTTGAGTAATTTTCTTTTGCTCTGCCATAAGGTCGAGAACACGATTCTTCTTAGTAATGAGTTCGGGGGTATGTGAACCATATGGAGAGTAATAGGTTGGTGCTTGAGGTAAACTAGCAAGCAGGGCACATTGTGATAGGGTGAGATCTTTTGCATCTACACCAAAGAATTGCTTGGAAGCAGCCTGAACACCATAGGCCGTACTACCGTAGGGAATTTCGTTAAGATACAGTTTTAAAATATCATCTTTTTTATAGAGTTGTTCGATCTCAATTGCTAAAATTAGCTCTTTAATTTTGCGAGAATAGCTTCTCTCGTTAGTTAAAAGCGCATTTTTTACATACTGTTGAGTTATTGTACTACCACCACCACGGCTAGAGTCTTTAAATATAATACCGGTAAATGCTCGAGCTATTCCTTTAGGGCTAAATGCCCCCTGACTATAAAAGTCTTTATCTTCTAGGGCCACAGTAGAATCTTTAATACACTGTGGCATTTGGTTAAATTCGATAATACTACGATTTTTATCACCATAAATTTCTACTAATAGGTGTTGGCCGGTTCGATCATATAGTTTAGTGGTTTGGGCGCTCGTAATAGAGTTGATTTTATTTGGACTCGGTAAGTCTTTAGCAAACCAAGCAAATACTGCTGCTACAGCTAAAAAGCCAGTTAAAAGCGCAATAGCATACAGCTTAAGTGCTTTTTTTGAAGTAAGCACTTTATAAACGTGTTTGGGGTAGAGCTTGCGAATACCTTTCTCGCGTGGAACAGCTGGGGTGGTAAGCCAAGTAAGAACGTTTTTCTTCTTAGTAGAAACTGCCGCAGTGGTGGCTGCAACTTTTTTTGCCGAGGTAGAAGAGCCGCGACGAATTACGCGGCGTTTACTAATTACATTACGTTTGGTGGGTTTTTTAGCCATAAGGGTTTTAGTCTATTGAATTGATTATACCAAAAAAAACGCTTTGTCTGCTATAATGTGACACATAATGAGTGTTGATAAAGCCAAGCTAGAAGAGCTACTTACCCGAGGCGTCGAAGACGTTATTGTTAGGGCAGAGTTAGAAAAGAAGCTAAAGAGTGGCAAAAAGTTGCGTATAAAACTCGGTATAGATCCTACCAACCCGCAGATTCATATTGGTCGGGCTACCGCATTATGGAAGTTGCGAGCTTTTCAAGACCTAGGTCATCAAATTACTTTAGTAATCGGTACATTTACTGGTGTTATTGGTGATGCCAGTGACAAAGATAGCGAACGTCCTTTAGTAGAGCGTAAGACAATAGAAGAGAATATGCAGACGTACGCTAAACAAATTGGCAAGATCTTAGATATGAAGAAGGTAGAGCTATATTACAACGGTGATTGGTTTGACAAAATGCCTTTGCAAAAATTCTTTGCCCTCACGCAAATTTTTACCATTCAGCAGATGATAGAAAGAGAAAACTTTGCTAAGCGCATAAAGGCTAATAAGCCTGTTGGCATACATGAGACTCTGTACCCAATGCTGCAAGGCTATGACAGTGTAGAAATGAAGACCGATGTTGAAATTGGTGGTAGCGACCAACTCTTTAATATGTTGGCTGGTCGTGAAGTGCAAAAAGCCTACAAGATGGATCAGCAGAATGTTATGACACTGCATTTGCTTGAGGGTACCGATGGCAGAAAAATGAGTAGTAGCTGGGGAAATTGTATTTATATTAGTGATGAGCCACTCGAAATGTACGGCAAAGTAATGACCGTACGTGATGAGTTAATTCCTGTGTACTTTAAACTCTGTACCGACGTTCCGCTCGAGCAAGTAACCGCACTCGAGCAAGCCATGTCAGGTGCTTTGGTAGAAGACAATATGATGACGGTGTTTGGTGATCCGGCCAACCCTCGTGATACCAAGGCGAGTTTAGCACGTACCATTGTGGCCCGTTACCATGGTGATAAAGCTGCTTTGCAGGCCGAAGAAGCTTGGAACGCTCAGTTTCGTGAAGGTAATAAACCCAAAATAATTCCAACTAAGAAAACCAAGCCGGGTACATTACTTAATGTAGTATCAGATTTGTTTGGTCTTTCTAAGTCTGATGTGCGTCGTCTTGTCGCCCAAAATGGTATTAGAGTGGACGATGTTGCTGTAGAGAATGTTGACCAAAAAATTAGCAAAGACTGTCTAATACAAGTCGGCAAGCGCCGGTTTATTCAGGTAAAACTTACCAAGTAAGTAATTTCGTCTTTTGTTCGTGCTAAAATAAAAGAATGCAATTGGATACTCCTGTATCAGTACTTACTGGCGTGGGGCCGGTCGTAAAAAAAGGTCTCGAGCAGTTAAAAATAAAAACCGTTGGTGATTTGCTTTGCCATTTGCCTAGGCGTTTTGAAAACTACAGTGCCATTACTCGTATGCGCGATATCCGCCCCAATTCCAAGTATTTATCCTTATATTGACATTTGTTTTATTTAATGTAAAATATAATGTGTTATCACTTCTACAGAAGAGGTTGAACCTTGCAACAACAATCCTGGGGATCAGGTCGATTTACTACAAGTAGTTCAAATAGTGGTTCTCTTACAGATACTAGAACAGGTACTTCTTATAATGCTGATGGCATTGGAATTGGTGGAGATATTATTGGCGCGTTGATTTTTTTACCATTCTGTATACTCTCAGAACTAAATCAAGCATCTCGTGAAAAACATCAAAAAATAGCAGCAAAGCAATTAAAAGCCTCGCAAAATTTTGGGCTTGAATTTGATCCGAATGTAGAACGTTACCACGGACTGCCTCAATCAGCAATTCCAGCGAGCAAGTTAAACGGTTTTCCAAAAGGGTACTATAGAATTAGTAATCGCCATCCACATGTTCGTTTGTGGTGGACGGGCAAACGGTTTGGTAGAGAAGTACCTTTTAGCCCGATCAGCCAGTACTGGAATGGTGAGGCTTGGGTGAAAGGACGAGGTGGTTTACCAAAAGACTTTTGTTTCCCGCCAGATGTAATGCCAGAGCCAATTGAATTGATGACCTACACACCCTTAAACCAACCTGCTGGTTATTACCGCCCAGAACCTTTTTTATTTCCACGTTTTTATCTTTATTGGAATGGTAGCCAATGGATAGCAGAAGATTTCAAGATTTTGAGAAACAACGGATTTATGTTTGTAGTGAAGCTTGATGGAGAATGGATAGCAAACACAGAGGGTGAAGAATACTGGTATCCAATTGAGTTTGTAGAAAAAGAAAACGGCGACCGAACAATTCAAATAAAACCATAGCGTAGTCATAACTACGCTTTTTTATTACTAGTCGAACTTAATTATGGGTGTTAGTCCATTAAGATTCATTAACAATATTTTTCGTCTTTTGTTCGTGCTAAAATAAAAGAATGCAATTAGATACTCCTGTATCAGCACTTACTGGTGTGGGGCCGGTAGTAAAAAAAGGTCTCGAGCGGTTAAAGATTAAAACCGTAGCTGATTTGCTATGGCATACACCAAGACGCTGGGAAGACTACAGTCAGATTACCAAAATACGCAATATCAAACCCGGCAAAGTGGCAATTGTGGCAAGTGTTGAGGTAATAAATGTACGTCGTAGTGCTCGTCAGAAACGACTTACAATTACCGAGGCGATATTAACAGATGGCAGTGGCACAATTAAGGCGGTGTGGTTTAATCAACCATACCTTACCACCACCCTCAAAAAAGACCAAAACTATCTTTTTGCCGGTAATTTTGAGTTTAAAAATAATTATCTTAGTCTGAATAGTCCTAGTTTTGAACCAGCCAATGAAGCAAATTTTAAAGGGGCAATTTATCCAGTTTATCCAGAGACAGCGACTATTTCTTCTAAAACTCTGCAAAAACTCATTAGCCAATGTATTGAATCGACATTGCAATTACAAGATGATTTGCCCGAAGAGGTACAAACTCAGGCTGGTGTAGTTGGTTTGGGTGAGGCATTGCGACTACTACATCAACCCAAAAGTATGGCTGATGTCGAGCGCGGAAAAGAACGACTTAGCTTTGAGGAATTATTTTGGCTAATATTAACCGGCTTGGTACTAAAGGCCGAAATACAAACCGAAGATGCTTATAAAATACCATTTAATCTCTCAGTTGTAGAATCAGTTCTAAACCAACTTAATTTCGAACTTACCGATGCGCAGCGTAAATCAGCCTGGACGATATTTAAAGATATAGAACAGAGCAAACCAATGAATCGTCTACTAGAAGGTGATGTGGGTAGCGGCAAGACATTGGTGGCTCTGCTAGCACTTGCCATGACAGTCAAGGCTGGGTATCAAGCAGCACTCATGGTGCCCACCGAAATTCTTGCTCGTCAGCATATGGTAACTCTTACAAAACTTGTTAAATCACTTGGTATAAAAACAAGCTTGTTAATCTCGGCTCTGCCTGCTGCTGAGAAAAAACTTGTGCAGCAAAAAATTAGCGAAGGCAAAACCGATATTGTTATTGGCACACATGCTTTGCTAAGTGAAGGGGTAGAATTTAATAACTTGGCACTAGTGGTAATTGATGAGCAACATCGGTTTGGGGTAAATCAACGCCGGCAGTTAAAAACCAAAGCGCAAGCAATGCCACATGTACTTACTATGACAGCCACACCAATTCCACGTAGCTTGGCACTGGTGGTATATGGTGACTTAGATGTTTCGGTAATTGATGCTTTACCGCCAGGACGTAGCCCAGTAACTACCAAAGTAGCCCGTGAGATAGATAGAAGCACAATTTATTTTATGGTAGATTCGCTTCTTAGCCAGGGGCAGCAAGCCTACATTGTTTGCCCAGCTATCGAAGAAAACGATCTCACTGGTCTAAAGTCGGTAGAAGCAGAGTATAAAAAATTACAAAAAAGTATATTTTCGCATCGCCGCATTGCTATGTTGCACGGAAAAATGAAGCCAGCCGAAAAGGCAGAAATAATGGAAGACTTTCGCGCTAAAAAGTATGATATTTTACTTGCTACCACGGTTATTGAGGTGGGGGTAGACGTACCCAATGCCACTGTTTTAATTGTTGAAAATGCTGAACGTTTTGGCCTGGCTGCGCTGCATCAACTACGCGGACGAGTAGGGCGGAGCAACCTGCAAAGTTATTGTTATTTGTTTTCTGAAAGTCAGAGCCCAATGGCCTATAAGCGCTTGTCAGCTATGGAAAAAACTACCGATGGTTTTCGTCTCGCCCAAATAGATTTAGAACTACGTGGGCCAGGTGAGATATATGGTACCGCCCAAGCTGGCATACTCGATCTACGGTTTGCTAATCTCTTAGATGCTGCTGGTCTTGCTCGGGCAAAAGAGATTGCCAATGATTTCTTACAGTCTGGCAAAATGGTACAATATAAGCCTGTAGTAGAGCGGGTAAACAAACTAAAAAAACTAACCTCACTCGATTAATTATATGAATTCAGGATTTATTACATACTTTACCAAGGGTAAAGTTTTAAATAATATTGGTACTCACCAAAAATTCGATAAAGTTGCTTATCGGCTTATTCGACCACGCATAAATCTCAACAAATTTCCTCAGCAGCGGCAAATATTAAAATTCGAGGGCATGGGTGGCCCAGACGGTTTAAAAATGAAAAGCAAAAATTATCGGGCTGATCATCTCTGGGATCCGGTAAATAAAATCGGCCACCTGCCTAGTTGGGTAGAGATTCATTATAAGAACGCTGTCGAGGCGTTAAAGAATGGCGACAGTGTAAAAGCAAGTTTCGAGCTTGGGTTTATGGCGCATTATTTAACAGATAGCCTCACGCCAGCTCATCATACCAATCATAAACTCATTACCGCAGAGTACGAAGACGCGAACCGTTTACGAAAAAATTGGGTAGTGTGGGGGCGTAAGGGTTTGGTAAGTTCTCATGTAATGTTTGAAAGTGGTGTTTCAACTGCTATTGCCTTTAATCGTTTGCGGGTGAAGTTTGATGAAGATTTGTATAATCGAATAATACAAGAGGGTATTAAAGTAGTAGTAGAAGACGAGTCTTTACGTATTGCCAAACTAGATTTATTTGATCGTTATCTCAAAAAAGGCTGGACTGTCGATTTGGCCAAAACCGTTAAAACGGTAGTAGTAAAACGAATCCCTCAGTTAGTAGCTGCAACTTGGCTGGCTGCTTATACCGAAGCTGGGTATAGCGTAAAGCCACCACCGGTAAAAACTAAGAAATCAAAACAGATTAAACAGTAACTTTATTGTCATTCATTTGCGAAAGAGGTTGCTCAATATGGTGGACTTCACCAGCTCGTTCGAGTAGATCTATAGGATAATTCCCCGAAAAACAAGCAGTACAGAGTTTGTCTTCGGGTAGGCCAATAGCTTTTATCATTCCTTCATAACTTAAGAAGCCCAAGCTATCAGCAACAATATGGTCTTGCATTTGCTTAACTGACATTTTAGAGGCTAAGAGCTGGGCTTGGTCTGGTGTGTCTATGCCATAAAAATCTGGATATTTTACCGGTGGCGAGCTTACTCTAATGTGTACTTCGCGTGCGCCAGCGCTCTTGAGCATTTTGACAATTTGCTGAGTAGTGGTACCTCTTACAATGGAGTCATCTATTAAGACCACACTCTTACCGGCAAGGTGCTCGGGCAACGGATTAAGTTTCATTTGTACTGCTCGGTTGCGCATTTCTTGTGTTGGCTCAATAAAGGTGCGGTGAATGTAGCGATTCTTAATAAGACCATGGTCAAATTCTATGCCAAGCGTATTGGCATAGCCAAGGGCAGCCGGAATAGCCGAGTCTGGTACGGGTATAACCACATCGGCTTGCACTGGTTGCTCGTGGGCCAGCTCTACACCCAATTGACGTCGTACCTCATTGACTAATTTGCCTGCCAGAATACTATCGGGTCGAGCAAAATAGATAAATTCAAAAACCTCTAGCTTTAGATCGGGCTCTTCTATTTGCCAACTCTTTAATCCATTTTTATCAATTCGTACTAACTCACCTGGCTTGATATCGCGCACCAATTTTGCGCCAATCATATCAAATGCACAGGTTTCAGAAGCTATCACGTAACCATCTTTAATTTTGCCGAGAGAAAGCGGACGAATGCCATGTTTATCACGAAAGGCATATAGCCCTTTGTGGTTTAAAAGCACACAGCTAAATGCTCCGGTAAAAAGCGGCCACGCAGATTTAATTGCTTCTGAAACAGATTTTCCCTGATAAATATAATACCGAATTGCGTCGGTCATCATCTCGCTATCGTTACTGCCACGCTTGAGCAATTTTTTATTCTTTAAAAACTCCTTTAGAGCGGTAGTACTAGGTAAGTTACCGTTGTGGGCAAGTGAGATAACATCATCACCTCGATGCACTGGCTGCATATGACGATCGTGCTTGCCACCAGAGGTAGCGTAGCGATTGTGCCCAATAGCCATATGGCCTTCTAGTCTCTGCAAATCATCTTCGGTATACACCTGGGCTACTAGCCCGGCCCCATGGTGCGAAATAAATCCTTCGCCATCACCGCTAACAATTCCTGAGCTTTCTTGGCCCCGATGCTGCAAAGCCGAAAGACCAAAATAAGTAAGCCGTGCAGCTGGTTGAGTTTTTGAATAAACTGCCATTACTGCACACTTTTCTTTTAATTCAGACAAAACTAACCCCTCCTATTTACTTTTATAATTAATTTCATTGTATCATAGTCCATATGCTAAAAATTACTTCAGGAATATATGGGGGCCGTAAGTTAGTGCAGCCAAAGACCGATAAAACCCGTCCGGTAATGGAACGCACTCGCCATGCGATATTTCAGGTTCTTGGTGATCTTACAGGGCTAGATGTGCTCGACTTGTATGCAGGCAGTGGCGCATTGGGCTTAGAAGCTCTCAGTCTTGGTGCTAACTCGACCACCTTTGTTGATACTGCAAGAGTGGCTATTGATGCTATTAAGTCTAATTGTACGACGTTAGAGATTGCCCAGAAGGTTGTAATAGTTAATTCAAAAGTAGAAGATTTCATTAAGGCCAACCAGTCTACTTACAATATTATTTTTTTCGATCCACCATATGCCAATTTAGACCAACGTCAACTCAAACTAGCAGCCGACCAATTGGCGCCAGATGGAATACTTGTTGTCAGCTGTTCTGTCAAAACCGAACTACCAGACAAACTTGGCAAAGCCATGGTGGTTAAACTAAAAAAATATGGTGACACTCAGATTGCTTACTATAAATCTAAGAGTCTATAATTACTCTAATAATGAAACATACTGACACCTTAATTATCGAAGGCGGAAAAAAACTCTCCGGCTCTATCGTTGTGCGCGGGGCCAAAAATGCTGTTACCAAAATAATGGTTGCAACACTCTTAAGTGAGCAGCCAAGTACTATTGCCAACGTGCCAGACATAGAAGATGTAAGAGTTGTAAGCGAGATGATCCGCGAAGTAGGTGGTGAAGTAGAAAAGCTTAAAGACGGCGTAATAAAAATAACACCGGCGTCTCTACATCAACCAAACACGTTAGCCCTTCATAAAATTGCCGGCACCAGCCGCATACCCATTTTGTTTGCCGGCCCATTGCTGCATCGTCTTGGTGAGGCCAAGCTACCTACTTTGGGTGGTTGCAAAATTGGCCCACGACCAGTCGATTTTCACCTAAAGTCTTTGCAAAGTATGGGTGCCGAGGTAGAAGAAAACAAAAAGGCGTTAATTATTACTACCCAAGGCCTTACAGGTGCCAAAATAGAATTAACTTACCCAAGTGTTGGGGCAACTGAGCAAGTGCTTCTTAGCTCTGTCTTGGCCAAAGGAGTCACAGAACTCCGCAACGCCGCAGTAGAGCCAGAAATTATTGATCTAATCTGTGTCTTACAAAAGATGGGTGCAATTATAGAGGTTGGAACGAATAGGGTAATTACTGTGCAAGGAGTAGAGAAGCTGCACGGCTTTGAGCACAATGTATTAACCGACCGAATAGAAGTAGCTAGCTGGGCATGTGTAGCAGCCGCAACAGATGGCAAGATTTTTATTAAAGGTGCTCAGCAAGAGCCAATGATGACATTTTTAAATACCTTTCGGAGGGTAGGTGGAGAATTCGCAGTAAAGGACGATGGTATAGAGTTTTGGCGTGGCCGACCGCTTACTAGTATTACACTTGAGACAGATGTGCATCCGGGATTTATGACCGACTGGCAGCAGCCTTTTGTGGTGCTCTTAACCCAGGCAGAAGGTAGTAGTACTATTCACGAGACAGTATACGAAGAGCGTTTTGGCTTTACTGATGCTCTTAATAAAATGGGCGCCCGTATTCAACTCTACCAAGAATGCTTAGGCGGTACACATTGTCGGTTTGAAAACAGTAATCATTTACATAGCGCCATTATTAATGGCCCTACAAAATTACAGGGCGCCGAAATAGATGTGCCAGATTTACGTGCTGGCTTTAGTTATGTGGTAGCGGCCCTAGTCGCACAGGGGAAAACTACAATTAATGGTATAAAAACTATCGAGCGTGGCTACGAAAAATTTGAAGAAAAATTACGTGCTATTGGCACAGTGATTATTTAGCAATAATCTGGTATAATACTTTTTACGCCGCGGTGGTGGAATTGGTAGACACGCCAGCCTTAGGAGCTGGTGAGGTAACACTCGTGGAGGTTCAAGTCCTCTCCGCGGTACCATAAAAAATAGCCCAGAATTTTGGGCTATTTTTTATATCGTAGAAAATGATCAAACAATATATGTGGGATGGCCAGAATCAGCTTCCGAAATTATGGCGTGGTCTAGTTTTATGAAAATAAAAAATACCGAATCAATTGATCCGGTATACTGTTTATAATTATAAATTGTTAAATTGTTCTTCAGTCATCTGCTTCATAATAGAAGAAGTCATTTACACCAAAGACAATATTACCATTTCTCTCGAGCAACAACAGAGTGTGCTTGATGATAAATTTGGTTGGAACCTCGATCGGAATACCTTTGCCTTCTCGTACTGCTAAAACTGCCTTGAGTAGTCTATCATCATCAGGTTGAGTTGGCATATGGCAGTTCTTTCGAACAACTCCGAGCACAGCTTCAATAATCTCGGCATGGATGTTTTGTAGAAGGATTGCACGGACTTTTTGATAATCATTATATTCATCATTTGTAAACAGTCTCTCCCAAATTTTACGAAGTCTCACGGCCTCTACAAGGCTCAACCTTTGCACATCACAATGAGCAAAAGAGCAACTACGTGGCATTGTGCCATCAATAAGAGAAATGCCGCAAACTACATTATCTTCTACGCTCGATTCTATACAAAGTACCGGGTGAAAATCGCAATCTTCATAGATATCTCCGGGGAGAATTCTATCGCTTGTCATTGGTACACCTTCCTTGGGTGGAGGTCGGAGTTATTCTACACTTTTATTCAATATTAGTCAATAATTTATTATTTTTGCCTATTGACACAGTTTATTTGTTTTGCTACAATCGTAATCGCGTTTTTGAACCTTACATTTGCTGCCCTAGAGAAAATCTTGTGCAGCGATAACCAGTTTTTTCTAGAGTATTCACTAGCTTGAATGCACGGTTTGATTCGCCTCATAAAGAATCTGGTTATCGCTGCAGAATGTAGCAACAGAAGTGTCACCGCAGTGTTCTGCGCCCCGCGAGTAATCGCGCCCTGCCCACAGGGGATCGGTGGAGTTGTTGTGTGCCCCAGAACCACACACTTGCAACTTTACCTTAATGGTCAGGTATGGGATAAACTACCAGGCTGCGGTGACACGCCAATCAGTGCCGGCTCGCCGAGAAGCGGGCGAGTACAGCGGATCGCCTGTAAATGGGGGTCTTCGCGAGCCGGCACGATTCTCCGCGCGCTAGCCTTGCCAGCTGAGCCATCTCCGGGTGGGGCCAATGCGAGCGGATGCGCCTGAGAGACCGAAGCTGTTCCAAAACGGCTGAGGTGCTAGAAGAGAGTGACCTACTCCAAAACCACTCTTGCCCCGGTCTCTCGGGCGAAATCGAAACAGGCAACTGTTTCAGGGGACGAAGTTCTTGTGGAAGAACACCCGCCAGTTGGTGGGAGGTTGGTGGTTCGACTCCACTCGTCTCCACTGGTAGTACAATCTCGACGGCGGGTTCTTCCTGTCACCGGCGGAAAGATTGTGCTCCATACCGGCTTCGGGTCGGGTTGCATTAAGGCGTGATGTTCGCTACTAGCGCCTTATGTGTAGCCCGGCTCGTTGCCGGACCATCTCGAGCCTCAATACATTCGTATTGAGGTTTTTTCTTACCCGAAAAATGTTGAAGTCAGCGATGTATTATGATACATTTATAGGCATGAATACTGTTAAAACAGCTTGGTTTTATTTTACAAACTCTGTGTCTCGCCGAGGTGTTTTAAGCTAAACTCTAAATAATACGTATCAATGTAAGCCTCGGCGAAAGCCGAGGTTTTTTGTTGGTATTCATGTGGTTCTCTTGTTAAGTGAATCACATCCGTACCTTCAAAAGGGGGAGTAATGAGCATAAAAGTATCTCTGCAAGCATGCTCAAACAGGCAGGTAATGGTATTTACCACTAATGCAAGGCTAAGCAATCATGTACACACTGCGTTCTTTACAGCACACAATATTATCTACTCTCAGCGAGAGTTAAATAAGATTGGTGTTGTGGCCGAACAGGTAGTGCGCCAAGTACTTGCGTTTTACGAAATTCGCTCAGTATTTGTTAGTAGCAAGAGCATGAGTGTAGTGCTAAAAACTGGTAAGCAGTGGGAGACATTGCCCGACCAGATAGTGCGTATTATCGAAAAGGCACTCGATGAGTTTGGGATAGAGTTATGAGCCAGTCACTGAGTAGATCAGAGATAGTGCAACGACGTATTGAGACATTTGCTCGCATACTTAAGCGCTATCATCCAGATTTGTACGAAAAATACAAAAACGATCTTACCGACCCCATGAGTAGACAGGCCATTCGCCAAATAATTGCTGTACGAAGACTAACAGCACGTGCGGAGGCTGCAAGACGAGAAAACGAGCGTATACAACGCGAGAACAGAAAACTTCACCGCCCATACTTTTCTTAAAGTATGGGTTTTTTATTACTCTAGAAATCTCTTACTATTTCTGATAGAATACAACGATTATGATAAAAGTTACTACCAAAAAAGCCCCCAGCCAAGTTACATTAACGATTTCTGTAGATGAGCAGTTTATTGCTCCATACAAGCAAGCTGTCTTAAAACGCCTTAAGAAAGATTTAAAAGTGCCAGGTTTTCGCCCTGGTATGGCGCCCGATAATCTTGCCGAAAAAGAATTGGGTGAAGCCAGAGTACAGGCAGATGTATTAGACGAAGTTATAATGCACGCCTATTCCCGAGCTGTACGCGACGAAAAACTCGAGACGGTAGCTAGTCCTAAAATTAGTCTCAAAAAATTTGTGCCCTATACCGATTTAGAATTTGAGGCTGAAGCACCAATAATGCCAAAAATTGCTTTTGATCTTAAGAAGCTAAAAGTAAAACCATTAGAGGCAAAGCTAGATAAAAAAGACATTGAAGAGACTTTGCAAGCTATGCAAAAACAAGCTGCCAAAAAGAGCGAAAAAAAGGGTGCTATTGCCAATGGTGACGAAGTAACCTTTGATTTTACCGGCGTGCGAGAAGGCAAGCCAGTAGAAGGAGCTGCAGCCACTAATCATGTACTGGTAATAGGGAGTAAACAATTTATTCCTGGCTTTGAAGACAACCTAATTGGTTTAAAAAAGGGTGACGACAAGAAATTTACGGTTACTTTTCCAAAAGACTACCATGCCAAAGACCTGGCTGGTAAAGACGTCGAGTTTACGGTAAAAATTCATAAGATAGAACAGATAGAATTACCAAAGCTAGACGATGCTTGGGCAAAAACTATGGGGCCGGTAAAGACTTTGGCCGAGCTAAAAAAAGATATCGAAAAAACACTGCTGAGCCAAAAGCAAGCGGAAGTTACCAAACAGTACGAAAACCAAGTACTAGAAGCTGCAATTACCCAGGCTAAATTCGAAGCACCAGCAAGCCTAGTCGAAGAACAAGCTAATCATTTGCGATCAGAAACAGAAGAAAACTTAAAGAATTCTGGTTTAGATTTAGACAAGTATCTCGAAATTCAAAAACGCAGCCGCGAAGACTTCGAAAAAGAACTCAAAAGCGAATCAGAAAAACGCGTTAAGCTTGGTTTGTTGCTCAGACAACTAATTGCTGATCAAAAAATTGCCGTGAGTGATGCCGAAATAGATGGTGAAATTCAAATTATGAAAGAACAATACAGCGACCCACAAATGCTCGAACACATAGAGCATGATCATTTTCGTGAAGATGTACGAAACCATCTCTTAACTACTAAGGCTATGAATGTTTTAGTAGAAGCAGCTGCCAAAAAGTAGACGTAAGCAGTACTAGTCATTACAGGAGAGTGTGATAAAATGAAGGCTATGAAAGAGAGTGGTGATTACAACAATTCGATTTTAGTGCCAACAGTTATAGAAAAAACAGCTGGTGGTGAACGGGCCTATGATATTTACTCGAGGCTATTAAAGGAGCGCATAATATTTTTAGGCACAGAGGTAAACGACCAAGTGGCTAATTTAGTTATTGCACAGTTGTTATTTTTAGAATCAGAAGATAAAACGGCAGACATTAAGCTCTACATTAATAGCCCTGGCGGTAGTGTGTATGCTGGCCTGGCTATGCTCGATACCATGAATTTAATTACTCCGGATGTTAGTACAATTTGTGTGGGTATGGCGGCAAGTATGGGTGCAGTGTTGTTAAGCTCTGGTGCTAAAGGCAAGCGATTTGCTCTGCCTAATTCAAAAATAATGATCCATCAGGGTTCGGCTGGTTTTTCTGGTACACCAAGTGATATCGAAATTACTGCTCGTGAAGTATTGAAGAGCCGACAAAAGCTTGATGAAATCTTAGCCGAGAATACCGGTAAGAGTATCGAGCAAGTACATAAAGATACCGACCGTGACTATTGGATGAGTGCTGCTGAGGCCAAAACGTATGGAGTAATAGATAGCGTTGTAGCCAAACGCGACAAAAAATAGTGAGCACGTAAGCTAATGTATGCTCAGCTTCTCAAAAATCGCAACTTTTTAAAGATCTGGTCGGCACAACTGGTCAGCCAGATTGCCTCAAACCTATTAAACTTTGCCTTAATAATTCGTATTTTCGATCTCGCTTCGAAAACGCAATTCGCCAATATTTCGGTGAGTCTACTTATTTTAAGTTTTGGTATTCCATCTATTATCTTTGCGGTATTAGCTGGAGCGTACGTTGATCATCTCGACAGGCGCAAGGTATTGATTGTTACGAATATTGCTCGAGCAGTACTTGTGTTACTCTTCTTGGTTTTCGAAAATAATATCTTTGTAGTGTACGGATTAGTCTTTTGTATTTCTACGCTTAGTCAGTTCTTTACTCCTGCCGAAGGAGCAGCCCTACCTAAGCTAGTCAAACCCAATCAGTTCTTAGCGGCTAATAGCTTGTTCTTATTTACACTTTATTCGAGCTTTGTTATTGGCTATAGTCTGGCTGGGCCAGTGATTGCGGCATTTGGCGGCCCTGCGGTGTATTATTTAGTGGCAGTTTCGTTTGTATTGGCAGCGCTACTAAGCTGGGGCTTGCCTAAGCTACGTCCGGCAGAAACCGGTATTAACTTTGCAGCCATTAACAAACAGGTCTTCTCGACTATTCGCTCGAGTATGCACCAGATATTTACTTCACACAATCTTATATTTCCAATTATCAACCTTACCATTGGCCAGATGATGATAAACGTTATTGCTGTTTTGGCACCTGGCCTGGCCCTTATGTTGTTTAACCAAAGCTTGGCAGTGGTGAGTGTTAAATTGATTGTTCCGGCTGCCATTGGCATGATAGCTGGTGCTGTAGTGGTGGGTCAGTTTTTAAAAAATACCAAAAAAACCTCAATAATTACACTGGGGATTGCTCTAGCTGCAGTAATGCTTATTAGTATTACCGGGGTATATCATTTACGGAGTATGACCTACTTTAGTTATCTTGTAGTTGGATTTTCTGTAGGACTCGGTTTTGCCAACGGTCTCGTAAGTGTTTCGGCGCAGACTTTATTACAGCTTAATTCTACCGATGAACAGCGCGGTAAAATTTTCGGTACACTTAATATGATGATGAATATTGCTGCCTCGGTTCCTGTATTGCTGGCTGGCATTACTGCTGATTTAGTAAGTCCAGTCACGGTGCTGAGTGGTGCCGGGGTGTTGATAGCAATCTATGGCATTTATCAGTACAAAGTATTTTCGAATGTACAGTTGAAAAATAGCTAAAAAAACACTTGACCCAATAGATATAACTAAGGTACAATACAGTCATTAAGAAGGACGCTTAAACGAAAACAACCGGTTTATTGTAACCTGAGAAATTGGGATACGCCGGTTTTTTGTCGGTTTAGAAAAACCTCCTTTAATAACAAAACAGATGTTAGATGTTAGATTTTTGGTTCGACCGGTTAGATCTAAAAACCTAAGCCATCAAGCGTCATTGTTCGAATAAAATCGAAACACAGAAAAATCTAATAGTTTAAGTGTAGGAAGGTATTAAAATAATATGGCCAAAACCCCAGCTCCTTTGCGTATCTATGCAAACGAAACAAAAAAAGACATTCTGCCCTTACCAAATTTAATTAAAATTCAGAGAGATTCTTATCAATGGTTTGTTGATGAAGGTCTAAAAGAACTTTTTGAAGAAATTAGCCCAATAGAAGACTTTACTGGTAAAAAATATTCCCTTACCTTTAAAGATTATCATTACGAAACTCCAAAGGTTTCAGAATCGTTAGCAAAAGAAAAGAATCTCAGCTACGAAGCTTCTTTAAAAGCTAATGTTGAGCTATTAAACAAAGAAACTGGCGAAGTAAAAACTCAAGAAATTTTCTTGGGTGATTATCCTATTATGACCGATCGCGGTACCTTTATTATTAATGGTGTAGAACGTGTAGTAGTAAGCCAGTTGGTGCGTAGCCCTGGCGTTTTCTTTACTCGCGAAAATGGTGCTGACTACTTTGGTGCTAAAATTATTCCTTCACGCGGTGCGTGGTTAGAAATCGAAACCGGCCAGAATGGGGTAATGAGCGTTAAGATAGACCGTAAGCGTAAGATTGCCGTTACAGCATTGTTACGTGCTTTTGGGTATGGTACCGATAAAGAACTTACCGAAATGTTTGCCGATGTAGATACTGGTGAGGTTAAATTTATTCAAGAAACCATCGCAAAAGATCCTTCACACTCTACTGCTGAGGCCTTAATGGAAGTATATCGACGTATTCGCCCGGGTGATATGGCAACGGTAGAAAACTCAAAAAGTCTTATTGATGGAATGTTTTTCGACTTTAAGCGCTATGATTTTTCAAAAGTCGGTCGCTATAAGATGAACAAACGCCTTGGTTTGGAATGTAAAAATATTCCAGAAAACCGCATTCTTCGTCGCGAAGATTTTGTAGCTATTATTAAAGAAGTAATTCGCATGAGCAACACCAATGCTCCTGCCGAAGATATCGACCACTTGGGTAATCGTCGTCTTAAGATGGTTGGCGAACTTATGCAGCAACGCTTTAGAGTAGGTATTCTTCGAACCGAACGAATTGTAAAAGACCGCATGGGTATTGCCGATCCAGAAGCCATTATGCCAGCCCAACTCGTAAATGTGCGACCAATTGTTGCTTCGGTAAAAGAATTCTTTGCTTCTCACCAACTTAGCCAGTTTATGGATCAAGTAAATCCTTTGGCAGAAATTGTTCACAAGCGTCGTCTTAATGCTATGGGTCCTGGTGGTTTGTCTCGAGAACGTGCCGGGTTTGAAGTGCGTGACGTACACCGTACCCACTATGGCCGTATTTGTCCTATCGAAACTCCAGAAGGTCCAAACATTGGTTTGGTTTCTACCCTGGCTACCTATGCACGAGTAAATGAATATGGCTTTATCGAAAGCCCATACTTACGAGTTATTAATAAAGCCGCACCAGCTAAAGCTGTTGGCGAAATAATTAGTCGTCAAGTAAAAGACAGCAAAGGCAACGTGCTTGCCAAAGCAAATGAAAAGGTAAGTGCTACACTTGCCAAAAAACTCGAGAAGGCTGGTATAGAAGAAGTACCACTAAAAGCTCGTTTAACCTCAGAAGTTGTCTATCTCGACGCTTCAGACGAAGAAAAGGCTGTTATTGCTCAAGCAAATACACCTACAAACGAACAAGGTTACTTTATTGATAGCCGCGTTTCGGTACGGGGTATTGGCGGTGAAGCTGATGAAGAAGATGTAAACAATGTAAGTTACATGGATGTTACAAGTAAACAAACCGTTGGTGTTTCGGCAAGTCTTATTCCATTCTTAGAACACGATGACGCCAAACGTGCTTTGATGGGTGCAAACATGCAACGTCAAGCAGTAGCTTTGGTACGTCCTGACTCACCTGTAGTTGGTACTGGTATCGAAGATACTGTGGCTATCGACTCTGGCCAGGTTATTGTTGCTGAAGAAGATGGTGAAGTTGTAAGTGCAACTGCATCAGAAATTACTGTTAAATACAAAAAACTCGGGACTAAGACATACGAACTTATTACTTTTGTTCGCTCTAATCAAGCTAGCTGTATTCACCAACGTACTGTTGCCTATGCTGGGCAAAAAGTGAAAAAAGGTGACATCTTGGCAGATGGTATGAGTACGCAAAATGGTGAATTGGCTCTGGGTCAAAACGTTGTTGTAGCCTTTATGCCATTTGATGGTCTTAACTTTGAAGATGCTATTGTACTTTCGCAGCGTCTCGTACAAGACGATCGATACACAAGCATTCATATCGAAACTCACCAAATTGATGTACGCGACACCAAGCTTGGTCCAGAAGTAGTCACCCGTGATATACCAAATGTATCAGAAGAAAGTCTTAAGGATCTTGATGATGAAGGTATTGTGCGAATTGGCGCAGAAGTAAGTGCTGGTGATATCTTGGTTGGGAAAATTACACCAAAAGGTGAAACCGAGTTAACTTCGGAAGAACGCTTATTGCGCGCTATCTTTGGTGAAAAAGCTCGCGATGTAAAAGATACTAGCTTGCGCATGCCAAACGGTGCTTCTGGTAAGGTAGTAGATGTAAAAATCTTAAGCCGAGAAGCTGGTGATGATTTGCCTGCTGGCTGTATGACCCAAATTTACGTGGCCGTTGCCGAACTTCGCAAAATTCAAGTGGGTGACAAAATGGCTGGACGACACGGTGATAAGGGTGTTATTTCAAAGATTATGCCAGTCGAAGACATGCCATACCTAGAAGATGGTACTCCTGTAGATATTGTGCTTAACACTTTGGGTGTGGGTACTCGTATGAACCTCGGTCAGATTCTCGAAACTCATCTAGGTTGGGCCGCTCAAGCACTTGGCTATAAGATTGCCAGCCCAGTATTTAATGGGGTAAAGATAGACCAAATTAAAGCCGAACTCAAAAAAGCCGGTTTACCAGAAGATGGTAAAGCGCAGCTTTATGATGGCTTTACTGGCGAGCCACTAACTCACAAAACTACCGTTGGGGTAAAGTATATGCTGAAGCTTCAACATATGGTTGATGATAAGATTCACGCTCGCTCAACTGGTCCATACGCTATGGTTACCCAGCAACCACTTGGTGGTAAAGCTCAAATGGGTGGACAGCGATTTGGTGAAATGGAAGTATGGGCACTTGAAGCCTATGGTGCTGCTAACACCTTGCAAGAAATTCTTACTATTAAGTCAGACGATGTAATTGGCCGTTCGAAAGCCTATGAGTCAATCATTAAAGGTGAAGAAATTAAAGGACCACGTGTACCAGAAAGCTTTAATGTGTTAGTAAAAGAATTGCAAAGTCTTGGCTTGGCAGTAGATCTCGAACGCAGTAAGCTTGCTACCAGTATTGATGCCGAAGAAGTATTAGCAGCCGAAACTGCCGCTGAAGTGAAAGATTTGGCCGATGAAGAACTTTTAGTGGGTGAGGCAGCTGCCGAAGGTGAGGCAATTGTTGATTTAACAGATGCCGGAGCTGAAGATGACTTCGCCGCATTAGCAGAAGCAGAATTAACCAAAGATATAGAATCGGAAGAGGTATAAAAATGGATAGAGACACACTTATTCACGAACAACAAATTATCGACTTCGATGGTATTCGCCTTGGCGTAGCCAGCTCGGATCATATTCTAGACTGGTCACATGGTGAAGTAATTAAGCCAGAAACCATCAATTACCGTACACAAAAACCAGAAAAAGACGGACTATTCTGTGAAAAAATCTTTGGTCCTACCAAAGACTGGCAATGTTACTGCGGCAAATACAAGGGTATTCGTTACAAAGGGATTGTATGTGACAAATGTGGCGTTTTGGTAACTCGCGCAATTGTTCGACGCGAACGAATGGGACATATTGCACTATCTGTTCCAGTAGCACACATCTGGTTCTTACGCGGCACACCAAGCCCAATTAGTCTTGTACTAAACGTAGGTATTCGCGATCTTGAGCGAGTTGTGTATTTTGCTAACTTTATCGTTACTGATGTTGATGAAAAACTTAAAACAGAAGCCCTCGAAGAGCTCGATCGTGATTTTAATACCAAACGCAAAGATATTTTGCAAAAACATCAAATTAAAGATGCTAAAAATGCTGAAATCTCAGAAGAAGCTACCAAAGAGCTTACCGATCTAGAAACCAACTATACCAATGCCAAGACCGATCTTAGCAATCTTGCGAAGTATCAGTTATTACCAGAAGGCCGTTACCGCGAACTGAATATGAAATTTGGTCAAGTATTTAAGGCCGGTATTGGTGCTGAAGCTCTGCAATTACTCTTAGAAGAAATAGACCTTAAGAAATTAGTAAAAGATCTTCGCAAAGAATCAGAAGAAGCACAAGGACAAAAGAAGAAAAAAGCCCTCAAGCGTCTTAAGCTAATTGAAGGTATGGAACAAGCTGGTATTCGTCCAGAATCTATGATTATGACAAATGTACCAGTAATTCCACCAGACTTGCGACCAATGGTACAGCTAGACGGTGGTCGTTTTGCTGCTTCAGACCTTAACGATCTTTACCGACGAGTGATTAACCGAAACAATCGTCTTAAGAAACTCTACAACCTGCAAGCTCCAGAAGTAATCTGTCGTAACGAAAAACGTATGTTGCAAGAAGCAGTAGATGCGCTTATTGATAATAACGCCCGACGCGATCGTGCAGTTTCTGCAGCTGGTAGTCGTAAGAAACTTAAAAGTCTTACAGACTTACTTAAAGGTAAACAAGGACGGTTCCGTCAAAACTTGCTTGGTAAGCGGGTAGACTATTCAGGTCGATCAGTAATCGTTATTGGTCCTCACCTTAAGCTAGACCAATGTGGTCTGCCAAAGATGATGGCTCTTGAATTGTTTAAACCATTCGTTATTGGCCAGCTTATTGAAAAAGGCATTGCTCATAACGTAAAAAGTGCCAGTAGAATGATAGAACGTGCTCGCACCGAAGTATGGGATACGCTCGAAGAAGTTATTTCTGGCAAATACGTACTGCTTAATCGCGCACCTACCTTGCACCGCCTTGGTATCCAAGCCTTTAAACCAGTTCTAATAGAAGGTAAAGCAATTCAGCTTCACCCAATGGTATGTACTGCTTTTAATGCCGACTTCGATGGTGACCAAATGGCCGTACATGTTCCACTTTCAGAAGCTGCTCAGGCTGAAGCCAAGAATATTATGCTTTCTAAGATTAACTTGCTCAAACCAAGTAGTGGCGAGCCAGTAGTTAATCCAAGCCAAGATATTGTGCTGGGTTGTTACTTCTTAACCAGTGAAATTAAAGAAGGTTTGGGCGCTGGTAAAGTCTTTAGTAATACCGATGAAGCCATTATGGCATACCAAGAAAAATGTGTAGACTTGCGAGCAAAAATTAAAGTTCGACTAGAAAGTGGTATTATCGAAACCACTCCTGGCCGCTTACTCTTTAATGAAATTTTGCCACCAGAAATTGATTTTGTTAACGAAACTGTTAACAAGAGCAAACTAAAACGAATTATGGCCCAAGTGTTTACCACAAAAGGTCAAGAAGCAACTGCTGACTTAGCCGATGCTATTAAAAACCTCGGTTTCCGATATGCTACCAGCTCTGGTATTTCAATCGGTATGGACGACCTCGTTATTCCTGCCAATCGAGATAAATTGGTTGCTGCTGCAGAAGCTAAGACTATTGAATACGTTAATCAATACCAACAAGGGTTAATTACCAACGAAGAGCGTCGCGCTCACACCGTTGATATATGGAAGAAAACCGGTGAAGAAGTTGAAGCTGAACTAGAAGACACCCTATTAAACTCAGATTCTACCCTGTATGACGATTTACAATCTGGTGCACGTGCTAGTATTGGTCAGATAAATAAGATGAGTGGTATGCTCGGGCTTATGCTTTCACCTACCGGTCGAATTATTGAGTTGCCAGTAAAATCAAACTACAAAGACGGTCTGGGTGTGCTAGAGTACTTTATTTCTACTCACGGTGCGCGTAAAGGTCTTACCGATACCGCTTTGCGAACCTCAGAGTCAGGATACTTAACACGTCGTTTGGTTGATGTTGCGCAAGACGTAGTTATTACCGAACCAGATTGTGGTGATAAAGAAGGCTACATTATGACCCGTAGCGAAGCTTTGGCAACTGGCGAAGAGGGCCTAAGTGCCTGGATAGCTGGTCGTACTGCAATGAAAAAAGTGTTACATCCAAAGACGAATGAAGTGATTGTAAAAGCCGGCAGTATTATTGATGATGATTCAGCCAAGCTTATTGATCAGCTCGAAATCGAAGCTGTACACATTCGCTCGATTCTAAAATGTAAAAGCACCTGGGGTCTTTGCCAACGCTGTTACGGTCTCGATCTAGCTAAAGGTACACCTATCGAAATGGGTGAAGCAGTTGGTATTGTGGCTGCTCAGAGTATTGGTGAGCCAGGTACCCAGCTAACCATGGATACCAAACACTCAACTGGTGTTGGTGGCGATATTACACAAGGTTTGCCACGTGTAGAAGAAATTTTTGAAGCTCGTGCACCAAAGGGTCAAGCCATTTTAGCTGACATTGAAGGTACTGTTAAGATTACGAAAAAAGACAACAAGCAACTTATCTCGGTAATTCCACTTAACCAAAAAGTTACTGAGTACGAGCTAAAAGGTATGAAGCCAACAGTAAAGACTGGCGAGAGCGTAAAACGCAGTGCTGTTATGGCAAAATCTGCAGATGGCAAAAAGACTATCAAAGCTGGTGGTAATGGTACTGTAAAAGTTAGCAAAGACGGTATTACACTTGTACACGAAGGCGGTAATATGCGCGAGTACACTGTAAGTGAATACACCACTCTTGAGGTTAAAAATGGCGATACTGTTAGTGTGGGTCAGCGTCTTACCGAGGGTTCGGTTAACTTGCAAGATATGCTCTTGCTGAGTGGCGAAGAAGCTGTACAGCGCTACATTATCGACGAAGTACAAGCTATTTACTTAAGCCAAGGTCAGACAATTGCTGCTAAACACATTGAGGTAATCATTCGACAAATGTTTAGTCGTGTACGCATTGAAGAGCCAAATGACACCGAGTTTATCTCTGGCGATATTGTCTCTACTACTACCCTTAACGAAGAAAATACCCGCGCCAAAGAAAACAAAGGCAAGCCTGCAACCTACGAAAAACTCTTAATGCCAATTACCAAGATTTCTACTAGCTCAGATAGCTGGCTATCTGCAGCAAGCTTCCAAGAAACCACCAAAGTGCTTATTTCTGGAGCTATGCGCGGTAAAGTAGATAAACTACATGGTCTTAAAGAAAACGTTATTATCGGTCGGTTAATTCCTGTCGGTACTGGTTTTCGCGGCGACGAAGATAAGGCTTGATTAACAGGTAAGAATCTGATAGAATACTTTTGTTATGCCAACAATCAATCAATTAATTCGCAAACCACGAGTTCGCAAAGTAAAGAAAACTAAGGCACCAGCCCTAGGGAAGAGCTTTAACGCACTTAAAGTTCGCTCTACTAGCATGAACTCGCCTCTCAAACGTGGGGTTTGTACTAAAGTGTTTACCCAAACACCAAAGAAACCAAACTCAGCGTTGCGTAAAGTTGCTCGTGTGCGTCTTACAAATGGGATGGAAGTAACTGCCTACATTGGCGGCGAAGGCCACAACCTGCAAGAACACTCAGTTGTGTTGATTCGTGGTGGTCGTGTAAAAGATTTACCTGGTGTGCGTTACCACGTGGTACGTGGTGCGCTCGACACCGGTGGAGTATCAGATCGCAAACAGGGCCGTAGTAAATATGGTACCAAGCTAGAAAAAGGCGGAAAGAGCGAATAATGCCAAGAAAAACTACCAAATCTCTTAAGAGGGTAATACCTGCCGATACGAAGTATCAGAGCGTGTTAGTACAAAAAACCATCAATAAGGTTATGAAGAATGGTAAAAAACGTCTTGCCGAAGGTCTTGTTTATTCTGCCATCGAAACTGCTGCTGTAAAAAGCAAAAAAGAACCCGTAGAAATTCTCGAGTTGGCGGTAAAGAACGTTAGTCCTGCAGTAATGGTAAAGAGTAAACGTATTGGTGGTGCCAACTACCAAGTACCTATGGAAGTAAGGGGGGATAGAAAAACTCACTACGCACTTACCTGGATACTCGATAGTGCTCGTAATAAATCTGGCAAGAGCTTCGATAAAAAACTCTCAGCCGAACTGATTGCCGCAGCCAATAACGAAGGTGATGCAATTAAGAAAAAACAAGATGCTCACCAGATGGCCGAAGCCAACAAGGCTTTTGCCCACTTCGCTCGCTACTAAGCAGGCAAACTAAAAAACCACCCATCAAAAGGTGGTTTTTTAGTAAATAAAAACCCGATCATTGCTGATCGGGAGTATCGGAGTACTTTCGACTAATAATTTGATATATCTTTCTCATAGGCCAGCTCACAATCCAAATTAGAAAGATGGGCCAACATAGTATAGCAGTAACGATTTTGGGCTGAGTATCTACACGGATGTTACTCCAGCCTCGAAAACCATAGCCCAATTTTCCTTTGCTTAGTGCGGTAATCAAGTAATAGATTGTACCGCCAAACAGCACAGAAACCACACGGGCCTCTAAAAAGATAACACCTGTCAAAATAGAAAGAATAGTAAGAATACCTAAAAAGATAAGATAGGTTTTGACTATTTCGAATGCGAATTCACCAAATGGTGCATCTCTTCTACTTATTCCTTCTTGAGTCTCCATGTGCCCTCCGTGGTAGAAGTCTCAAAACTAAAATATAATACCATAAATAATTCACAATTACAATAAAAAATCCCGATCATTGCCGATCGGGATAGTTAGTAATAACCCCAGTGATTATAGGGTTTGTAAGAAAGAACAGAATCCCCAAGTCGAAAGTGTTCACCTTGGCTGTATTGTCTAGTTATAGGTAGAGCAGTAATACCTCTTTCGGCTGCCCATTCGAGGATGTCTTTAACATAACCAATACTGTATAGATCGATAAATTTCTCTTTTAACTTTTTTATCCAATTTGCTCTTACATCTAATTCAACCAGACTATCATAACCTCTGCGCAAGTTCATTTTGTCGCGACAGGTTTTACACTTTAAGTAGGTCTCTACGTAATGTTCATCACGCTCGTAGTAATGGTCGCCAGTTGTTCTGGTGCCAGTAAGAACAACACCCATTAACTCAGCCTCGGTTACTATATGGAATTTATTGCTCGAGAATCTTTGCTCGCATAGACCAAGGCCTTCAGATATGAGGGCAGCAATAATCTGCTCGGCAATTGCCAGATTGTAGGCATTCACTGCTTCACGTAGGTTATGTTCAGCCTTTTGGTGCCTCTTTTGGGCTTGTCGAACACCTTTATCGGTTTGCTTGGTTTTTACAAAACCAGTAATTATAGCCTGCATAGCTTGTTCTGGTGTTTTTGATCTATTCTTCATGAGCGCACCTCACAGAAGATGAAACTTTCGTCACGGTATTGTCTTTGCTCAAAACTTAACGATCGATCAATATAATTTGTGATGATATGCTCACTTTTCAAGTCGCCAATAGCCATATCAAAGGCCAACGCACAAATACCTGCCTGCGTACATTCATCCAGTAGGCTACTCCGACTAAGTTCATCACTTTCCATATTAGTAGCTACTTTCGTGGCTAGTGAAGCAATAATCTGATACTTTGCCGCCTCAATAGAATTGAAAAACCGCAATCGCTTCTTTTTACTAATAGACTGACAATTTTGCAGATGTGTTCTAAGAAGTAAAACCATACAGCCACAATGGCCACAAACAAACCAGTGTCTATAATCTATATCGTAATCTTTAAACCCTAACTCTAGCCGGGCTTGTTTAACTTTTTCTAGATATGTTTCTTGTGGAGTTGGCACGTGCATCTCACTGTAATAGTGCCCCATTACGTACTCCTTTGGTTGTTAAGGTACTTTTCCACATTATATTTACCTCAAAACTTTATCTAGTCTAGATATTTTTACTCAAAATTATTTACCCCAGCAACAAATTGACTCAAATAATCTGTGGATATATAGTAATTAGTAATGACACATCATATTCAAAAACAGATTCTTGCTAAATTAATTACCCATCCATATTTGCGTTTTAGTAAGCTAAAACCAAGCAATATAGAAAGTAACCACTTTATGTATCACCTTAAAGCTCTTATGCGCGAGGGTTTGGTAGTAAAAAATGATGAAGGATTGTATTTACTCAGCGCCGAAGGTAAACAGTTTGCTGATAACTTAAGCCTCGAGACGTACAAACCACGTAAGCAACCCAATATCGTTACACTTGTCACTTGTCAGAACGAAAAAGGGCAATGGCTGGTATATAAACGAGCTCGCCAGCCGTTAATAAACCAAGTTGGGTTTGTATATGGCAAAGTGCACTTGGGTGAAACAATCTCAGAGGCTGCCCATAGAGAGTTAAAAGAAAAGACTGGTTTGCAATGCGAGCTTACTCACAAGGGTGATGGCTATATTACAATTTATGAGTCTGGCGAGCCGGTTAGCCAGATATTGTTTCATTTATTCTATGGTAAAAATCCATATGGAGAGATTAAGCCAACCAAAAAGCCTGGTATGGCCTCTTGGGCCTGGCAAGAAGAATTTGGCCACCCGCCGTACATGGCTAGCATGCCCGAGTTGGCACAACTAGCCAAAGAATCAACAGAGCGATTCTTTGTAGAACTTACCTATAAATAAAAACCCCAACCTTAGTTGGGGGTAGTAGTGAGCTTTTGGATAACAAACAGATCTCTGTAACGTGCAAACGTTACCTTTAGCTGATATTCTACCTCTTCAAACAACTTGTCCAGATTGAATGCACCTGGGCCATAGTGGGTAAGAAGCAGGTTGAGAATGGGGTAGGGAATGCTGGGCATCAGAGCGAATCTCTCCGCAGGAAACTCTACCATGTCTGCCGGGTTATGGTCGATCCAGAATGACCACTCTGCACAAATTACTTCTTCATTTCTTGCTGCCAGCCCGGGGGCAGTAATCATGCAAAGTGCAAACCAAAGGTCTTGTAAACTCTTGTCTGCATTTTCGAGCCGAGTATTGAGCTGATCTCTCAGCGGCTTTGTATGAAGGCGAAGAATATGTTCGTAATTTACACCAAGCTCGGTGAGCTTTTCGAGAACAGGTTGAGATGTTTCTGGGTCGCTATCACCATTTGCCTCGGCAATTTGGTACAGTACATCAATAATCGATTCAGCGGCAAAAACAGATTCAGGAAACTCATCTTTCTTGGCAATTTCGAGCAACCACGGGAGGGCTGCAACGAGTCTCTCATCCATAACATTGCCTTTCGGGGGTGCGTTAAGACTATGTAAATATACACTTACTAGGTAAATTTGTCAAGAAAAAACGCCCTGGTGTTAACCAGAGCGAATATTAAGAATACAGTAGGTAATAATAGCTGTCGCAACACTCCAAAAAACAAACAATACCCCGAGTAGAGCATTTCTGTCACTCCTGCGTAGGTACTTGGCCATCTCGGCCGAGCTAGCCCCTTCATAATCGCTTGGTGATTTGCGCCAAGCGTAGATAAAGACAAACCCGATAGCAATTAGTACAGCAGCAAGAAGAAGTAAAAGGGTGTATCCGGCGTTCATCACATCTCACCTCTCAATTGGGCGGTAGGACTTTGGTACAACCTAAGACATTGTCAGATAAGACTAGATGAAATTCTACAAGCTTTAACTAGATGGTGTCAACCAATTGTTATACTCACAAATATTGCCAGAGTGTATACAATCTGCTACAATTATTCAGAAATAGCCGTATTTGGCGCTTTTTTCATTTTGCAATAAATTAGAAGGAGAGAATACAAACCCCATGGCGCGCGATTATAGTTTAGAAGACACCAGAAATATTGGTATTATTGCCCACATCGATGCCGGTAAAACCACGGTAACCGAGGGCGTACTTTATCGTACTGGTAAGGTGCATAAAATTGGTGAAGTTCACGAAGGTGAAGCCACTATGGACTGGATGGAGCAAGAACGCGAACGCGGTATTACTATTACCTCTGCCGCTACTACGTGCTTCTGGAATAACAAGCGTATTAACATTATCGACACCCCTGGTCACATCGACTTTACTGTAGAAGTAGAGCGCTCTTTACGTGTGCTTGATGGTGCCGTAACAGTGTTTGATGGCAAAATGGGTGTAGAGCCACAGTCAGAAACGGTTTGGCGTCAGGCTGACAAGTATGGCGTGCCACGAATTTGTTTTATTAATAAAATCAACTCTACAGGTGGTGATTTTTATAAATCTCTCGAAAGCATTCACGAACGCCTTACCAAACATGCCTATCCTATACATTTACCAATTGGTTTCGAGCAAGAAATTCATGGCGTAGTTGACCTTGTTTCTATGAAGGCCTATACCTATAAAGACTATACCGACAAAGAACTTGTTGAGGGCGAAATTCCTGCCGATATGAAAGAAAAGGCTGAGAAATATCGTCAACACCTTATTGAAGCTGCTGTAGAAGCTGACGATGCCGTAATGGAAAAATATCTCGAAGGTACCGAGCTGAGCGAAGACGAAATAAAAAGCTGTATTCGCAAATCAGTATTGCAAGGTGATTTCTTTATTGTCTCAGGTGGTGATGGACGCGGCGTAATTGTCGAAAAACTCCTCGATATTATCACCGAGTACTTACCAAGTCCGCTCGATATTACTCCACCACTAGCAATTGATAACAAGACAGGCGAAGAAAAGCTATTAGAAGTGAGCGATTCTGCACCATTTACCGCGCTAGCCTTTAAAATTGCCACCGACCCATTTGTAGGTAAATTGGCTTTCTTCCGTGTCTATTCTGGCTCGGTTAAAACCGGTAGTTATGTACTGAATAGTAGTACCGGCGAGAAAGAGCGCATTGGTCGTATTGTACGTATGCATGCTAACAATCGCGAAGAAGTAGACGAAGTATATGCCGGCGAAATTGCCGCAGCAGTTGGCTTAAAAGCCACTATTACTGGTAATACTCTATGCGACCCTGCTCATAACATGGTATTAGAAAGTATTACTTTTCCAGAACCAGTTATTAGTATTGCTATCGAGCCAAAGACCAAGGCCGACCAAGAAAAGATGAGTATTGCGCTTGGCCGTCTTGCCGAAGAAGACCCTACCTTTAGAGTGCATACCGACGAAGATAGTGGTCAGACCATTATTGACGGTATGGGCGAGCTTCACCTAGAAGTTATTGTCGATAGAATGAAGCGCGAGTTTAAGGTAGAAGCCAACGTTGGTCGACCACAAGTGGCCTTTAGGGAAACTATTAAAGGTACTACTCAGGTAGAAGGTAAATTTGTTCGCCAAAGTGGTGGTCGTGGTCAGTTTGGTCATGTCTGGCTCGAGCTTAGCCCGCTCGTAAAAACCGATGATGATGAAAAAGGTAAGATCTTTGAATTCGAAAATGCCATTGTTGGTGGTGTGGTACCAAAAGAATATATCAAGCCAGTAGAGCAGGGAATTATTGAGGCTATGAGTAATGGGGTTATTGCTGGTTATCCAGTAGTAGATATTCATGCCAAGCTCTACGACGGTAGTTATCACGAAGTAGATAGTAGTGAAGTTGCCTTTAAAATTGCTGCTTCTATGGCTTTGCAAGAAGGGGTTAAGAAAGCCCAGCCAGTTATTATGGAACCAATAATGAAGGTAGAAATTACTACTCCAGAAGAATCAATGGGTGATGTTATTGGCGATATTAACGCCAAGCGTGGCCGCATTGACGAAATGGAAGACCGCTCTGGCGCAAAGGTTATTCGCTGTTTTGTGCCACTTGCCGAAATGTTTGGCTATGCTACAAGTTTGCGCAGTCTTACTCAGGGTCGGGCCAGCTATGCTATGGAATTCGATCACTACGCTGAAGTGCCGGGTAACGTAGCCGAAGAGCTAAAAGGCAAATACACCGCCGCAAGAGAATCTGGCGACGCATCAACTCGCGCTAGCTAATATATTACTGTAGCCAAAAAAGACCCATTATCAGGGTCTTTTTTGGTTGTGCTTGTAAAAACAAAAAAACGGCGTATAGTAATTCTTGCCTTCCTGGGTTGGTGCAAGAAGCGGGCGGAGTAACCCGACGAACAGCCACCGGCAAGAAAAAAAGGAGTCTCGCATGAGCGATGAGCCGGATCAGGAAGCCAGGCAAGTTTCGGACGATGATTGGCGTTCTCGGCCACTAACACGGCGAGAGAAGCCAGTACAGAAAGAGCCCGATCTGCCGGTAAAGTCAGCGCAAGAATTAGCTGACGAGCAGCGTAAAGTTCAATCTATTTTGCAAGCCAGCCAGCAAGCTGGTGTTGATCCAACTGTTCTTACTCAACATCTTGGTAAGGTGGTCGAGCATCTCTCTAAAGACGATTCGCAAGAGGATGCCCCGTCTGAATAACCATTCTCCTACCTGGCATAAGGTAGGATTTTTTTATGAATTTTTGTCTTTATATGGTAGAATAATACCGTCCAAGACCTGCAATTCTAGGAGGCAGTATGGACGACGGAATGTACCTCGAAGAAATCGTAGAGCGCCTAAAATATGCTGTATTTGTTATTGCTGTTGCATGTTTTGGCCTAGTAATTTCTGTGGGTATTATCGCTTGGTTAATTTCTGGAGATAGTACAATCCTTTTCCGTACAATTATGTTTTTCATCACTGGGTGCATTGTCGGTGTAAAGGGTTATTATATGTTCGATACCGAAGGTTCCTTTTCGGACGAGTCTGAAAGTGGCTCTGACGTTTGGACCGAAGATGAACTGTAGTATAGACCTTTGTTTATCAAGGGTCTTTTTTCATATAAAAACACTTTACAAACCGAGAGAGATTAGCTATACTAAATACAAGCTATTCCAAGGCGATTTTTTATTGTCTAAAATAATTTATTAATAAATTAAGAAAATAAGGAGAAATAATGGCAGATTTTAAGCGCGACAAACCACACGTTAATGTAGGTACTATGGGTCACGTTGACCACGGTAAAACTACCTTAACTGCAGCTATTACGCACGTATTGGCAAAGAAATTACCAAGCGATGTAAACAAACCAATTAAGTACGACGAAATCGACAAGGCTCCAGAAGAAAAAGAACGCGGTATTACTATCGCTACTTCTCACCAAGAGTACGAAAGTGAAAAGCGTCACTATGCTCACGTTGATATGCCAGGTCACGCCGACTATGTTAAGAACATGATTACCGGTGCTGCTCAGGTAGACGGTGCTATTTTGGTAGTAAGTGCTGCTGATGGTCCTATGCCACAAACCCGCGAGCACGTATTGCTTGCTAAGCAGGTTGGTGTACCAAAAATCTTAGTTTTCATGAACAAGATGGATATGGCCGACCCAGAACTTGCAGAACTCGTTGAAGTTGAAATTCGCGAACTCTTAGAAAAGTATGACTTCGACAAAGATGCTCCTATTGTTAAGGGTTCAGCTCTTAAGGCTTTAGAAGGTGATGCTGCATCAGAAGATGCTATTATGGAGCTTGTAAAAGCTATGGATGAATACATTCCAGAACCAAAGCGCGATCTTGACAAGCCATTCCTTATGCCAATCGAAGACGTTTTCTCTATTAAGGGTCGAGGTACCGTTGCTACCGGTCGTATCGAACAAGGTAAAGTAAATATTAACGACGAAGTAGAAATTGTTGGTATTAAAGACACTTCTAAAACCGTAGTAACTGGTGTAGAAATGTTTAAGAAAATGCTCGACGAAGGTCAAGCTGGTGATAACGTAGGTATCTTGCTTCGTGGTATTGAACGCGATGATATTGAACGTGGTCAAGTACTTGCCAAACCAGGCAGTATTACTCCTCACACCGAGTTTGAATGTGAAGTGTATGTTCTTAAAAAAGAAGAAGGCGGACGTCACACTCCATTCTTTAAGGGCTACAAACCACAATTTTACTTCCGTACAACCGATGTTACTGGTGAAGTAGAACTTCCAGAAGGTACCGAAATGGTAATGCCTGGTGATAACATCTCTGTAAAAGTAAAACTTCTTGCTCCAATCGCTATGGAAGATGGTCTACGATTTGCTATTCGCGAAGGTGGTAAGACTGTTGGCGCTGGTGTTGTAACTAAGATTATCAAGTAGTAGAATACAAATACTATGCCCGACGCACCAACCAAACAACGCATCCGCATTAAGCTAAAAGCTTATGATAATAAAGTAATGGACCAGTCGACAAAGCAAATTATCGACACCGCTATTCGTACGGGTGCGAATGTAGCCGGGCCTATTCCACTACCTACCGATAAGAAGAAGTACACTGTTAATAAGAGCCCACACATCTATAAGACCTCACGAGAGCAGTTTGAAATGCGTACTCACAAACGTCTTATTGATATTACCGAGCCAACACCTAAGACAATTGATAACCTTATGAATCTTAGCTTGCCAGCCGGTGTAGACATTGAAATAAAGATGTAATGTTGTTTGAGTACTCATCAAAAAACCCCTGTAGAGGGGTTTTTTGATCTGTTGAACTTATTCTGCTAGCTGCATAGCTGTTTCAAACAAAGTTTGCTTCAGCACTCTGTCAGCAATAAAAGCATTTGTTGATCGATGAAACTCAGCTCTATTATTTTTGAGTAAATGGTCATTGTCTCTACTACCTACAGCCGAATTATACTGATCCATAGCACGTACCATTTTTCCACATGCGACAATTCGATCGTTAGGGTCAGCAATGTCAGCTAGGTATTTAGCAACGGGGTTTTCAACAAAGGCATTTTCTTTTTTAGCATATTCTTCATCAGTTTCTAGGAAGTCCAAGACAGTTTTTGCAGCCTCACTGTCATCTCCTTTTAATTCACTTGGATCAACGGCTGGTTTAAACTCATCTTTTGGTTCTCCACTTGGTACTGGTTCTGGCATAAATCCTCCTAAATAATATTTACTACTTATTTTATCGGTTTATATAGAAAAAGCAACTTGAAGGTGTCTGTATTAAAATACCCCAGCGTTAGCTGGGGATTGGGGTTAAGTGCTCGACAATGTAGCGGTCGTTAAGACCAGCAGTAAAGAGTAAATTAGCAACTTTGTATGGGTCTTCATCTTTAATGTGAGCCATATCAATCTCGAGTGAGTAGGGTCGCAAAAAACTCGGTAGAGTGGGTCGTGCTAAGAAAGTAATTACTCGTTCAAGCAGTTCATCACTACTACATTCTGGCTCGCGAAATCGCGTTTCTGACATAGGAATACGAGGAGAGTGAAAATGCAAAATCTGATTGAATCTCCTCACCGCTCGAGGCGAAGAAAGCTCAATTAAAAATGGTTCTTCTTGCCATGTCCAATCACCCAAGCCACGTGTGGCGGCAATGGCCCAAGCGATTTCTGAGGTTCGTAAGCACTTCATTAACTGAATGTAGGTTACTTGATCAATTCTGCCAGTAATCACTTCGAGACGGCCAATATCTGGGTCGCTTGGAAAAGGATGATCCATCTGGAATGACCTTTCTTGTCGGAGAGAATAGAGGTACAACGAAATAGGATTGTACCAAGCAATAGGTGTATATGCAAGTAGGCAGATATAAAGAAAAACCTCGTCTGCGGGTGGCAGACGAGGATGTGTCGAGCTCCAATCTCGACGGCGAACTTGAGGGGATTATCCGCTACTACCGATGACCAGCCCAGACGGAGCGGTCTTTGCCTGCAGACGGCGATACAGCTCGGGAAGTTGCTTCTGAAAGAAGCTTCGCAACGAAGCTGCAGAACTGCCACTCAGGCGTCGTCTCTCGAGCTGTGTGGGTTCAAGACCGCGATAACGAGCGACCGAATCGAGAATGGCAGAGATCTGCCCTTCGACGAACTTCGTGTCGGGAACGACGGTCACAACGGTATTGCTAAGTCGAATAACCGTGATACCGTTGCGATCGAGGTACCCCTCGATGGTATCGGTAAACCCGCTCTTGGTCTTTGGACAGACCGGCATGCTGATGAGCATTACCGTTCTGCGTTTCTTGGTTGAACCTGCTTTCTCTGTCGGGTAGAACATGGCATACTCAAGCACCATGTTTACCTGTTCTTCTGTTGGGGGCTTTTGAGATGGCGTCACTCTTCCTCCCTCTATGCAAGTGAGTGACAGCGGATGGGTAAATGTGCATCGTTGCGCCTTTGCAGCGATAGGTTTAATACTAACCCTTAAAAACTGGTTGTGTCAATGTTTTTTTTGCTGCACACAGCACAAAAGCTTGCGCTTTATTCTTAAGCTGTATTACAATGTGTGTAAGTTAAAAACTTCAATTAAATAAGGAGACAAAATGCCAGAAGATAAAAAACCAGTAGCAACAACAAGTAATGATTCAAACGATACACTCATGGGTGTGTTGGCATATCTAGGAATTCTATGCCTCGTACCACTACTAGCTGCAAAAGACTCTAAGTTTGCACAATATCATGCCAAACAAGGTGTTACTCTTTTTGGGCTCGAAATTGTATTGGTATTATTACAATGGGTAATTGGTTTTGTAGCACTCATGGGAGGTCTTGGCTTCTTTGGTCTATTCGCTATGTTAATTTGGTTGGTATGGATTGGAACCTTTGTTCTTTCTATCCTTGGTATTGTAAACGTAGTAAACAAAAAAATGGTTCCACTACCAATTATCGGTGGCATCAACATTATCAAGTAGTCTCTTAAGCAAGTAACAGACACCGTCTGTACTTTCAGAAAACTAAAAACAAATGCCCAAACGCAAACAAAGCTCAAAAACCTATACTTGGAACAGCAAAAACTCAACCGGAGTAATGAGTGCTCTCGATAACGTTTTTGGTGAAAAAGGCCCACTCCAGTTACCAAAATCTGTAAAAGATTGGGTAGCAGAGTGGGTTTGGGTATTTGCGCTAATTGGCGTGATTATTCGTGGTTTTGGGCTACTGACGTTACTCGGACTAGGCGCCGTCTTCTCGGGAGTTGCCGCTTCTACTGGCGCATTTAGCTTCTTTTCGACAATAGGCTTTGGAATTGTATTCTTAGCAGCCGAAGGAATCTTATTGCTTATTTCTATCCCTGGTTTAAAGCACAAAAAATTATTGGGCTGGGATTTTGCTTTTTATGCCGAGGTAGTTGCAATTGTTGGTAATTTACTCAATCTTAACGTAATAGGTGCGATAATCTCGGCTATTATTGGATTTTACTTCTTGTTTCAGATTCGATCTCGATTTAGAAAATGAGCACAAAAAGACCAAAACGCTCTATTGCTCAAGACTTTGTTTTTCTAGTAAAAGCAGCACTTTATCTGTTATTGGGCACTCTTTGGATAAGTTTTGGTGGACATCGCTTGTTGCCTGCGGGTCTGATACTCGGTTTTGGTTTTTCTCAGCTAGATTTTTTGAGGATTGATAGAAAAATAGAATATGCATTACTTGTAGTTGGTGCGCTTTTTGGCCTCTATGGTCTGGGCATTACAATTCAGCTTTAGTTTGGGTTGACATATCAGGTGGTTTTCTGATACACTTGCTAACGACTTAAAAAACTCTTCTAGAAAAGTTTTTGCATATCAAGTCACCCCAGCTGAACATAGGAAAGGTCGGCACAAGCCGAAACCATCAAGTGTTCAGATATTATTTTTTAAATTTATTTTATGAAAGCATTAATCGCTCAAAAAATTGGTATGACTCAAGTGTTCTCAGAAAAGGGAGCAGTTATTCCTGTTACCTTGCTTTCGGCTGGGCCTTGTGTGGTGACTCAGGTAAAGACCGACGAAACTGATGGCTATAATGCTGTACAGCTTGGTTTTGGTGAAGCTAAAAAAATTGCCAAGCCACAAGCCGGACACGTAAAGAAAAGCGGCGCTACTCCTAAGACTCTCGGTGAATTTAGAATTGAAGGCGAAGACGAAATGCCGAAAGTGGGCGATAATATTACTGCCGAAGTTTTCTCTGTTGGCGACACCATAACAGTAAGCGGTGTTTCTAAAGGAAAAGGCTTTGCCGGAACCATTAAGCGTCATAACTTTGCTCGTGGCCCTAAAACACATGGTAGCCACAATTACCGAGCTCCAGGATCGATTGGTGCTGGTTATCCGCAACATGTTTTTAAAGGTCAAAAAATGGCTGGCCACATGGGTAATGCTCAGGTTACTACCAAAAACCTTACCGTCGCACATGTAGACACTAAGAACAATATTATTGGAATTAAGGGTGCAATTCCTGGTCCGAAAAAATCAATTGTACGAATATGGGGGATCGCATAATGAAAGTTGCTACCTTTTCTAAGACCGGTACAAAAGCTGCCGAAACTCAACTGCCAAAAACAGTGTTTGAAGTAGAAGTTACCGATGCAACTTTGCAACAAGCTATAGTACGAGCAAATGCCAATCTTCGTCATGCTAGTGCCAAAACCCTAACTCGTGCCGAAGTTAGAGGTGGTGGACGTAAGCCATGGCGACAAAAAGGTACTGGTCGTGCTCGGTTTGGCTCTACACGAGTTCCTATTTGGCGCAGTGGTGGTGTTGCTCATGGTCCACACGGCGAACAAAACTACACCAAAGAAATGCCAAAAAATATGGTACAAGCCAGTGTGCGCATGGCACTTACTTCTCAAGCAAAGAATGTTATTGTTATAGAGAACTTTGAGGTAAAAGAGCCAAAGACCCGTTTAGTTATCGATCTTATCGACAAGCTAAATGCCGAAGGAAACATCATTATTATAGCTTCGGCTCTAAGCGAACCAACCTTATTGGCACTCGCCAATGTACCAGGAGTAATGGCAATTCGACCTAATCAGTTGCGTGCGTATGATATTATGATTGCCGACACGATTATTATTGAAAAATCAGCCCTCGCTGACATCGAAAAACAGTATGGCAAGGCTACTAAAAAATCAGTAGTTACGAAAGGCAGCAAATGAAA
>JAKOQC010000248.1 GCA_029778565.1 bacterium
AACAAGCAATCAAACAATGAGGATTGTATATGATTTTATACGTGTATAATAAGGAGAAAACATAAATGCATATTGAAAACAATAAAGAAAATAAATTTAACGCAAGCGATGTTGTTATAAGCGAAAAAAATAGCAAAGTCCAAGGTAGGGCAACAGTAAAACTGTTCGATTCTTATTCTGGTAAATTACAATACGAAACCGAAACACACAACACCATATATGATTACGTATATCAATATCTCGAAGATTATCAGTGGTCTTTGTTTTGCATGGGATTTGGAATCGAAAATTTTAATATTAACATAAGAGGAAACTTTACCATGAACGATATCTCTTTAAGCAGTTCAGAAAATTTTGGGCTATCTGATGTAAATATTTTTAATTACGTTGGTTTACCAGCTGGGCAAATGAACAAAATAATCGCTTGGGCAGACAAAAGCTCTTACTCTGGAACAGATAATAGAAGGGGAAGTTTAAATACAGAGCTGTCATACGGAGATCCTTATAGAGCACACTGGGTATTCGATTGGGGTCCGAACGCTGGCAATGGGACGTTCAGCCATATATATTGGGGTGGTTTAACTACTCCACAGCTTTATTATGAATCTTTAATTAGCACGTATCTTTCAAGAAACATCGAGTCTAGGACTCCAATAGCATGTGTTGGCGATTATTTTTATTCGCTACTGTATGATGGAACTATAGAGGTTATATCAAAACAAGATTATACTGTTGTAAGAACCACGCAAGCCGACATTTCTACAAACGAATATACTGGATTCGGTTTAACAACAGATGGACAATATTTATACGCCATAGATTATCGTGGAATGGCCTATTGTCTAACATTAGAAGGAAGAATAGTTTGGGGTCCAAAGAAGGTTGGAACAATAATACACCCAGACAACAAATATGTTTATGGTTTTGGGTGTGATGGAACGTATTTATATGCTTTGTCGACTAACACCATAAGAAAACTTACAATGGACGGAACAGTCGTTCTTCCTTTGATTTACGTAGATATTCCAGTGGGGGTTTACGGAGGAGTTGACATAGAGTCCGACGGCACATATTTATATGCTATGGATTATCGGGGCGAGCACTTTTATAAACTAACGAAAGATGGACAGATAATATTTCATCTGCAAACGAACCAATTCAGAAGCTGGGCAGGAAATATAAGCTTGGCATACGATGGACGTTATTTATATGCAATGAACAGCTGGGGGCAAATGTTAAAAAACATCAACATCAAATTTAATCTATTAGCTCACACCGTTCTTCCTACTCCTATAACTAAAACAAGTTCGCAAACGATGAGGATTGAATATGACTTTATACGTGGTTAAAAACGGTATGTTAAAATTATAATTATGATAAGCAAAGAGGTGATGAAATGGACTTTTACATAAAGCAAGGAGACACACTGCCCATCTTCGCAGTTCAACTTCTTGATGA